>JBEVLE010000478.1:0-23614 GCA_040509335.1 Longimicrobiaceae bacterium | reverse complement strand
GGCGGGCCGGTCCGCGGGTCCGCCGGGCGGCTACGACCCGGCCATCGCCGGCACCGTGTCCACGAACCCGTCCTCGATGCGGATGGTGGTCCCGTCGAAGCGGGTGAGCTGGAAGTACGCCTCGTCCTCGTTGAAGGTGGTGGACAGCTCCTGCAGGAGGCGGATCGCCACCGCCTCGCCCAGCAGCAGCGACTGCGTGTAGTCGCTGCGCCAGTGCACTCCGCCGGCGTTGCGGAACAGGGCGTCGTTGCCCGCCAGCTTGTTGAGCTCGCCGCCCACCGTCATCTGCGCCGCGTCCGGGCCGGTGTACGGCAGCAGCGAAAGGCCGTCCGCCGCGGCGATCACCGGGCTCTCGATGGCCTTGCTCTCGTCGAAGAACGCCTTGAGGATGGTGGCGCAGGCGCCGGAGATGGTCGCATGCCCGGCCCCGTACGCCGGGTGCGTGGGCGCCCCTTCGGGGAACGCCTGGGGGAGCAGGTACGACGGGTAGCGGTCGCCGGGGCTGCCGAAGTACGGCGACAGCCCGCCGGTGAGCAGCGAGTCCCTGATGCTGGGGTGGATGGGGTAGGTGCGCCGACCGTTCAGCCAGTTGTCGATGCGCCCGCCGAACTCCTCCGGGCGCAGGCGGCGGTGCACGTACCACTTCTGGTACCACACGGCCCGGCCGGCGAGGCCGATCACCTCGGTCAGCACCTCGATCACGTGCGGGTCGCCGAAGGTGACGAAGCCCACCTCGGTGGGAGAGTCCGGCGCCGGCATCTCGTAGGGGTTCCCCCTGTCCAGGGGGAACTCGCGGTCGCGCATGGGCACGGCGCCGGGACCGGCCGCCTCCTGGTTCCCCGTCGGCTCCGACAGGAGGATCCACGCCGCGTTGTACCAGGCGTTGATGACCAGGTCCAAGTGGACGTAGTTGGCCCCGTCGCGCAGGTTGCGGATGAAGCGGCGGGTGGTGAAGTCGAACTGGTCGGCCCCGCGGAAGTCCTCGCCGTTCTGGGCGCGCAGCCACCAGGCGAAGTCGGTCAGGTAGTCGGCCGCGGCGCCCAGGTCCGGGTAGCCGAGCACCGTCTGCTGGCGCTGGTCGATGACCTGCGAGCCGTAGGCGATGTAGCCGTCGCTGGCGTTGCGTCCGCCGCCGGGCATCTTGCGCGGGTCGCTGTTCCCCTTCCACAGGAACTGCGACACGTAGGGACCCACCTGCTCCCCGGGGTAGATGCCGCGGAAGACGTTCTGCGCGGTGACCGGGACCGTCCCGCCGAACCAGGGGAACTCCGAGTTGAGCGAGCTGATGGCGGCGGCGATCAGCGGGTCGGAGCCGTAGTCGATGAACGCCACGTCGCGGGCGACCGCCATCCAGTACAGCTCGCCCTCCTCGTGCGCCTCCACCTCGCTGTCGAAGCGGGGGGCGGGCGGCACGGTGAGCTCCTGCGCGTCCGGACCCTTCAGGTCGAAGGCCAGGCCGCCCTCCGGGTTGGTGAGCTTCTTCCGCCGGGCGCCCGGGTCGATGGTGCCCAGCAGGATCTGCTCGAAGTCCCCCGGGTCGCGGCTCTGGAGCGCGCGCAGCAGGGAGCCGTACGACACCGGGTCGGGATCGCCCAGCGAATCGTGCCGGAGCCCTTTGGAGAAGTTGCCGATGAAGGGCGGGTCCTCGCCCGGGTCCGGGTCCTGCACGTCCGTCTGGTTGTAGTTGACCTCGTCCCCGTTGTTCTCGTCGGGCACGTGCGGCCGCTCCGCGGCCAGCTCCGCCGCCTGCTGCCGGATGCCGAGCGCGGCGAGACGCCGCTCCTCCTCACGCCTGGGTAGCTGTGCCATGCTGTCCTCGCCGGTCTGAATGGTGTGCTGCCCGGATCCGGCCGGTCGGCCGGCCCGTCCTCCCCCGCCGTCGCGTCCACGGCCTCCCGGAACGCGAAAAGGCCCCTCCCGGGCGCTGTGCCGGGCGGGGCCTCGCGGGCCGCGTTTCTGGTGTGTGTGTGCTCCGGGAAGGGGGCGCCGTGCGCGCCCTCCCCGCGTTCAGGTCATGCGATCACCGGTACGACCTTGCCGTCGAAGATGCGGATCTTCTGGCCGTCGAACTTGGTCAGCTCGAAGAAGGCGTCGTCCTCGTTGAAGCCCAGCGACATCTCCTGGAGCATGCGGATGGCGACGGCCTCGCCCAGCAGCAGCGACTCGGTGTAGTCGCTCCTCCAGTGCACGCCGGCCGCGTTGCGGAAGATGGCGATGTTGCCGGCCAGCTTGTTCAGCTCGCCGCCCACCGTCATCTGCCCCGCGTCCGACCCCGTGTACGCCACCAGCGACAGACCGTCCGAGCTGGCGAGCACCGGGTTCTCGATGGGTGTGCTCTCGTCGAAGAACGCCTTCAGCATGGTGGCGAGCGCCCCGGAGCCCGTGGCGTGGCCCGCGCCGTACGCCGGGTGCGTGGGCGCGCCCTCGGGGTATGCCTGAGGGAGCAGGTACGAGCTCGGGAACTTCTCCCCCGCGTTGCCGAAGTACGGCGCCAGGCCGCCGCTCTGCAGCGAGGTGACGATGCTGGCGTGCAGCGGGTAGGTGCGCGCCCCGGTGACGTGGTTGTGCACGCGCCCGCCGTACTCCTCGGGGCGCAGGCGGCGGTGCACGAACCACTTCTGGAACCACACCGCGCGCAGCGCGCGGCCCAGGGTCTCGCCGAGCACCTGGAGCAGGTGCGTGGGGCCGAAGGTGGCGAAGCCAACCTGCGTCTTCGAGTCCATCGCCGTGCCGGGCGGGTCGTAGGGGTTGCCCTGGTCCTTGGGAAACTCCAGGTCGATCTGGGGGCGGCCGGTGGAGCCGCTGACGAACGCCAGCTGGTTCCCCGTCGGCTCGCTCATCAGGATCCAGGCGGCGTTGTACCAGGCGTCCAGCACCTGGTCGAAGTGCACGAAGGTGGTGCCGTCGCGCAGGTTGCGGATGAAGCGGCGCGTGGTGTCGAACTGGTCCTGGCCGCGCGTGTCCACGCCGTTCTGGGCGCCCAGCCAGGCGGTGAAGGTGGTCAGGTAGTCCACCCCCGCGGCGGCCGGGATCTGCCGCTGGTCGATGACCCGCGACCCGTACGAGATGAACCCCTCGTTGGCGTCCCTCCCCAGACCGTCGGGCTTGCGCGGGTCGGTGTTCCCCTTGAGCAGGAACTGGGAGACGTACGGCCCCACCTGCTCGCCCGGGTAGATGCCGCGGAACACGTTCTGCGCCGTCACCGGCACCGTGCCGCCGAAGCGCGGGAACTCGCTGCCCAGCGAGTTGATGGCGGCGGCGACGGCCGTGTCGCTCCCGTAGCTGCCGAAGTAGACGTCGCGGGCCACCGCCATCCAGTACAGCTCGCCCGCCTCGTGCGCCGCCTGCTCGCTCTCGAAGCGCGGCGCCGGCGGCTGGGTGACCTCCTGCGCGTCGGGCCCCTCCACGTCGAACGTCAGCCCGGACTGCGGGTTGGTGAGCTTCAGCGCCGTGGAGGAGGCCAGGATGATCTCCTCGAAGTCGGCCGGGTCGCGGCTCTCCAGCGCGCGCAGCAGCGAGGCGTAGCTCGCCGGGTCCGGATCTCCCAGCGAGTCGTGCTTCAGGCTCTTGGAGAAGTTGCCCACCAGGGGCCGGTTGGGGTAGGCGACCTCGTCGTTGTTGTTGGCGTGCTCGTCGTGGCGGCGCGAAGCGGCCAGCTCCGCCGCTTCCTCACGCACCTCGCGGGCGGACAGGCGCCGTTCCTCCACGCGCCGGGCGTCGCCGCGCTCCGGGGCGTTGAAGTTGTCGAACACGGCGGTGCCCGGGGAGGAGACGGGGAGGTACGTCCCCGCCGTGAGGTCCACCTTCACAGACGTCACGTCGAAGGGAACGGGGGCGCTCCCCAGCAGGTTCCACGCGCACCCATCGGCGGAGTACTCGTAGTAGAGCACCCCCAGCTGCTCGCGGATGCGGACCCACCGGTGCGCGGTGGGGTCGTAGGCGAGGTCCCGCACGTGGGTGGACGACGACGCGCCCGCCGCGCGGTAGGAGCCGTAGAACATCCCCTGCTGCACCTTGACGACGATCGTGTCGTCGGCCGAGTTCTCCAGGGTCATGTACGTCTCGGCCCCGTCCGCGCCGCGGAGCACCCGGACGAACTCCACCACCACCTCGGAGCCCGTGAGGTCGTACCGGTTCACGGACGCGTACCCGCCGTAGCTGTCGTCGAGCGAGCTGCCGGGGCGGATCTCCAGCCGCTGGTTCACCTCCTGGACCGGGCCGTACTCGTACCACTTGGCGGTGTCGCGGGCGTTGTCGCTGAAGTTGTCCGTCAGCGTGTGTGCCTTGGGCATGGTCTCCTCCTCTGGTTTGGTCGGATCGCGGACACGAAAAAGCCCCGGCCCGGGCGCTCTGCCGGGCGGGGGCTCCGTGGCCCTCTGGTTTCCTGTTCTGACCTGCGGTGGCGGTAGAAGTCCCGGACGGGCAGGGTCCGGTCTCCTTGCGCCGGAGGGGCCGCGCTGCCGGCCTGCCCCGGAACGCGAAAAGGCCCCTCCCCGGGCGCTCTGCCGGAGGGGGCCCTGATTGCGGCCTGTGTCTCAGTCGTTGTGCTGCTGCGACAAGATTAACGCTTGATACGCGGCGCGTCAACCCACTCGTTCGCCGGCCGCCGGGGCGGCGGGAAGCTCACCCCCGCAGGCGGGCGCCCGCCGCGACCGGGAAGAGCACGCGACGGCCGCACTGGTGCGGCGGGCGTAAGTGCTTGTGCAGAAGTGGTATGTGGCATCCGTCCGGGCGATCGGCGAAGGGGTTCCAAAACGCGGCGCCATGCAGTAAGTTACTTCCCTGTCGGATAAGGATCGGCGCCGCGGCCGGGGGCGGAGTGGAGCCGCGCGGGGTGGAGCGCGAAGCGGAGAGCCGAGGGGCGGCCACGCGGGTACTCCGCATGGAAAGCGCCACGATATATCCAGGCCGGCCCGGCCGGGTGCTGCCCGGTCCCCCATCCCCGCCACCGCACCGATCGGGACAGCGGAGCGAGAGTCGCCCGCTGTGTCATCTGTTTCCGGTGCGTCCCGGGCCGTCACGGGCCCCGAGCGCGCCTCCCGGCCTTTCCAGCAGGCCCGGGCGCCACGCGCGCCCGCAGCTCCGGAAGGTACACACGCAACGCGCCGCATGAACCCGGACCACCCGTCAGACACCCTGGAGCTTTCCCAGGACCAGCTCCGGCTCCTCGAGCTCCTCCTGGAGGACGAGGGCGTGGTCACCTCCGGCGCGGACGCCATCGTCCCGCGGGCGGGGAGCGGGCCGGCGCCGCTGTCGTTCGCGCAGCGGCGGCTCTGGTTCATCCACCGCATGGACCCCGCCGGCGTGGCGTACAACGTCCCGGTGGCGCTGCGGCTGCGCGGCCGCGCGGACGCGCCGCTGCTGGAGCGCTGCCTGACGGAGGTGGTGCGGCGCCACGAGGTGCTCCGCACCGTGTTCGAGGAGCGGGACGGCGAGCCGCTCCAGCGGGTGCTGGAGCCGGGGCCGGTGGCGCTGTCCGTGGCCGACCTGTCCGGGCTGCCGCCGGAGGAGCGCGAGGCGGCGGTCCGGCGGGAGACGCGGGCCGAGGCGGCCCGCCCCTTCGACCTGGAGCGCGGGCCGCTGCTGCGGGCGGCGCTGCTGCGCACGGCCGCGGACGAAGCGGTGGTGCTGCTCACCATGCACCACATCGTCAGCGACGAGTGGTCCACGGCGGTGCTGGTGCGCGAGGTGTCCGCGCTGTACGAGGCCTTTTCGCGCGGCTCGCCGTCGCCGCTGGCGCCGCTCCCGGTGCAGTACGCCGACTTCGCCGCCTGGCAGCGCGCCCGGCTGGACGACGCGGAGATGGAGCGGCAGCTCGCCTTCTGGCGCGGGCGGCTGGCCGGCGCCTCCCCCCTGCTCGACCTCCCCACTGACCGCCCCCGCCCCGCCGTGCCGGGGAGCGCCGCCGCCTCGCGCCCGTTCGCGCTCCCGCGGCGCGTCGCCGACGCGGTGCGCGCGCTCTCGCTCGCGGAGGGGACCACGCTCTTCGCGACGCTGCTGGCCGGGTGGCAGGCGCTCCTGGCGCGCTGGTCCGGGCAGGACGACGTGAGCGTGGGCACGCCGGTGGCCAACCGCCCGCGCGCCGAGGTGGAGGGGCTGATCGGCTTCTTCGTCAACACGCTGGTGATGCGCGCCGAGCTGGGCGGCGACCCCACCGTGCGCGAGCTGCTGGAGCGCACCCGCGCCGCGGTGCTGGAGGCCCAGGAGCACCAGGACGTCCCCTTCGAGCGGCTGGTGGAGGCGCTGGGCGCGGCCCGCTCGCTCCGCCACGCCCCCCTGTTCCAGGTGCTCTTCACCCTCCAGAACGCCCTCCCGGACGGGGCGCTGCGGCTGGACGGGGTGGAGATGGAGCCGCTGCCCACCGAGAGCGGCAGCGCCAAGTTCGACCTGGTGCTGGAGCTGACCGACGCGGGCGACGGGATCGCCGGGCGGGCCGAATTCCGCACGGAGCTGTTCGACCCGGCGACGGTGGACCGCATGCTGGAGCACTACGCCGCCCTGCTGGAGGGGATGGCGGCGCACCCGGGACGGCGCCTTTCGGAGATCGCCACCGTGGGGCCGGAGGAGCGCCGGCGGCTGGTGGAGGAGTGGAACGACACCGCGGAGGCGTACCCCCGCGGCGCCTGCGTGCACGAGCTGTTCGAGGCTCAGGCCGCCCGCACCCCGGGCGCCGCGGCGGTCCGCTGGGCGGGCGGGGAGCTCGGCTTCGCCGAGCTGGACCGGCGCGCGAGCCGCCTGGCGCACCGGCTGCGCGGCATGGGCGTGGGCGCGGACGACCGGGTGGGCATCCACCTGGAGCGCGGGCCGGAAATGATGGCGGCGCTGCTGGGGATCCTCAAGGCGGGCGCCGCCTACCTCCCCCTGGACCCCCGCTACCCGGCCGAGCGGCTGGCGTACATGGCCGCCGATTCCGGGGCGCGCGTGCTGGTGACGCAGGCGTCGCTGGCCGGAACGCTGCCGGAGTTCGCGGGCCGGCTGGTGCTGGTGGACAGCGCTACGGAGCACGAGCCGGAGGCTGGTGCGTCGTCGCTTCCGCACTCGCCGTCTCCCGAGAACCTGGCGTACGTCATCTATACCTCGGGCTCCACCGGCGCCCCCAAGGGCGTGGCGATGCCGCACCGCCCGCTCGTCAACCTGCTCGCCTGGCACCTCCGGCACGGCGGCGGCCCCCTCCGCACCCTCCAGTTCACCACCCTGGGCTTCGACGTTTCCTTCCAGGAGATCTTCGCCACCTGGTGCGCCGGCGGCACGCTGGTGCTGGTGGACGAGGAGACGCGGCGGGACCCGGAAGCCCTGCTCCGCCTGGTGGAGCGCGAGGGGGTGGAGCGGCTCTTCCTCCCCTTCGCGGCGCTCCAGCAGCTCGCCGAAACCGCCGAGTCGCGCGGCGTCCGCCCCGCGGCTCTGCGCGAGGTGGTGACCGCGGGCGAGCAGCTGCGCGCCACGGACGCGGTGCGCGGCTGGTTCGGCGCGCTGGGGATCCCCCTCCACAACCACTACGGCCCCTCCGAGACGCACGTCGCCACGGCCCACGTGCTCGCCGGCGACGCGGCGGAGTGGCCGCTGCTGGCGCCCATCGGCCGGCCGGTGGCGAACGCGCGCTGCTACGTGCTGGACGCGGGCGGGGAGCCCGCCCCCACCGGCGTCCCGGGGGAGCTGTTCCTGGGGGGCGAGGTGCTGGCGCGCGGCTACCTGGGGCGGCCCGAGCTCACCGCCGAGAAGTTCGTCCCCGACCCGTTCGCGGCCGAGCCGGGCGCGCGCATGTACCGGCCGGGCGACCGGGCGCGCCGCAGGGGCGACGGCGTCCTGGAGTTCCTGGGCCGGACCGACGACCAGGTCAAGGTGCGCGGCTTCCGCGTGGAGCCCGGCGAGGTGGAGGCGGCGCTGGAGCGGCACCCGGCGGTGCGCGAGGCGGTGGTGATGGTGCGCGAGGACGAGCCGGGGGAGCGGCGCCTGGTGGGCTGGGTGGTCCCCTCCGACGGGGCGGTGTCCGCCCCCGCGCTGCGCCGCTGGCTGGGCGAGCGGCTCCCCGAGTACATGGTCCCCGCGGCGGTGGTGGTGCTGGAGGAGCTTCCCCTGACCCCCACCGGCAAGGTGGCGCGCCGGGCGCTCCCCGCCCCCGACGGCGCGGACGGCGAGGCCGGGCACGTGCCGCCCCGCACCCCCACCGAGGAAGCGCTGGCGGCGATCTGGGCTGCGGTGCTGCACCGCGAGCGGATCGGGGCGCACGACAGCTTCTTCGCCCTGGGCGGGCACTCGCTGCTCGCCACGCGGGTGACGTCGCGCGTGCGCGCGGCGCTGGGCGTGGAGATGGAGGTGCGCGCGATCTTCGAGGCGCCCACGCTGGCGGGGCTGGCCGAGCGCCTGGACGCGCTGCTCGACGCGGCGCTGGAGGAGGCGGACGAAGGGGAAGCGGCGGAGGTGGTGGTCGCAGGGGACGCGCACGAGGCGGAGGAGGCAGAGGTGGCGGACGAGAAAGACCGGGGGGGCGAGGTGGGCGACTGGGACGACGCGGACGAGTGGGACGACGAGGACGGGCCCGACACGGCGCCGCTGTCGTTCGCGCAGCAGCGGCTGTGGCTGGTGGACCGCATGCAGCCGGGGGGCTCCGCCTACAACATGTCGGTGGGGCTGCGGCTGCGCGGCCGGCTGGACGCGGCGCTGCTGGAGCGGACGCTCTCGGAGATCGTGCGCCGGCACGAAGCGCTGCGCACGGTGATCCGCGAGGAGGACGACGAGCCGGTGCAGGTCGTGCTCCCCGAGGGCCGGGTGCGCATCCCCCTGCTGGACCTGGGCGGGCTGGCCCCGGAGCCGCGCGGGCGGGAGCTGCGCCTGCGGGCGGCCGCCGAGTCGTCGCGCCCCTTCGACCTGGCGCGCGGGCCGCTGCTGCGCGTCACCCTGCTGCGCCTGGCGCCGGAGGAGCACGCGCTGGTCTTCGTGATGCACCACGTCGTCAGCGACGCGTGGAGCATGGGCGTGCTGGTGGAGGAGGTGTCGGCGATCTACGACGCGCTTTCGCGCGGGCGCCCCTCGCCGCTCCCGGAGCTGCCGCTGCAGTACCGCGACTACGCCTGGTGGCAGCGCGACAACCTGGTGGGCGCCCCCATCCAGGCGCAGCTCGACTGGTGGCGCGACCGGCTGGCGGGGGCCCCGCCCGTCCTGGAGCTTCCCACCGACCACCCGCGCGGCGCGGTCCTGGAGGGGCGCGAGGCGACCGAGCGCTTCACGGTTCCCGCGGCGACCACCCGCGGCCTGCGCGCGGTGGCGCGCGGCGAAAGGGCCACGCTCTTCCCCGTGCTGCTGGCGGGGTGGCAGGTGCTCCTGGCGCGCTGGTCGGGGCAGGAGGACGTGGTGGTGGGCACGCCGGTGGCCGGGCGCAGCCACACGGAGCTGGAAGGGCTGATCGGCTTCTTCGTCAACACCCTGGTGCTGCGGACCGACGTGGGCGGCGACCCGTCGCTGCGCGGCATGGTGGCGCGGGCGTGGGACACCACGCTGCAGGCGCAGGCGCACCAGCACGTCCCCTTCGACCGGCTGGTGGAGGAGCTGCACCCGGAGCGGAGCCTCAGCCACTCCCCGCTCTTCCAGGTCATCTTCACCCTGCAGAACACGGGCGGGGGCGCGCTGCGGCTGGGCGAGCTGGCGGCCGAGCCGCTGGAGCTGGGCGGCGCCGAGGCCAAGTTCGACCTGGTGCTGGAGATGCGGGAGGAGGGCGACGGGCTGGGCGGGACCCTTTCCTACCGCGCGGAGCTGTGGGAGCCCGGCACCATCGCCCGCCTGGCGGAGCGCTTCCGGACGCTGCTGGACCTGCTCGCGGCCGACCCGGACCGCCACCTGTCCGGGGTGGAGCTGACGGGGCGCGAGGAGCGGGAGCTGCTGGAGCGTTGGAGCGCGTCGGGCGACGGGACGCCGGCCGCGGGGCGCTGCGTGCACGAGCTGTTCGCGGAGCAGGCCGCGCGCACCCCGGACGCGGTCGCGCTGGTGGCGGGCGGGGTGTCGCTCACCTACGCGGAGCTGGCCGGCCGCGCCGGGCGGCTCGCCCGCCGGCTGGCGGAGCGCGGGGTGGGGCCGGACGTGCGCGTGGGGATCTGCGTGGAGCGCTCGCCGGAGCTGGTGGTGGGGCTGCTGGGGATCCTGGGGGCGGGCGGCGCCTACGTGCCGCTGGACCCGCAGTACCCTGCCGAGCGGCTGGCGTACATGCTCGCCGACGCGGGCGTGCGGCTGCTGCTCACGCAGGAGGCGCTGCGCGGCCGGCTCCCGGAGTTCGGGGGCGAGGTGCTGGTGCTCGACGGGCCGGGGGAGAACGACGGCGCGGAGGGCGCGGGCGCACTTTCGCACTCGCCGTCTCCCGACCACCTGGCGTACGTCATCTACACCTCGGGCTCCACGGGGCAGCCCAAGGGCACCGAGGTGCCGCACCGGGCGATTCCCGGCTTCTTCCGCGGGGCGGACTACGCGCGCTGGGACGAGCGGGTCGTGGTGCTCCAGCACTCCTCCGTGTCGTGGGACGCGCTGACGCTGGAATTGTGGCCGGCGCTGCTTTCCGGGGGCACCTGCGTGCTGTACCCGGGGCACACGTCGGAGCCGGCGGCGCTGGGCGAGCAGGTGCGCGCCCACGGGGTGAACACGCTGTGGCTCACCGCGGCGTACTTCAACCTGATCGTGGACACCGCGCCGGAGGTGCTGCAGGGCGTGGCGCAGGTGATGACCGGCGGGGAAGCGGTGAGCGCGGCGCACGCGCGCCGCGCGCTGGAGCTGTACCCGGAGCTGCGGCTGGTCAACGGCTACGGGCCCAGCGAGACCACCGTGTTCGCCAGCTGCTTCCCGGTCCCGGCCGGCTTCGGCGGGCCGTCGCTCCCCATCGGGCGGCCGGTGGGCGACCGGCGCGTGCGGGTGCTGGATCCCCTGGGCGTCCGGACGCCCCCGGGCGTTCCCGGCGAGCTGTGCGTGGGCGGGCCGGCGGTGGCGCGCGGCTACCTGGGGCGGCCGGAGCTGACCGCGGAGCGCTTCGTCCCCGACCCGTTCTCCGCGGAGCCGGGGGCGCGCATGTACCGCTCGGGCGACCGGGTGCGCTGGACCGAGGACGGACAGCTGGAGTTCGTGGGGCGGCTGGACGCCCAGGTAAAGATCCGCGGCTTCCGCGTGGAGCCGGGCGAGGTGGAGGCCGTGCTCGCCGCCCACCCCGCGGTGCGCGAGGCCGCGGTGGCGGTGCACGAGATCGTCCCCGGCGACCGCCGCCTGGCCGGCTACGTCACCGCCGCGGAGGGCGCGGAGCCGGACCCCGCGGAGCTGCGCGCCTGGCTGGGCGCGCGCCTGCCGGAGCACCTGGTCCCCGCCTCGCTGGCGGTGCTGGAAGCGCTTCCGCTGACCCCGCACGGCAAGCTGGACCGGCGCGCCCTCCCGGCCCCGGACGCCGCGGCGGAAGCGTACGTCGCGCCGCGCACCCCCACCGAGGAGATCCTGGCCGAGCTGTGGGCGGGGCTTCTGGGGGTGGAGCGGGTGGGGCGCGACCAGGGCTTCTTCGAGCTGGGCGGGCACTCGCTGCTCGCCACGCGCCTGGTGGCGCGCCTTCGCGAAGCGCTGGGGACGGAACTGCCGCTGCGCGCGGTGTTCGAGGCGCCCACCGTCGCCGGGCTGGCCGCGCGGGTGGACGCCGCCCGCGCGGAGGCCGGGGGCGCGGCCGAGGCGCCGCCCCTCGTCCGGGTGCCGCGGGACGGGGCCGGCGGGCTGCCGCTGTCGTTCGCGCAGCAGCGGCTCTGGTTCATCCACCAGCTCGAGCCGGAAAGCCCCGCCTACAACATCCCCGCCGCGCTGCGCCTGCGCGGGCGGCTGGACGTGCCCGCGCTGGAGCGCAGCCTGGCGGAGCTGGTGCGGCGCCACGAGGCGCTGCGCACCGTGTTCGAGGCGCGCGGCGGGGAGCCGGCGCAGGTGGTGCTGGACGCGGTCCCCGCGGAGATCCGCGTCGCCGACCTGCGCGCCCTGCCGGCCGCGGAGCGCGAGGAGGCCGCGGCGCGCCTGGCGCAGGAGGAGGCGCTGCGCCCCTTCGACCTGGCGGCCGGGCCGCTGCTGCGCAGCTCGCTCCTCCGCCTGGACGACGAGGAGTGGGCACTGCTCTTCAACCTGCACCACGTGGTCTCCGACGGCTGGAGCATGGGCGTGCTGGTGCGCGAGGTGTCCGCGCTGTACGCGGCGTACGCCGAGGGGCGCGAGCCCGCGCTCCCGGAGCTGCCGGTGCAGTACGCCGACTACGCGGCCTGGCAGCGCGCCTGGCTGACCGGCGAGGCGCTGGAGCGCCGGCTCGCCTGGTGGCGCGGCCAGCTCGCGGGGGCGCCGCCCCTGCTCGAGCTCCCCACGGACCGGCCGCGCCCCACCACGCAGGACGGGCGCGGGGCGAGCGCCGCCTTCCGGCTGTCGGCGGGGACCACGCGGGCGCTGCGCGCCCTGTCGCGCGAAGCCGGGGCCACACCGTTCATGGTGCTGCTGGCCGGGTGGCAGGCGCTGCTGGGGCGCTGGAGCGGCCAGGACGACGTCAGCGTGGGCACCCCGGTGGCGGGGCGCACGCGCCTGGAGCTGGAGGGGCTGATCGGCTTCTTCGTCAACACGCTGGTGCTGCGCGCCGACCTGTCGGGCGGGCCGTCGTTCCGCGCGCTGCTGGGCCGCGTGCGCGAGGCGGCGCTGGGCGCCTACGCGCACCAGGACGTGCCCTTCGAGCGGCTGGTGGAGGAGCTCCAGCCCGAGCGCAGCCTGCGCCACACGCCGCTCTTCCAGGTGATGTTCGCCCTCCACGAGGCCGCTGACGGCGGCCTGCGCCTGGGCGCGGTGGAGATGGCACCGTTCGCCGGGGGAGCCGAGGTCGCCAAGTTCGACCTGGACCTGGAGATGATGGAGGAGGGCGGCGCCTTCGCGGGGGCGCTGTCGTTCCGCGCCGAGCTGTGGGACGCGGCGACCGCCGAGCGGATGCTCGCCCACCTGGGGCGCCTGCTGGACGCCGTGGCCGCGGACCCCGGGCTGCGCCCCGGCGAGGTGGAACTGCTCGCCCCCGCCGAGCGCGCGCAGCTCCTGGCCGCGGGCCGCTCCGAGGGCGCGGCGGCCACGGAGCTGTGCCTCCACGAGCTGTTCCAGCGGCAGGCCGCGGCCACCCCCGGCGCGCCCGCCGTGCTGGATGGCTGGCAGACGGTGACCTACGCCGAGCTGGAGCGCCGCTCCGCCCGCATCGCCGACACCCTCCGCGGCCTGGGCGTGGCGCCCGAGGCGGCGGTGGGCGTGTGCCTGGAGTGGAGCCCGGAGCTGGCGGCCGCCGCGCTGGGGGTGATGCGCGCCGGCGGCGCCTACCTCCCCCTGGACCCGGCCTACCCGGCGGAGCGCCTGGCGTACATGCTGGCGGACGCCGGCGCGCGGGTGCTGCTGACGCGCGAGGGGCTGCGCGACCGGTTCGGCGCATTCGCGGGCCGCGTCGTGGCGGTGGACGCGGCGAACTTGCCGGACCCCGCCGGCGCCGGGGACGCTGAGACGCCCCCGCACTCGCCGTCGCCCGAGAACCTGGCGTACATCATCTACACCTCCGGCTCCACCGGCCGCCCCCGCGGCGTGGCGGTGGAGCACCGGGCGGCGGCGGCGCACTTCCTGGCGTTCCGCGAGCTGGCGGGGCTGATGCCCGCGGACCGGGTGGTGGCGTTCGCGTCGCCCGCGTTCGACGTGGCGCTGGACGAGCTGTTCCCCACGCTCTTCGCCGGGGCGGCGCTGGTGATGCGCGGCGCCGAGCCCTGGAGCCCGGACGAGCTCCTGCCGCGGGTGGCGGAGCTGGGCGTCACCATCGCCAACCTGCCGCCGGCGTACTGGCACGCGGCGGCCGAGGAGGCCGCGGGGCGGGGCGGGGCGCCCGCCGGGCTGCGGATGGTGATGGTGGGCGGCGAGGCGGTCCCGGTGGAGGGGGTGCTGCGCTGGCGCGAGAACACGGCCTCGCGCGCGCGGCTGCTGAACGGCTACGGCCCCACGGAAACCGTGGTCACCGCCACCGTGTGGGACGTCCCCGCCGGCTTCCCGGGCGCCTATCCCGGCGCCGTGGTCCCCATCGGCGCCCCGGTGGGCGGGCGGACGGCGTACGTGCTGGACGCCGCGGGCGGCCTCGCCCCCGCGGGCGTCGCCGGCGAGCTGCACCTGGGCGGCCCGGTGCTGGCGCGCGGCTACCTGGGCCGGCCGGAAGGGACGGCCGCCGCGTTCGTCCCCGATCCGTTCTCGGCGGAGCCCGGCGCGCGCATGTACCGCACCGGCGACCGGGCGCGCTGGCTCCCCAACGGCGCGCTGGAGTTCCTGGGCCGGACGGACCAGCAGATCAAGGTGCGCGGCTTCCGCATCGAGCCCGGCGAAGTGGAGGCCGCGCTGCGCGCGCACTCCTCGGTGCGCGACGCGGCGGTCGACGGGCGCGGCGGGCGGCTGGTGGGGTGGGTGGTGCCGGCCGGGGCCGCCGTGGACCCGGAAGCGCTCCGCGCGCACCTGCGGCAGACGCTCCCGGAGCACATGGTCCCCGGCGCCTTCGCCGTGCTGGACGCGCTCCCCCTCACGGCGAGCGGCAAGCTGGACCGGCGCGCGCTCCCCACGCCCACGGGCGCGGCCGGGGAAGCGTACGTGGCCCCGCGCACGCCGGTGGAGGCGCGCCTGGCGGAGGTGTTCGCCGAGGTGCTGAAAGTGGAGCGCGTGGGCGTGCACGACGACTTCTTCGCGCTGGGCGGGCACTCGCTGCTCGCCACGCGCGTGGTGTCGCGCGTGGACCACGTGTTCGGGGTGGAGCTCCCGGTGCGCGCCCTGTTCGAGGCGCCCACCGTCGCGGGGCTCGCCGAGCGTCTCCCGGCCGCCGCGGCGGAGGCCGTCGCCCCGGCGGAGCCCCCCCGGACGGAGCCGGCCGCGGCCGCGGCGGCGCCCGGCCGCCCGGAGCTGTCGGCCGAGCGGCGCATGCTGCTCCAGAAGATCCTCCAGAACAAGGCCGAGGAGCGGCGCCAGGCCGAGCAGATCCGCCGCGCGCCGCGCGACCGCCCGCTCCCGCTGTCGTTCGCGCAGCAGCGGCTCTGGTTCATCGACCAGCTCGAGCCCGGGAACCCGGCGTACCACATCCCCTCGCCCATGACGCTGCGCGGCGAGCTGGACGTGCGGGCGCTCCGCCGCACCCTCGCCGAGATCGTGCGGCGCCACGAGTCGCTGCGCACCGTGTTCGACGAGGTGGAGGGCGAGCCGGCGCAGGTGGTGCGCCCCGCCGCGCCGGTGCCGCTCCCCGTGGTGGAGCTGCGCGGGGTGGACGAGGAGGCGCGCGCGCGGGAGGTGGAGCGGCTGGCGCACGCCGACGCGACCGCCCCCTTCGACCTGCGGCGCGGGCCCCTGGTCCGCGCCACCCTGCTGCGGCAGGGCGGGGCGGAGTGGACGCTGCTGCTCACGGTGCACCACATCGTCAGCGACGGGTGGAGCATCGGGGTGCTGGTGAACGAGTTCTCCACGCTCTACGGCGCCTTTTCGCACGGGCTCCCCTCGCCGCTGGCGGAGCCGCAGGTGCAGTACGGCGACTTCGCGGCGTGGCAGCGCGAATGGCTCGCCGGCGGCCGCCTGCAGAAGCAGCTCGCCTACTGGCGCGAAAAGCTGGAGGGCGCCCCGCCCACGCTGGACCTCCCCACGGACCACCCGCGCCCGGCCGTGCAGGGGCTGCGCGGCGCCTCGCACGCCTGGACGCTTTCCACGGAAACCTCGCGCGCGGTGGGGGACCTGTGCCGGCGCGAGGGGATCACCCCGTACATGGTGTTCCTGGCCGCGTGGCAGCTCCTCCTGGCGCGCTACGCCGGCACGGACGACGTCAGCGTGGGGACGGGGATCGCCGGGCGCAACCGGCTGGACCTGGAGGGGCTGGTCGGCTTCTTCGTCAACACGCTGGTGCTGCGCACCGAGCTGTCCGGCGCCCCCACCGTGCGCGAGGTGCTGCACCGGGTGCGCGAGTCGACGCTGGACGCGTTCGCCAACCAGGACGTGCCCTTCGAGCGGCTGGTGGCGGAGCTCGCCCCCGAGCGCTCGCTCCAGCACGCGCCGCTGTTCCAGGTGATGTTCACCTACCAGAACAACGACCTGGGGCAGATGGACGTCGGCGCGCTGCAGATGGAGGGGCTGGACCACTCCACCGAAGCCGCCAAGTTCGACCTCAGCCTGACGGCGTGGGAGGACGGCGGGGGCGTGTTCCGGGGTTCGATGACCTACCGGACCGACCTGTTCGAGCCGCAGACGCTGGAGCGCATGGAGCGCCACCTGTCCACGCTCCTGGAAGGCCTCGCGGGCGACCCGGAGCGCGCCGCGGCCACGCTCCCGCTGATGGACGAGCGCGAGCGGGCGCTCGCGCTCGCGGCGTCCGCCGGCCCGGCGCGCGACCGTCCGCGCGGGGCGTGCATCCACGACCTGTTCCGCCGCCAGGCAGGGCGCACCCCCGACGCCGTGGCGCTGTCGTGGCAGGGCGGCGAGCGGAGCTACGCCGACCTGGACCGGCGCTCCGACCGGCTGGCCGCCGCCCTGGCGCGGCGCGGCGTGGCCCCCGGGACGCGCGTGGGCGTGTTCCTGGAGCGCGGCCCGGAGTGGATCGAGTCGCTGCTTGCCGTGCTCAAGGCGGGCGCCGTGTACGTCCCCCTGGACCCGGGGAACCCCGCCGAGCGCACCCGCTACGTGCTGGAGGACTCCGGCGCCTCGCTGGTGCTCACGGCCGAAGCGCTGCGCGGCCGCCTGCCGGAGTTCGGCGGCGAGATCGCGGTGATGGACGGCGGCGCGGAGGACGATGCGGGTGCCGCTTCGCCCTCCCTGTCTCCCGGCCACCTGGCCTACGTCGTGTACACCTCCGGCTCCACGGGCCGTCCCAAGGGCGCGCTCGTCAGCCACGGGGGCGCGGTCAACTACCTCGCGTTCCTGGCGGAGGAGTACGGGCTGGGCGAGGGAGATGCCGTTCTCCAGATGGCGACGCCCACCTTCGACGCGTCCATCCGCGAAACGCTGGGGCCGCTGACCGCGGGGGCGCGGCTGGTGCTTTCGCCCGCGGGCGAGCTGGCGGAGCCGCGGCTGCTGCTGGAGCGCGTCCGCGCGCAGGGCGTCACCGCCATCATGGCGGTGGTCCCCTCCGTCCTCCGCCCCATCCTGGCCGAGGCCGAGCAGTCGGGCGGAACGGCCGGGTCGCTGCGGCTGCTGCTGGCGAGCGGCGAGCCGCTGCCGGTGGCGGACGTGCGGCGGGCGCACTCCGTGTTCGGAGCGGGGCTGCGGGTGGTCAACCAGTGGGGGGCGACGGAGTGCACCATGTCGTCCACGCTGCACACCGTGGCCGACGACGAGGCGACGCCGATCGCGCCGGTGGGCGTGCCCATCCACAACACGCGCGTGTTCGTGCTGGACGCGGAGCTGGAGCCGACCCCGCCGGGCGTGCCGGGGGAGGCGTACATCGCCTCACCGGGGCTGGCCCACGGCTACGGCGGCCGGCCGGAGCTGACGGCCGAGAAGTTCGTCCCCGATCCGTTCTCGGCGGAGCCGGGGGCGCGCATGTACCGCGTGGGCGACCGGGTCAAGCGGCGGCGCGACGGGGTGCTGGAGTTCCTGGGGCGCGTGGACCAGCAGGTCAAGGTGCAGGGCGTGCGGGTGGAGCCGGGCGAGGTGGAGACCGTGCTGCGGGCGCACCCGGGCGTGGCCGCGGCCGCGGTCGTCGCCCGCGAGGAGCGCCCGGGCGAGGCGCGGCTGGTGGCGTACGTGGTGGCGGCGGAGGGGGCGGACCCCTCCGCGGCGGAACTGCGCGCGTACCTGGCGAACGGGCTCCCCCCGTACATGGTGCCCGCCGCCTGGGTGCGGCTGGACGCGCTGCCGCTCCTCCCCAACGGCAAGCTGGACCGCCGCGCCCTCCCCGACCCGGACGACGCCGCGGCGCGTGCGGAGTACGTGGCCCCCGCCACGCCCACCGAGCGGGAGCTGGCGGAGATCTGGGCGGAGGTGCTCGCCGCGGAGCGCGTGGGCGCCACGGACGACTTCTTTGCGCTCGGCGGGCACTCGCTGCTGGCCACGCGGATGATCTCGCGCGTGCGGCGCGCCTTCGCGGTGGAACTGCCGCTGCGCGCGCTCTTCGAGGCGCCCACGGTGGCCGGGACGGCGGCGCGCATCGACGCCATGCGCCGCGCCGGCGAGGGCGAGGACGCCCCTCCGGTGCTCCCCGTGCCGCGGGACGGCACGCCGCTGCCGCTGTCGTTCGCGCAGCAGCGCATCTGGTTCCTCCAGGAGCTGGAGCCGGAGAGCGCCGCCTACAACATGCCGCACCCGCTGCGGCTGGAGGGCGCGCTGGACGTGCCGGCGCTGCGCCGCAGCCTGGACACGCTGGCCGCGCGCCACGAGACGCTGCGCACCGTGTTCGCTCGGGCGGAGGGCGAGCCCGTGCAGGCCGTGCTCCCCGCCGGGCGGGTGCCGCTGCCGGCCGTGGACCTGTCCGGCCTGCCGGACGACGCCCGGCGCCGCGAAACGCGGCGGCTGGCCGCCGTGGAGGCGCTGCGCCCCTTCGACCTGGCGCGCGGGCCGCTGATGCGCGCGCTGCTGGTGATCGCCGGGGCCGAGGAGCACGGCCTGCTCTTCACCCTTCACCACGTCATCTCCGACGGCTGGTCGCTGGGGATCCTGGTGCGCGAAGTGTCCGAGCTGTACTCGGCGCTCGCCGGGGGGCGCGAGCCGGCGCTCCCCGCGCTGCCGGTGCAGTACGCCGACCACGCCGTGTGGCAGCGCCGCTGGCTGGCGGGCGGCGCCATGGAGCGGCAGGTGGCCTTCTGGCGCGGCCAGCTCGCCGGGGCCCCGCCGCTGCTGGAGCTCCCCACGGACCGGCCGCGCCCCGCCGTGGTCACCGAGGCCGGGGCGCGCGTGGCCTTCGAGCTCCCCGCGGAGCTGGCCGGGGCGCTGGACGCCCTGTCGCGCCGCGAGGGCGCCACGCTGTTCATGACGCTGATGGCCGCCTTCCAGGCGCTGCTGGGGCGCTGGAGCGGGCAGGACGACGTGGTGGTGGGCACCCCAATCGCCGGGCGCACCCGCGCCGAGACGGAGGGGCTGATCGGGATGTTCGTCAACACGCTGGTGCTGCGCACCCGCCTGGACGGGCGGCCCACCTTCCGCGAATTGCTGGCCCGGGTCAGGGAGACCACGCTGGGCGCCTACGCGCACCAGGACGTGCCCTTCGAGCGGCTGGTGGAGGAGCTCCAGCCGGAGCGCAGCCTGCAGCACACGCCCGTCTTCCAGGTCACCTTCGCCATGCAGAACCTGGCGATGGAGGAGCTGCGCCTGGGCGGGCTGCGGCTGGCTTCGCTGGGGGGCGACGAGGAGGCCGCCAAGTTCGACCTGACGCTGGTGATGACCGGCGGGGCGGAAAGGCTGGGCGGGATCGTGTCCTTCCGCACCGACCTGTTCGACGCGCGCACCGTGGAGCGCATGCTGGACCGGCTCCGCGCGCTGCTGGAGGCCGTCGCCGCGGACCCGGAGCGCCGCCCCGCCGAGGTGGAGCTGCTGGACGCCGGCGAGCGCCGCCGGCTGCTGGTGGAGTACAACGCCCCCGGCGACGTGCCCGCGCCCACGCGCACGGTGCACGAGCTGTTCGCCGAACAGGCGGCGCGCACCCCCGATGCCCCGGCGCTCCGCTTCTCCGGCGCCGTGACCACCTACGCCGAGCTGGACCGCCGCTCCGCCGCCCTCGCCCGGGAGCTGGCGGCGCGCGGGGTGGGCCCGGACGCGCGCGTGGGCCTGTTCACCGAGCGCTCGGCCGAGATGGTCGTGGGGATGCTGGCCATCCTGCGGGCCGGCGGCGCCTACCTCCCCCTGGACCCGGAGTACCCGGCCGAGCGTCTCGCCTTCATGCTGGCCGACTCCGGCGCGCGGGTGCTGGTGGCGCAGGGCGCGCTCCTGGACCGGCTCCCGGAGTTCGCCGGCGAGACCGTGCTGTTGGACGGGGGGGAGCACGCCGGTGCGGAGGACGCGGACGCACTTTCGCACTCCCGCACTTTCGCACTTTCGCACTCGCAGCTGGCGTACGTCATCTACACCTCCGGCTCCACCGGCACCCCAAAGGGCGTCGCCGTGCCTCACCGGGCCGTGGTGCGCCTGGTGCGGGACGCGGACTTCGTGCAGCTCGGGGCGGGGGACCGGGTGGCGCAGGTGGCGAACGCGGCCTTCGACGCGGCGACCTGGGAGGTCTGGGGCGCGCTGCTGAACGGCGGGTGCGTGGTGGGGATCGACCGGGACACCACGCTCGTCCCGGACCGGTTCGCGGAAGCGCTGCGCCGGGAGCGGATCACGGGGATGTTCCTCACCAGCGCGCTCTTCACGCAGACGGTGGCCGCGGCGCCGGACGCCTTCGCCACGGTGGCCCGCCTGCTGGTGGGCGGCGACGCGATGGACCCCGGCGCGGCGCGGCGCGCCCTGGCGACGGGCGCCCCGGGGCGGCTGATGAACGTCTACGGGCCCACGGAAAACACGGTCTTCAGCACCTGGCACCCCATCGCCCAGGTGGCGGAGGACGCGTGGACGGTGCCGATCGGGCGGCCGATCGCGGGGAGCACGGCGTACGTGCTGGACCGCGCCGGCGAGCCGGTGCCGGAGGGATGGCCGGGCGAGCTGTGCGTGGGCGGCTGGGGCGTGGCGCGGGAGTACCTGGCGCGCCCCGCGCTGACCGCCGACCGGTTCGTCCCCGACGCCTTCGGGAGCGTCCCCGGCGCGCGGCTGTACCGCACCGGCGACCGGGCGCGCTGGAACGCGCGCGGCGAGATCGAGTTTCTGGGCCGCATCGACCAGCAGGTCAAGGTGCGCGGCTTCCGCGTGGAGCCCGGCGAGGTGGAGGCGGTCCTCGCCGCGCACCCCGCGGTGCGCGAGGCCGTGGTCGTCGTCCGCGCCGACGCGTCGGGGGACCGGCGGCTGGTGGGCTACGCGGCGGCGGACGCGGAGGCCGGCGTCGCCGGCGCGGAGCTGCGGACGTACCTGCGCGAGCGGATGCCGGAGTACATGGTCCCCTCCGTCGTGGTGGTGCTGGAATCGCTGCCGCTGAACGCGAACGGCAAGGTGGATCGCCGCGCGCTGCCGGACCCGGAGGTCGGCGCGGACGACGCCGACGCCGCCCCGCGCACCCCCACCGAGGCGACGCTGGCGGAGATCTTCGCGGAGGTGCTGGGCGCGGCGCGCGTGGGCATCCACGCCGGCTTCTTCGACCTGGGCGGGCACTCGCTGCTGGCCACCCGCGCCATCCTCCGCATCCGCGAGGCGTTCGGGGTGGACGTGCCGCTGCGGGCCCTGTTCGAGGCGCCCACCGTGGCCGAGCTGGCGCGGGTGGTGGAGGCGCTGCTGATCGGGCCGGCGGACGCTCTGCCGGCCCCGGACGCGGCGGCGGTCCCCGAGGCGGCGCCCGCCGCGCCGGCCGGGAGCGTGCTCGACCGGCTCACGCCGGAGCAGAGGGCGCTGCTGCTCCAGAAGCTGCGGCGGCAGCGGGCCGCGGCCACGGAGGAGGAGCGCATCCCGCGGCGGACGCGGCAGGGGCCCGCCCCGCTGTCGTTCGCGCAGCAGCGGCTCTGGTTCGTGGACCAGCTCGACCCGGGGAGCCCGGCGTACAACATCCCCGAGGCCCTGCGCATCCTGGGCCCGCTGGACGTGGCGGCGCTGGAGCGCACCCTGGGCGAGGTGGTGGCCCGCCACGAGGTGCTGCGCACCGTGTTCCGCGCCACCGACGAGGGCGCGGTTGCGGTGGCGCTCCCCGCGGTCCCCGTCGCCATGCCGGTGACGGAGCTGGACGGGCTGCCGGAGGACGAGCGCGACGCGGCGGTGGCGCGGCTGGTGGACGAGGAAGCGTCGCGGCCCTTCGACCTGGCGCGGGGGCCGCTGCTGCGCGCCGCCCTCCTGCGCCTGTCGCCGGAGGAGCACGTGATCCTGTTCACCATGCACCACATCGTCAGCGACGGGTGGAGCATGCAGGTGCTGGTGCGCGAGGTCACGCAGCTGTACGCGGCGTACTCGCAGGGGCACGCGGCGTCGCTCCCGGAGCTGCCGGTGCAGTACGCCGACTTCGCGGCCTGGCAGCGCGAGTGGCTCTCGGGCGCCACGCTGGAGCGGCAGCTGGCCTTCTGGCGCGGGCGGCTGGCGGACGCCCCGGCCACGCTGGAACTGCCCACCGACCGCCCCGTCCCGGCGGTGCCGTCGTCGCGGGGCACCGTCCGGCGCATCCGCATAGGCAGGGAGGACATGGAGCGGCTGCGCGCGGTGGGCCGCGCCGAGGGCGCGACGCTGTTCATGGCGATGCTGGCCGCCTGGCAGGTGGTGCTGGGGCGCTGGAGCGGGCAGGACGACGTGCTGGTGGGGACGCCGGTGGCGGGGCGCACGCGGCCCGAAGTGGAGGAGCTGATCGGCTTCTTCGCCAACACGCTGGTGATCCGCGCCGACCTGTCCGCGCCGCGCAGCTTCCGCGAGCTGCTGCGCCAGGTGCGCGGCAGCGTCCTGGAGGCGCACGGGCACCAGGACGTCCCCTTCGAAAAGCTGGTGGAGGAGCTGCACCCCGAGCGCGACGTCCGCCAGTCGCCGTTCTTCCGGGTGATGTTCTCGCTGCAGATGTCGGAGCGCGAGGAGCTGCGGCTGGGCCCCGTGACCATGGAGGCGCTGACCAGCAAGGTGGACGCCGCCAAGTTCGACCTGAGCCTGCTCTTCAACGAGGGCCCGGACGGGCTGGCGGGCGGCCTCACCTTCCGCACGGACCTGTGGGACGCGGCCACCATCGACCGCATGCTGGGGCACTTCGCCACGCTGCTGCACGCGATCGCGTCCGGCGTGGACGCGCCCCCGGCGCTGCTCCCCGTCCTCCCGGCCGCGGAGCGGCGGCACGTGCTGGAGGAGCTCAACGCCACCCGGCGCGACTACCCGGCGGGGCGTCGCGTGCACGACCTGTTCGCCGCGCAGGCCGCCCGCACCCCCGGCGCGCCCGCGGTCTCCTTCCGCGGCGAGAGCGTTTCCTACGCGGAGCTGGACGCGCGCTCCGGCCGCCTTGCCAACCACCTGCGCCGGCTCGGCGTGGGGCCGGAGACGCGCGTGGGCGTGTGCCTGGAGCGCACCCCCGAGCTGGTGGTGGCCCTCCTGGCCGTGCTGCGCGCCGGCGGCGCCTACGTGCCGCTGGACCCCGCCTACCCGCGCGAGCGGCTGGGCTACATGCAGGAGGATGCCCGCGTCGCCCTCGTCCTCACCTCCAGCGCGCTGGCGGGCGTGCTGCCGGCCGGCACCCGCGCGCTCGCGCTGGACGCCGTCCGCGCCCAGGTCGAGTCGGAACCGGCCGAGGTCGCGGAGAGCGGGGTTCTTCCGGAGAACCTGTCGCACGTCATCTTCACCTCGGGCTCCACGGGGCGGCCCAAGGGCGTGATGATCCGCCACGCCTCCACCGTCGTGCTGCTGCACTGGCTGCGCGAGAACGTCTCCGACGAAGAGCGGTCGTCCGTGCTGTTCTCGACGTCGATCAACTTCGACGTGTCGGTTGCGGAGGTGTTCGGGACGCTGTCGTGGGGCGGGAAGCTGGTGCTGGTGGAGAACGCGCTGGAGCTGGCGAGCGTGGCGGAGCCGGTGGTGCACGCCA
>JBEVLE010000477.1:0-3441 GCA_040509335.1 Longimicrobiaceae bacterium | reverse complement strand
GGGCCGAGCTGGTGGTGGCGCCCCGCCGGGCGATGCTGCCGGGGGAGGACCTGCTGCGCACGCTGCGCGAGGAGCGGATCACGCACGTGAAGACCATGCAGTCGGCGCTGGCGGCCACTCCGGTGGAGGCGCTTCCGGAGCTGCGCACGCTGATCTGCGGCGGGGACCGGCTGCCGGGCGAGCAGCTGCGGCGCTGGTCGCGCGAGGGGCGGCGCTTCTTCAACGGGTACGGAGCGACGGAAGCGAGCATCCGCAACACGTCGAGCGCGTACGCGGCGGAGGATGGCGACCCGCCGATCGGACGTACCTTCGGGAACACCCAGCTGTACGTGCTGGACGGGCGAATGGAGCCGGTGCCGACCGGCGTGGCCGGGGAGCTGTACATCGGCGGAGTGGGGGTGGTGCGCGGGTACATGGGCCGGCCCGACCTCACGGCGGAGCGCTTCCTCCCGGACCCGCACCGCGGGGTGGCGGGAGCGCGGCTGTACCGGACGGGCGACCTGGGCCGCCGCCGGTCGGACGGTGAGATCGAGTTCATGGGCAGGGCCGACCACCAGGTCAAGGTGCGGGGCTACCGGGTGGAGCTGGGGGAGATCGAGGCGGTCCTGCGCACGCACGCGCAGGTGCGCGAGGCGGTGGTCCTGCTGCGGGAGGACACGCCGGGACAGCAGCGCCTGGTGGCGTACCTGGTCCCGGAGGCGGGGGGGGAGCCGGCGGCGGCGGATCGGGCGGTGGCGGAGCTGCGGCGCCACGTGGGGGAGCAGCTGCCGGAGTACATGGTGCCGGGCGCCTTCGTGGTGATGGAGCAGCTGCCGATCATGGCCAACGGCAAGGTCGACCGGAAGCTGCTGCCGGCGCCGGAAAGCGCGTCCGAAGAGGAATACGTGGAGCCGCGTACGGAGGTGGAGGCGCTGATGGCGGGGATCTTCGCGGAGCTGCTGGGGCTGGAGCGGGTGGGGGCCGAGGACAACTTCTTCAGGCTGGGGGGGCACTCGCTGCTCGCCACGAAGGTGGTCTCGCGGCTGCGGCAGTCGCTGGGGATCGAGGTGCCGTTGAGTGCCGTGTTCGAGCAGCCCACGGTGGAAGCCCTGGCGGCGATCGTGGAGGACCAGCTGATCGGCGAGCTGGGCGCCGACGAGATGGTGGAAGACCTCGAAGATCTGGAATCCGAGCAGGACCCCGGCGCCGAGAAGGCTGCGGTCCGGTAGCACAGCGATCGAGCCGTAATCCTTCAACATTGCCACTGCCGCACATGAGCGATAAACCCACTGCTGGCACCGCGAGCGCACCGGGGCAGCTTTCGCCCGCGAAGAGGAAGGCGCTCCTGCAGAAGATCCTGCGGGAGAAGAGCACGTTGCTCCACGAGACGATCTCGCGCCGAGCCTCCGAGGGCCCTCCGCCTCTTTCGTTCGCGCAGCAGAGGCTGTGGCTGGTGGACCGGCTGGACCCGGGGAGCGCCGCCTACAACGTGCCCTTCGCGCTGCGCCTGCGCGGCGCGCTGGACACCGCGGCGCTGCGGGCGAGCGTGGACGCGCTGGTGCGGCGGCACGAGACCCTGCGCACCACGTTCGCCGAGAACGACGGCGAGCCCGTGCAGGTCGTCCACCCGCCCGCCCCCGTCCCGCTCGTCGAGCTGGACCTGCGGGAGCTGCCGGAGGCCGAGCGCGAGCCGCGGGCCGAGGGGCTGGCGACCGAGGAGTCGCTGCGCCCCTTCGACCTGGAGGCCGGCCCGCTTCTGCGGAGCACGCTGCTGCGCCTGGGGGACGAGGACCACGTCCTGCTCTTCACGCTGCACCACATCGTCAGCGACGGCTGGAGCCGCAGCGTGCTGGTGCGCGAGATCTCCGCGCTCTACGGCGCCTTCGCCCGGGGCGAGGAGCCGGGCCTGCCGGAGCTGGAGGTGCAGTACGCCGACTACGCGGTGTGGCAGCGCGGCTGGCTCAGCGGCAAGACCCTGCAGAAGCACATCGGCTACTGGACGGAGCGCCTGGCCGGTGCGCCGCCGCTGCTGGAGATCCCCACCGACCGTCCGCGCGCCGTGGGGCAGAGCCTGGTCGCGGGGAAGCACCGCTTCCTGCTTCCCACCGAGCTGGCGCAGGCCCTACGCGAGCTCTCGGACCGGCAGGGAACCACGCTGTTCATGACGCTGCTGGCCGCGTGGCAGGTGCTGCTCGCAAGGTATTCCGGGCAGGACGACGTGGTGGTGGGCACCCCCATCGCGGGGCGCAGCCGGCGGGAGACGGAGGGGCTGATCGGCTTCTTCGTCAACGTGCTGGCGCTGCGCGCCGAGCTCGGCGCCGATCCCGCGTGGACCGAGCTGGTGGAATCGACACGGGTGACGACGCTGGGAGGGTTCGATCACCAGGAGCTTCCCTTCGAGCGCCTGGTGGAGGAGCTGTCGGTGGAGCGCAGCCTGACGTACTCCCCGGTCTTCCAGACGATCTTCACCGTGAACCAGGCCGCCGGGGACGAGGGGCGGCTGGTGCTGGGGGAGCTGCAGCTGGAGCCGTTCGGGCCGGGCGAGCTCGTGTCCAAGTTCGACCTGGACCTGGTCTTCACCGACACCGGACAGGCCCTGGGCGGATTGCTCGTGTACCGGCCGGCGCTCTTCGACGCAGGAACGATCGAGCGGATGGCGGGGCACCTGCAGACGGTGCTGGAGGCGATGGTCGCCGACCCGCGGCAGCGCATCTCGGCCGTGTCGCTGCTGCGCGAGGGCGAGCGGGCGCAGCTACTGGCCGGCTCCGGCACGGAATCCCTGGGTCACGCGCCGGCGTGCGTGCACGACCTGTTCTCGGCCCAGGCCGCGCGCACGCCCGGGCTCGCGGCGGTCTCGGGGCGCGGCGAGACGCTCGGCTACGGCGAGCTGGAGCGCCGGGCCAACCGGCTCGCGCACCGGCTGCGCGCGCACGGAGTGGGGCCGGAGACCCGCGTTGCGGTCTGCCTGGAGCGCGGGCCGGAGATGGTGGTGGGCGTGCTGGGGGTGCTCAAGGCCGGCGGCGCGTACGTGCCGCTGGACCCGGACTACCCGGCCGAGCGCCTGGCGTACACCCTGAGCGACTCGGGCGCGGCCCTGCTGGTGTCGCAGGGCCGGCTCGTGGACGCGCTCCCCGCCTTCGCGGGGGAGGTCGTCTGCCTGGACGCGGACCGCGAAGCGATCGCCGCCGAGCCGGAGGAGGCGCCCCGGAGCGGGGTGAGCCCCCGCAACGCGGCGTACGTCATCTACACCTCGGGTTCTACGGGGCGCCCCAAGGGCGTGGTGGTGGAGCACGCCAGCCTGGCGAGCACGCTGCTCGCCGTGCGCGACACCTTCGGCCTGGCCGCCGGCGAGGTGATGCCGGCGCTGGCCAGCTACGCCTTCGACATCTGGGGCTTCGAGGTCTTCACCTCCCTGCTCACCGGCGGCGAGGTGCGGCTGCTGCCCCGCGAGACCGTGCAGGA
>JBEVLE010000476.1:0-10549 GCA_040509335.1 Longimicrobiaceae bacterium | reverse complement strand
GGGGAGGCCCGGTCGGCCTCCCCCTCCGTCGTTTCCGATCCCGCGGCCGGCCGCCCGTCACATCCGCACCACCCCCACCTTCTCCGCGCCCTCCAGGTACTGCATCACCGCCTCCGGCGTCACGGTCCCGAAGTAGTGGCTCCCGGCCTCCCGGGCCTCGGCGGCGAGCTCGCGGTACACCTCCAGCCCCGTGCGCCGGCCGTCCAGGAAGTTGAGCAGCTCGTGCGACATCAGGCCGTGCAGGCCGGGGACGCCGGGGATCTGGCCCCGCTTCTCCAGGAACTCCCTGGGGCCGGCGGCGAGCGCGGGCCGCACGGCGGCCAGGCGCCGCTCCACCTCGGAGAGCGGCGCGGGGGAGGGGGCGCCGCGGCCGGCCACCAGGCGGAAGTTGAGGGCGAGCTCGCGGAGCGCCTGCGCCTCCTGCCGGTCCAGCTCCGCCAGCAGCGGTCCCGACATGCGGCGCCCCTCCGGGGAGATCCCCGCCAGCGAGCCCAGCGCCCGCCGCTCGCGCCGCGCCGCGTAGCGCACCTGCTCGACGGCCCGGCCGTACGCCGCGGCGCGGTCCCCCGCCTCCGCCACGGCGATCCACGACATCCCCAGCCCCAGGTTGCGCGCCAGCCGCTGGGCGCCCCGCCCCGCCGTTTCGGCGGCGAGCGCCGGCGCCGAGCGGTCGTCCGCGGAGGCCATGGCGTAGGCGATCATCGCCACGGCGGCGGCGTTCCGGCCCAGCTGGGTGCGGTCGATGTTCCACAGGTCGTCGTCCGACGTGTGGATGAAGTGGTCCGGCATGTTGGTGAAGGTGACCGCCGGGACGCCGATGGGCGCCTCGTTGAACGGCATGTGGTCGGTGTTGTTGTGGAACCAGATGGAGCGGGCGTTGTAGCGGTGCCGCGTTCCCAGCCGCGCGAAGTGGGGGTTGGGGTACAGCGGGATCCCGTTCTGCTGCTGGGCCAGGTCGAAGTTGTTGGCCGCCACCATGTAGTCCACCACCGCCTCGGTGACGTCGTTGAGGAAGTGGAAGCGCGCCGCGGGCACGCGCGTCACGTTCTGCGTCCGCATCACGTCCTGCGCCTGGTTCGCCCCCACCATGTCCTGGTTGACGTTCACCCACATGCGGCGGTGCGCCTCCGGGTCGTCGGCGAAGAACTGGCGCTGGCTGCTGATCTCCGTGAGCCACCAGAAGCGGATGTCGCGGCGCGGCCGGGGGAGCGCGCCGTCCGCGATCAGCTTGTTCAGCGCCCGCGCGATCTCGGTGATGCTGGCGATGCCGCTCCCGTCGTCGTTCGCCGAAGGCTTGCTTTCCTGCAGGTGCCCGGTGAGCATCACGTCCTGCGCGATCCCCGGCTCGGTCCCGCGGATGAAGCCCTCCACCATCACCTGCCAGGGCTCCTCGCCCTCGCGCGAGGTGAACTCGGCGTCCACCTGCGCGCGCACCCGCAGCGGCTCCCGCGCCGCCGCGAGCCGCTGCCGCAGCGCCTGGCCCTGCCGCAGGGTGAGGATGAACGCGAACGTGGACGGCTTTCCGCTCGCCGTCTGCAGCGGGATCGTGGACCAGTTGACCTGGTCCGGGTACGACAGGTTGCGGTCCACGGCCGGGTTGGGAGACCACACCACGCCCGCGGCGCCGCGCTTCGCCACCGCCTCGTCCATCACCGTCCCCAGCCCCCCGTACGCCAGCACCAGCTTGCCCGCCACGTCGCGCCCGGCGTAGTCGGCCTCGCGCGAACCGTCGCCCACGTCCACCAGCTCGGCCGTGACGTCGGCGCGGCGCGAGTTGTCCGCCAGGTGCAGCGGGGTCTGGAGGGTGCTGGCAAGGCGCTCCGGCGCGCTCCCGGCGATCCACAGCTCCCCCGACTTGGCGTTCCACGGCACCGTCGTGGACGCCTGCTTGATGATGCGCACGTCGGCGAGGCCGGCGGCGCGCGCCTGCTGCTCGAAGTAGCGCGCCACCTCCCACAGCCCGTCCGAGCCGCCGCGCGGCTTGTGGAACGCGGTGTGGAAGCGGATGTGCTCGTAGGCGGCGTCGCCGGACACCTCCTGCGAGATCGCCCGCACGTGCTCGGGGCGGAGGACGGGGAGGTCCTGGGCGGCGAGCCCCTGCGCGCCGAGGACGAGGAAGAGCGCGGCGAGTCTCCGGGTCATGTGGGGGATTTCCGTGGGTGGGTGCGATGAGATCCGGCAGCGTGTGGCGACAATATACGCCACGGTGTGCCGGCGGCATACAGCATCGCCGCGGCTTCCCGCACCACCGGTTCACGTCGTTTCAACCGTATTGATCCGGGGTGATGGAACGGGTACTATGCGGAGGCCTGGAAACGGTGCGCGCCCGGGCGTTCCGCGTGGGATCCGGGCCGCTCCCCCACCCGCCGTTCGGCTCCACTCCCCACCGGCGGGCTCGCCGATCCCGCCGCCCCCCGCGCCAGGCGCCCTGGCCCACTTCACCGCGGAGACACCCCATGAGCCGCTTCCGACTCGCCCCCCTGCTCGTCGCCGTCGCGCTTTCGGCGTGCGCGGACGACGCCACCATGCCCTCCGCGGCGCGCCCCGCCGGGCGCGCGGCTGCCAGCACGGACGCGGCGACCGCGCCGGGTGACCGGCACATGTTCGTGTTCGCCGAAAAGACCATCCCCGCCGACTTCGCCGCGCGCGTACAGGCCGCCGGCGGCACGGTGGAAAAGGAGTTCCGCGGCATGGGCATCGCGGCGGTCACCGGACTCACCCCCGGGGCCGCGGCGCAGCTCGGCGCCTCCGCCGACGTCACGCACTGGAACCACGACGTCGTCCTGTCGCTCGATCCTCCCGCGAGCGAGCCGGTGGTGGAATCCGCGGACCTGTCGGTCCTGGACGCTCCCGCGAGCGCGACCAACCCGGCCGCCGCGGTCTTCTACCCGCGGCAGTGGCACCTGCGCCAGATCAGGGCGGACGCGGCGTGGAGCGCCGGAAAGCGCGGCTCGCGCACCGTGAAGGTGGGCATCCTCGACTCGGGCATCGACTACCTGCACCCCGACCTCGCGGGCCTGGTCGACCTGTCGCTTTCCAGGTCCTTCGCGCCGGAGGACGACTCGGTGGTCCAGGCCAACTTCCCTGGCGCGCACCCGGTGGCCGACCTGCACTACCACGGCACGCACGTCGCTTCCACGATCGCCAGCAACGCCGTCCTCGCGGCCGGCGTCACCTCCAACGTCACGCTGGTGGGGATCAAGATCCTGAACCGCACCGGCAGCGGCAACAGCTTCAACGCGCTCAGCGCGATCGAGTACGCGGCGGACCAGGGACTGGACGTGATCAACATGAGCGTGGGGATCGCCACCCCGCTGTCGCTCGAGCAGTTCGGCTGGTTCAACGAGATGATCAACCGGGCGATGGAGTACGCCTTCCGGAAGGGCGTCGTGGTGATCGTGTCGTCCGGCAACGAGAACCGGAACCTGGACGCGCTCGGGAACAACTTCATGGCCTACTGCACCGCCACCACGCTCACCTGCGTGTCCGCCACGGGCCCGACTTCGCGCGCCACCATCAACGGCCCCTGGCTGAACCCGGACGCCAAGGCCAGCTACAGCAACTACGGCGTGGAGCACGTCAACGTGGCCGCCCCCGGCGGAAACGGGAACAGCAACGTCACCGCGGCGTGCTCGGGCTTCAGCCTCACGTCCGGGCTCCTGGTCTGCCGGTCGCGCACCTTCGTCCTGGGGCTCAACGGCACCAGCATGGCCTCGCCGCACGCCGCCGCCGTCGCCGCGCTCCTCGTGGAAAAGATCGGCAAGCGCCAGCCGGGGCTCGTCCGGCAGCGCCTGCAGCAGTCCGCCGACGACCTGGGCAAGCGGGGCGCGGACCCCATCTACGGAAAGGGGCGCATCAACCTGGCCCGGGCGCTGGGGCTGTAATCCCGGACCCGGCCGGAACGGCTTTGAACTGCGGGTTCGGGCGTGCCCCCGGCTGGCGCCGGGGGGGGAGCGGCGATCGCGCGGGCGCGGCCAACAAGTGTCGGTATAGGCGCGCGGCGTGTCGCCGCATATCTTGCTATCGGCGCGGAACGAACGCGCATCATCCCCCCAACGGAGGTAGCAAGATGAAAGCTCGTGTCCTGCTCGTGCTTGCCGCGGTTTGCCTCGTTGCTGCGTGTTCGGCCAACAGCTCCCCCACCTCGCCTCCGGATCCGACCATGGAGAGCAGCCCTGTGATCGGATCGGGGCACTGACGGTACACCCGCCCGAACGAAACCGCGGGCGGTCGCGCGCTAGCCCGGCGGCGCGGCCGCCCGCGGTCTTTGAAGCACCTCCACGAACCGGGCGGCGAGACGGACGGAAGCGGTGGAGACGGCTCCACGGGACTCCGCGATCGGCGCATCGGCCCGGAGCGCCGAGATCAGAGATCCGGCCTGCTCGGCCACCTTTTCCTGCTTCCGCTCGATGGCGAGCTCCCACGCCTTTCGAGCGGCCCGCTCCGCGCGCTTGAGCTCGCCCATGTGCGCCGCGCCGTAGGCGAGGTCGAGAAGCACGCCGGGTGCGCTGGATTCCACGCTCTTTCCCCCGAGAAGCGTCCAGGCCTCGGCCCAGGCCTGCTCGAAGACGTAGGGAGCGTCCGCGCCTCCGGCCGCACGGGCGAGGTCCGCCAGCACCAGCAGGCGGAGAGGCAGCGAGGCGACCAGGGGCAGCGCGGCGCTGGCTACCGAGAGCGCTTCGCCGAAGCGCCCGCACAGAGTCCAGTTGTACGCCACGTCCAGGGCCAGGTTGAGGAGCGCGGGGCTTACCGCGGAATACGCGGAAAGTGCCGCCTCCGCGTACTCCTCCGCCTTGGGGCCGTTGCCGCACTCGATCTCGATCCCGAAAAGGTTGTGCAGCGCCGCGCCCTCCATGTCGTGCAGCGAGTACCGCCGCGCCGCGCGCAGGCAGCGCTGGTGGTACAGCCGCGCCCGGGGGAAGCCGCCCTTCTGCACGTACAGGTTGCCGAGCCCCGCGTAGGCCTCGGCGTACGCCCGCCGGTCGCGCGAGAGCCGCGCCAGGACGACGGCGTGCTCGAACCAGCCTTCCGCGCGCTCGTACTCCGCGCGCATCCGCGCGAGCCTCCCCACCGCCACCGCGAGCGACGCGTCCTCCGCGTCCGCGACCGCCGCCGCCTGCGCGAAGGCCAGCGCCGTGGCGAGCATCCCCCGCCCCTCCGCCCACCGCGCCAGCTCGCCGCACGCCTCCACCACCCGCGGCACGTCCACCACGCGCCGGTTCTCCAGCAGCCCGGCGAGCAGCGCCAGCGCCGCCCGCGGCTCGTCGTCCAGCCCAGCCGCCCGCAGGCGCTCCAGCCGCAGCTCCGCGGCGCCCGGCGCGAACAGCCGCAGCCGCGGCCCCGGCTGACCCCACAGGTGAACGCTGCGGCACGTCTGCCACAGGAGCAGGGCCGGCTCCTCCGGGAGCTCCTCCAGCATCTCCGAGCAGGGGAGCACCCGGAGCTCGGCGGAGCGGGTGAGCGGCGGCGGGACCCGTCGAACGGTCCGCCCGGTACGCCTGTGCGTCATGGCGAGAAAGGTGGAAAGAAGCCGATGAGCCAACCTTGAACATGATACCGTCGCGCGGGACGCCGGACAACCATTTTGTCCGGAAACGTACTCCCGTCAGCGCCGGCTCCAGCGGATGCGCTCGTACGCCGCGCGCTCGTCGGGAAAGTCGAAGACCGGGTCGTCCAGCGCGTACGGGACCACCGAGACCTCCCAGTGCTGCGACGTGCGCAGCAGCCCGGTCCTCGCCCGGCCGAAGTACGCCACCGGGCCGGGCTCCCACTCCGCCGCCTGCCACTTCACCCGCACGCCCTGGAAGTCGGGGTGGTCGCGGATCACCTCGAAGGCCGCGTCCGGGGTGGAGAAGATCCCCATCACCTCGCGCGGCGACCGCGCCCCGCCGGGGTACTGCATCTCCCTGCTCAGCAGCCAGAAGACCTCCTCCCGCATCGCCGCCTCCCCTTGCGCCGTGACCGTTTCGCCGCCGCCCCGGCGAGGACGACGCCGAATCTCGTGCCACGGCGGGAACCATGCGGGACCGCGGCGGCGCGCCCCCCAGACGGGAGACCTGCATGAGCGCCCCCCTGCGTCCCACCTCGCTCCATCTTGCCGAATAGAAATCTCTGCGCCGGCAGGGAATAAAACCACATCACACTTTCCGGCAATGACCTGCACGCAAATTCCAGGGTTCTCGCAGATCTGCGAATTCGAATATTCGAGAGGGTCGGGAGGACTTGACGAGGAGCTGACCCGTGTTGAATCCACGAGCTTGGTGCTTTCTTGGTTCTGACGCGACAGCTCGCGGGAGCAAGAGGCGATCTTATGTGAGCGGAGCGGCTTGTGGCTGCCTCGATCCTGTTGGAGCGGAGTTCGGACCGGGGGCGGTGGATTCGTCGAACTGCTCCTTCACGAACTCGCGGAGGCGCAAGCGGCCCTTGTCACTGAATCTCCGCTCGACGTACTCTCGTCGCCCGAGGATGCGGAGCCGCACGGTATCGGCGCTCACGATCCGGCGGAGCTGGTCGGGGGAGATCGGGTACATCACGCGCTCCTCCACGCCCAACGGCGAGCGCCGGCGCGATCGAAAGCTCCCCGTCCCGTTCAGCACGATGAGCTCCCGGTCCGCCAGGATCTGGAGCGACTCGCCGTACGGCACCCACAGCCAGCGGCTCGTGTCCCGGTAGAGCAGGGCAAGGCTGAGGTCCGGGGCCGACGCTCGGCCGCGGGAGACCTCCACGTTCAGCTCGATCCACTCCCCTCCCCCGTCCGGGTCGGCCAGCACGTTCCCCCGCATGCGATGCACCGTCCGTCCCGCGAAGTCGTCCCGGGACGTGCTCACCCCGTAGCGGGGAACGCACCCGGCGAGCACGGCGATGAGGGCCGCGGCCAGGACGATGCGCCGGCGCCTCATGCCGCGCCCTCCTTGCGGCCGGAGAGCCTCCGGTACAGCGTCGCGACACTCACCCCCAGGAGGGCGGCCGCCCGGTCGCGGTTGCCCTCCGCGTGCCGCAGCGCCTCCCGGATCGCCGTCTGCTCCGCCGCGCGGAGGGTCTCCGCGAGAGTGGGGAGCGTGTTCGCAGCGCCGGTCCGGCCCGTCCGGGAGGGAAGGAACTCATGGAGGTGGTGCGCCTCGATGCAGCTTTCGGTGGACACCGCGGCGGCGGCTTCCACCACGTTCCGCAGCTCGCGCACGTTTCCGCCCCAGTGCGCCGTCCGCAGCCGGGCGAGGGCTTCCGGCGAGAACCAGGCGGCGCCCCACCCCCGCGACTCGCGGATGCGCCGCAGGAACTCCTCGGCCATGGGCTGGATGTCCTCCGTGCGCTCCCGGAGCGGCGGTACCACGATGCGGGCCGCGCCCAGGCGGTGGAGGAGGTCCAGCCGGAACCGCCCCTGCTCCACCTGGAGGGCGAGGTCCTGGTTGGTCGCCGCGACCAGCCGGAAGTCGGCGCGCCGGGTCTGCTCTCCCCCCACCGGCCGGTATTCCCCGGACTCGAGCACGCGGAGCAGCTTGGCCTGCGTGGCCAGGGGGAGCTCCCCGATCTCGTCCAGGAACAGGATCCCGCCGTCCGCCTGCGCCAGGATCCCCGCGTGCCGGCGCGTGGCTCCGGTGAACGCCCCCGCCTCGTGCCCGAAGAGCTCGCTTTCGAACAGGTCCTTGGCGATGGCCGCACAGTTCACGGGGACGTAGCGCCGGGAGGCGCCGCTGACCTGGCGGATCGCCTGCGCGACCATCTCCTTGCCGGTGCCGGTCTCCCCCAGGACCAGCACAGGGATGGGGAGCGTGGAGAACCGCTCGATGCGGTCGTACACGGCGCGCATCGCCGGGGAGCGGCCGATCATCCCGTGGAAGTCGGATCGATCCGCTGCGAGGTCGCCGGCGACGACGCGCAGCTCTCCCCTGCGCGTCACGGCTCGCGCCTCCGCAGCACTTCCGGAGCCGCCTCGATCAGCGGCGGCAGGTCCTCGATCTTCCCGCCCACCATGCGGGCGTTGGTCCTCAGCTCTTCCGACATTCTCTCCATCTCTTCGTCGTTGCGGATGACATGGGGCGTGAGGAGGATGAAGAGCTCCGTCACGCCGGTGTTGCGTCGGGTGGAGCGGAACAGGTGCCCCAGCAGGGGAATGCTCCGCAGGATGGGGATCCCCGCGTTGACCGCGTCCTGCTGGCGGTCCACCAGCCCGCCGATCACCGCGGTGTGTCCGTCCTTGACGAAGAGCTGCGTCTCCACCTCGCGGGTGCGGATCACCGGGGCGCCGAACTGGGTCTCCTCGCTGGCCGCGCTCACCTCCTGCCGCACCGCGAGGGTCACGTAGCCGTCCGGGTTGATGGTGGGGGTGATGTTCAGCTGGGTGCCCACGTCGCGGTACTGGATCACCTGGTCGCGCACCGCACCGTCCGTGGGCAAAGCGCGGGAGATCTGCACGAACGGCCGCTGGTCGCCCACCAGCATCCGGGCCTCCTGGTTGTTCTGCGCGAGCACCAGCGGCCGGGACAGGATGCTCACGTTGGACGAGCGGGAAAGCGCGTTGAGCACCACGTCGGCACGGACCGTCCCCACCCCCAGGACGCGCAGCGCCAGGTCGCCTGCCGAACCGACCGTCAGCTTCCCCAGCAGGTTGAGCCCCCCTTCCCCCAGCGTCGCGCTGTCGGCGGGGGTCTCCCCGCGGGCGACGGCGCGCACCCCCACGTCCAGGCTGTTGGAGCGCCCCACCTCGGCGATCAGCACCTCGATGAGCACCTGGAGCGGGCGGACGTCCAGCTCGCGGACGGCGGCCAGGATCGTCCGGTAGTCGGCCGCGTCCCCGCGGATCATCAGCGAGTTGGTGAGCGGGTCGGGAACGACCTGCACGGGACCGCGCAGCTGCGCGGCGAGGCCCGTCCCCGACGCCGCCGGTCCGGCCGCCGGAGCGGCCGAAGAGGAGGCCGGCGGCTCGGCGGCCAGTGGGTTGGGCACCCGCTCGGGTCGGGCGCTCCCGCGATTCCCCGGCGCGCCGGCATCCCCGGCCCGACCGCCCAGCCCGAATACGTCCCGCAGGGTCTGCGCGACCTTTTCCGCGCTGGAGTGCCGCATCCGGTACACGTACAGCCGCACTCCCTCCTCCTCGCCCGGCGCGGCGCCGGTGGTCGGCCGCGGCGCCGCCATTGCCTGCGGGCCGGGGGCCTCGGGGCTGGTGGAGACGATCCGCGCGAGTCCCCCCTCCTGTACCAGCGCGAGCCCGTTGCTGCGGAGGACGCTCTCCAGCATGGGGCGCAGCTCGCGCCTGGGGACGGGCGTGGTACTGCGCAGCGTGAGCGTCCGGGATGGGAGCCCGCTGTAGGAGACGGTCAGTCCAGCCATCTCGGCGAGCGCGGCCACCACCGCCTGGAGCGGAGCATCCTGGAAGTTCAGGGTAACCGTGGAATCGGCGGGCACGGCCGCGGACTGCGAGGCGAGCCGGGACGGGGCGGCCAGGAGCAGCGCGGCGAGGGCGGGCACGAGCAGCCGGCCAGCGGCGGCCCCGTGAGCTGTGGCGAGAGGGATCAACTACGGTGTCGGTGAGGAGGATCGGATGACCAGGGTCGTATCGGCACCGCGGAGTCTCGCCTCGACCGGCGTGACCGACTCCAGGCGGAAGCCGGAGATGGACTCGCCCACGTTGACGACGCGCGGCGGAGCGCCCGGAACTTCGATGGCGGCGAGTCCCCCGCCGCCGCCCAGCACCGCGGTGCCCACCAGCCGGAACTGCGGCGTCGGCAGCCGCGGGGGGGGCGGCGGGGGGAGCTGCACGGCTGCGGGCGCCGTGGCCGCGCCGGGGGGACCCGCCGGCGCCTCGCTCCCGGGGAGGCGGAAGCGCCCCGCGCCCCGCGAGCGCTCGGCGCGGAAGGGGTTTCGGGCGACGGTCTCCAACACCAGGCGATCGAGCGCCGCCGCATCCCGCGCTCCCGCGGCCCGCGGAGCGGCGGCCGCGGCAGCGGGGCTGCGGGCGGGAGCGGCGGCAGGGGCGGGTCCCGGCGGGCCGGCCGAGACTTCGCGCTGCGCCACCGCGCCGACGATCGCGGCGCAGGACAGGAGCAGGACGAGCGCGGCGGCGTTTGCCGCGCTCCAGTCGCGGGGGATCACCGGGTCCCCCGCGCGGCGGAAGCCGCGGTGTCCGCGGGCGCCTCGTCCAGCGAGAAGCCCACGGCGGTGAAGCGGAACGCGAGCTCCTCCCCCGTCCCGGTGCGCCCCCTGCGCTCCACGGACAGCGCCTCCAGGTGAACCAGGGTGGGGCCCGACTCCAGCGCGGCGAGCACGCCCAGCAGCCCCTCCAGGTCGCTCTCGCCCTCCACCTGCAGGGGTAGCGCGACGTAGCCGTGGCCCGGCGAGCGGACCGCGAGCGGCTCCAGGCGGGTCACCAGCACGGAGCCCTCCGCCGCGACCCGGTCCACCCGGCGCGCCAGCGCCGCGTGCGCGGCGGCGGCGGTGGCGCCGGGAAGGAGGCGCGGGATCCCGGCCAGGAAGCGGGCGCCGACGGCCCCGAACTCCCCGCGGTAGGCGCGCGCCCCGGCCAGCAGCGTCCGCTCCTGCGCGAGCAGCGCCC
>JBEVLE010000475.1:0-2613 GCA_040509335.1 Longimicrobiaceae bacterium | reverse complement strand
CGCAGCACCGCCTCGATCTCCCCCAGCTCCACCCGGTAGCCGCGCACCTTCACCTGGTGGTCCGCCCGGCCCAGGAACTCGATCTCCCCGTCCGCGCGCCGCCGCCCCAGGTCCCCCGTCCGGTACAGCCGCGCTCCCGCCACCCCACGGTGCGGGTCCGGGAGGAAGCGCTCCGCCGTCAGCTCCGCCCGACCCATGTACCCCCGCACCACCCCCCCCCCGCCGACGTACAATTCCCCGGCAACCCCCACCGGCACCGGCTCCAGCCACCGGTCCAGCACGTACATCTGCGTGTTCGCTACCGCCCGCCCGATCGGCGGGTCGCCGTCCTCCGGCGCGTACGCGCTGGAGGTGTTGCGGATGCTCGCTTCCGTCGGCCCGTACCCGTTGAAGAAGCGCCGCCCCTCGGCGCTCCAGCGCCGCAGCTGCTCGCCCGGGAGCTTGTCCCCGCCGCAGATCAGCGTCCGCAGCTCCGGCAGCGCCTCCACCGGAGTGGCCGCGAGCGCCGACTGCATGGTCTTCATGTGCGTGATCCGCTGCTCGCGCAGCACGCGCAGCAGGTCCTCGCCCGGCAGCATCGCCCTGCGCGGGGCCACCACCAGCTCGGCCCCGCTGGTCAGCGCGACGAAGATGTCGGCGACCGAGGCGTCGAAGTGCAGCGGCGCGAAGAGCAGGTTGCGGTCGCCGGGGCGCGAGTCGTAGACGCGGGCCAGCTCCAGGACGGTGTTGCCCGGGCCGCGGTGCTCCACCAGCACGCCCTTGGGGCGGCCCGTGGAGCCGGAGGTGTAGATGACGTACGCCAGGTTGTCGGACAGGACGCCGGTGGCCGGCGCCTCGTCGCTCTCCAGGGCGATGCGCTCGGCCTCCGCGTCCACCTGGAACAGGGGGACGCCGCAGTCGGCGAGCCGGTCGGCGAGCGACGCCTGCGTCAGCAGCAGCATGGGGGCGGCGTCGCGGATCATGTAGGCGCGCCGCTCGGCGGGCAGCTCGGGGTCCAGCGGCAGGTAGGCGCCGCCGGCCAGCATCACCCCCAGGATGGACACGATCACTTCCGTGGTCGGGTCCATGCAGATCGCCACCCGCGCCTCCGGCCCCACGCCCTCGCGCCGCAGCAGGTTGGCGACCTGGCAGGCGCGCGCGTACAGCTCGGCGTAGGTGAGGCTCTGCCCGCCGAAGCGCAGCGCGGGCGCCTCGGGCGTGCGCAGCACCTGGGCGTGCACCAGCTCGTGCAGGCACAGCTCGCCCGTGTAGCCGGTGTCGGCGCCGCTCCAGGCGTGCAGCACCTGCTCGCGCTCGGCGCCGCGCAGCAGCGGCACCTCGGAAAGGCGCTGCCCCGGGTGGGCGGCCATGGACTCCAGCAGCACCTGCAGGTGGCCGGCCATGCGCGCGGCCGTTTCCGCCTCGAACAGCGCCGCCCGGAACAGGAGCGCGCCCGCAAGCCCGTCCGCCCCGTCCAGCATCCGCAGGCTCAGGTCGAACTTGGTTTCCTCCGGCGCGTCCCCGAACGGCTCCAGCCGCACCGTCCCCAGCGACAGCCGCTCGTCCCGCGCGCCGGCGCGGTTGAGCGCGAAAAGGGCCTGGAAGACGGCCGTGTGCGTGAGGCTGCGTTCCACGGCCAGCTCGTCCACCAGCCGCTCGAAGGGCAGGTGCTGGTGCGCGTACGCGCCCAGCGCCGTTTCCCGCACGCGCCCCAGCAGCTCGGTCCAGGTGGGATCGTCCGCGAGGTCGCCGCGCAGCGGGAGCATGTTGACGAAGAAGCCGATGAGGCCTTCCAGCTCCACCCGCGTGCGCCCGGCGATGGGCGTGCCCACGACCACGTCCTCCTGGCCCGCGTAGCGGCCCAGCAGCGTCTGCCAGGCCGCCAGCAGCGTCATGAACAGCGTCGCGCCCTCGCGCCGCGAGAGCTCCCGCAGCCCGGCCGCGACGGAGTCCGGGAGCGCGAAGCCGTGCATCCCCGCGCGCGTGCCCTGCGCGGCGGAGCGCGGGCGGTCGACCGAGATCCCCAGCAGCGGGGGGGCTCCGGCCAGCGCTTCCTTCCAGTAGCCGATCTGCTCGTCCAGCACGTCGCCGCTGAGCCACTCGCGCTGCCACACGGCGAAGTCGGCGTACTGCACCGGCAGCTCCGCCAGCCGCAGCTCCTCGCCGCTGCTGAAGGCGGCGTAGAGCGCGGAAATCTCGCGCACCAGCACGTCCATGCTCCAGCCGTCGGTGACCACGTGGTGCATGGTGAAGCACAGCACGTGGTCGTCGTCGTCCAGGCGCAGCAGCGTGCTCCGCAGCAGCGGCCCGCGCGCCAGGTCGAACGGCAGCAGCGCCTCCCCGGCCGCGAGCCGCCCGGCCTCCGTCTCCCGCTCGGCTCCGGGCAGGCCCCGCAGGTCCAGCTGCGCTAGCTCCAGCGGCGCGGACGGGTGGATGACCTGCACCGGCACGCCGCCCTCTTCGGCGAACGTGGTGCGCAGCGTCTCGTGCCGGCGCACCAGCGCGTCCAGGCTGGCCCGGAGCGCCGCCACGTCCAGCGCGCCCCGCAGCCGCAGCGCGAAGGGCATGTTGTACGCGGCGCTGTCCGGCTCCATCCGGTCCACCACCCACAGCCGCTGCTGCGCGAACGACAGC
>JBEVLE010000474.1:0-2555 GCA_040509335.1 Longimicrobiaceae bacterium | reverse complement strand
CGGGCGGATCTCCGCCCGGTGCCGCTTCGCATGTGCCTAACGGAACGCTGCACCATTCTGCACCGGTGGTGCACCATACTGCATCACCCGGTTTTCGCGCGCTCGCTTTCGCCCTCCCGGGGAACCTCCCTGGCGTTTCCCCGTACCACGCTGCATTCTGTCAGCACCCCGCCCGGCCTCGTATCGCTTCCCGGCCCGGCGACCTCACCCCAACAGGGAACGTCATGACGATCCGGTTCCGCTCCGCAGCCGCCGGCATCTCCGCGGTCGCGGTCCTCGCGGCGGCGCCCGCGGCCGCGCAGCAGCTCACCCTCGAGCGCATCTTCACCTCCCGCGACTTTTCCGGGGGGGCGTTCTACCCGCAGTGGTCGGCGGACGGCCGGAGCTTCGTCGTCGTCGAGGCCGACCCGCAGTCGCGCGCAAGCGACGTGTGGACCGTGGGGATCGACGACGGCAAGCGCGAGCGCCTGGTGCAGGGCTCCCGCCTGGTGGCCGAGGGGCAGGCAGAGCCCGTGGACGTGGAGGACATCGTCTGGTCGGCGGACGGGCAGCGGGCGCTCGTCTACACCAACTCGCAGCAGGTCTGGCGGCAGCGCACCAAGGGCACCTACTACGTGTGGGACCAGCAGGCCGGGCGCCTCACCCCGGTCAGCCGCGGCGAGGGGTGGCAGCAGTTCGCCAAGCTTTCTCCCGACGGAACGCGCGTGGGCTTCGTCCGCGGCAACAACCTGTTCGTGGTGGAGCTGGCCACCGGGCGCGAGACGCAGCTGACCCGCGACGGCGGCGACAACGTTGTCAACGGCACCTTCGACTGGGTGTACGAGGAGGAGCTGGGCGTGCAGGACGGGTGGCGCTGGAGCCCCGACGGCCGGCGCATCGCCTTCTGGCGGCTGGACCAGACCCGCGTCCCCGTGCAGACCTGGCTCAACGACACCGGCCGGTACTCCGTCCCCGTGGCGCTGCACTACCCCAAGCCGGGCGAGCCCAACAGCCAGGTCAAGATCGGGGTGGTGGACGCGGCCGGCGGCGAGACCCGCTGGATGGACACCGGCGAGGGCGAGTACCTGGCGCGCATGTCGTGGGCGGCGTCGCCCACCGAGCTGGTGATCCAGCGGATGAACCGCGCCCAGAACCGCATCGACGTCCTGCTCACGGACGCGAACACCGGCCGCAGCCGCACGCTCTTCAGCGACACGGACTCGGCCTGGGTCAACGTGGACGACGACCTCGTGCTGGTGCGCGGCGGGAGCCAGATCCTGTGGACCAGCCAGCGCGAGGGGTACAACCAGATCTACCTGTACGGCCGCGACGGCCGGCTGGTGCGCAAGCTCACCCCGGGCGCCTGGGACGTCACCTCCGTGGACCGCGTGGACGAGCGCGGCGGCTGGGTGTACTTCACCGGCACCGGGGGCAACGCCGCCGAGCGCCACCTGTTCCGCGTCCGGCTGGACGGCGGCGCCGTGCAGAAGCTGACCCGCGAGCCCGGCACCCACTCCACCAGCGTCAGCCCCGACGGGCGCACCTTCGTGGACGTGTACTCGCGCGCCGCCACCTCACCGGCGAGCCGCCTCTTCCGCACCGACGGCACGCTGGTCCGCAGCCTCTCGGACAACCAGCGGGTGCAGGCCAACCTGGCCGCGGCCGGGGTGGGCCAGCCGGAGTTCTTCCGCATCCCCACCCAGGGCGGCGTGGAGATGAACGCCATGATGGTCCGGCCCCCCGACTTCGACGCGTCCAGGAAGTACCCGGTGCTCTTCTACGTGTACGGCACCCCCGGCGCGCAGACGGTGGTCGACTCGTGGGGCGGGAGCCGCAACCTGTGGCACATGCTCCTGGCGCAGAAGGGGTACGTGGTGGTGAGCGTGGACACCCGCGGCACCTCCAACCGCGGCCGCGCCTGGGAAAAGTCCGGCTACCTGAGCCACGGCGTGACCGCCACCGACGACCTGATGACGGCGGCCCGCTACATGGCCGCGCAGCCGTACGTGGACGCCGGCCGCATCGGCATGTGGGGGTGGAGCGGCGGCGGGTTCACCACCGGGCTGTCGCTGGCCCGCGGCGGGCGGCTGTACAAGGCGGGGATCTCGGTGGCCCCGGTCACCGACTGGAGGCTGTACGACAACATCTACACCGAGCGCTTCATGGGCACCCCGCAGGCGAACCCGGCCGGGTACGACTCCACCTCCGTGCTCAAGCACGCGGCGGGGATCACGGCCAACTACCTGGTGGTGCACGGCACGGCGGACGACAACGTGCACTTCCAGAACTCGGTGCAGCTGGCCACCGCGCTCCAGGGGGTGGGGAAGCAGTTCTCGTTCATGCTGTACCCGGGCAAGAACCACGGCATCTCGGGGGCGCAGACGCAGCTCCACCTGTTCACCATGATGACGAACTGGCTGGAGCAGAATCTTTGACGGCAGGGTTTGGGCGTGCCCCCGGCTGTCGCCGGGGTCGGGCTTCGGCTCCGTAACGCAGCAAACAACGCTGCGTAACGGAGTCGAGCCCGCGCAAACAGCCGCGCGGTCTCGCCCCTTCGGGCCGAAATCCCTCACGCG
>JBEVLE010000473.1:0-2894 GCA_040509335.1 Longimicrobiaceae bacterium | reverse complement strand
CCGGTGGCGGCGCCGTTCGCGTGAGGGATTACGGCCCGGAGGGGCGAGACCCGGCGGCCGTTTGCCGGGGCTAGACTCCCTTGGGCTGCGTTGTTTGCAGCCCTACGGAGCCGAAGCCCGACCCCGGCGCCAGCCGGGGACACGCCCGAGCTGCCGTACAGGCGTCGCTCCCCGCACGTAGATCTTCTTTTCCAGCACCACCCGCTCCTCGGCCTGGAAGTTCCCCCCCACCACCCGCCGCCCTTGCACGCGCAGCACCGCCTCGCCCGGCTGCGAAAAGGTCACGTTGACGGTGCGCGGAAGCTCCACCAGCGCGTCGCCGCAGGCCGTCCAGTGGTCCTCGGGCGTGAAGTCGAAGGGCGTGATCGTCGCGACCCCGGGCTGCTGCATGTCCACCTGCGCCCCGGAGGCCATCCAGCAGACGGTGGGGCCCACGGTGGTGACCACGACCGGGAAGGGGACCCCCGCCTGCGCGGTGTCCGGCGCGGCGACGCCCGGCCGAGGGGCGCCCGGCGAGCCGGTCTGGGGGGACGAGGCACCGCCGTACGCGGGGGCCGCCACCCAGGCCAGGATCCCCACGGCGTGCACGCCGCTGTCCGGCGCGGCCGTCATCACGGCGCCGTCGCAGGCGGCCACCAGCGCGGCGGCCAGTGCCAGGGTGCAACGAGTCGGGAAATGCATGGAAGTCTCCGTGTCCGCCTCCGGAGGGGCGGCCCGCGTCGCGCGGGCGCTCGCCTCCGGCGGGGTGTTTCGGTTCGGCTGGCTGGCAAGCGGTTGACGAGCGGGCCGGCGGAAGGGTCACACGGGGGGCCGGGGACGCGCGGGCCCCCGGCCCTCCTGCCGGTCAGAATCCCCAGCCGCCGCCCCCGCCGCCGTCGCAGATGTTGCTCCCCACGCAGCCGTCCGCGGGCGAGTTCGTGAAGAAGCGCGAGGTGTTGCGCATCTCGCCGTTGGAGTACACCGCCACCTGCAGGGTGAAGTCGCCGTCGCCCGCGGTGACGTGCACCGTCTGGCTGCTGCCGGTCCCCAGCAGCTGCTCGTAGCCGGTGGCGTGGTTGTACAGCGACCACTGGTAGGTGTAGGTGCCGCTCCCGCCCTCGGGGACCGCGCTCCAGGTGTAGTAGCCCGTGCCGGAAACGCCCACGGGCCCGGAGATGGACACCCCGAAGTACCAGGGGCGCGCGTAGGCCAGCCGGTTCGGCGACCCGTGCGTGTCGCCGATCTTCCCCTGGCTGGAGGAGTTGAGCACCGCGTCGCGGATCTTCCAGACGGGCGCCTGGGGCTCCGCCTGGAGGTAGAGCGCCACCACCCCGGCCACCAGCGGCGAGGCCATGGACGTCCCGGAGATGGTGCGGCTGTCGGTGTCGCTCCCGGCCCACGCCGAGGTAATCCCCGTCCCCGGGGAGAACACGTGCACGCAGCTGCCCCAGTTGGAGTCGGGGGCGCGCCAGTCGTTGCTGTCGGAGCTCCCCACGGTGATCACGCTGGCGACCCGCTTGGGCGAGTAGTTGCAGGCGTCCGCGTTGCTGTTGCCGGCGGAGGTGACCACCGGCACGCCGGCGTTGATCAGGCTGGTGACCGCCCCGTCGATGTCCGAGCGGGCGGACCAGGTGTAGCTCAGGTTGACCACCGCCGGCTTGACGTGGTTGGCGCGCACCCAGTCCAGCCCGGCCAGCGCCCCGCTCACCGTCGCGGCGCCGTTGCAGTTGGCGATGCGGATGGAGTGCACCACGGCGTCGCGCGCGACCCCGTAGGTGGCTCCGGCCGTGGTCGCAGCCACGTGCGTGCCGTGTCCGCTGCAGTCGTCCGCGCCGCGTCCGTCGTTGATCGCCGTGTAGTCGTGGCGCGCCCGGGCGCCGTAGCCGAACTCGGCGTGGGTGCGGCGGATGCCGCTGTCCACGACGTAGATGTTCACCCCGGCGCCGGTGGCGTTGGGGGCGTAGGCGCCGTTCAGCGGCAGGTCGCGCTGGTCGGCGCGGTCCAGGCTCCACAGCGAGGCGGACTGGTCCGCCACTCCCACCTCGTCCTGCAGGATCTGCTTCACCAGCGGGTGCTTGCGGAGCGCGTCCACGGAGGCGGGGGCGAGCTGCACCGCGAAGCCCTTGAGCGCGTGCTCGTACACGAAGAGCAGGGAGTCGCCCCGGCCGCGCGACATGGAGCGGGCGAAGCCGCGCACGTCGGTGGCCTCGGGCTTCAGGACCACCACGTACTGGTCGGGGATGCGGCTCGCGGGGGCGGCGTCGTCCGCGCGGGCGGGCAGAGGGGCGTCGCCGGCGCCGGTGAGCGGGGCGGCGCCCCGGTCGGTGCAGGCCGTGCCCAGCAGGGCGGCGGCGAGCAAAAGCCAGCGAGGACCTCCGTGCCGCGTCTTCGGGAGGGACATGGAAGGCTCCATGGTTCGGGTGTGCCCGGCGGTGCGGGCGCGGCTTTCCGGCCGGCGCCGTGGCGGCGTCCGGCGAAAGCGGTCAAATGGGTGCATGTCTCCGTTCCGGCCCCGGGGATTGCGGGGCGGGGGGCGGCGCGCTCCTCCCGGTGGCGATGCGGGCGGGGAGGGCCCCCGTTCGTCCACCACGCGTCCGTCCTCCGCCCCTCAGGACGAGCGCTCCCGCCCCCGCGTCACGGCGCTTCATGATCGGCCTGGAGTGGCGCGAATGGGACCGTTTCTTGAGGCCAACAACATGCACTGCTGGGATGAACTGCGTGGTTGGGCGTGCCCCCGGCTGGCGCCGGGGTCGGGCTTCGGCTCCGTAGGGCTGCAAACAACGCAGCCCAACGGAGTCGAGCCCCGGCGGAAACAGCCCCGCCGGGTCTCGCCCCTCCGGGCCGAAATCCCTCACGCGGTTCGGCGGCGTGACCTCGACGCGCGAAAAGCCCGTCCCGGCGACACTCGCCGGGAC
>JBEVLE010000472.1:0-8219 GCA_040509335.1 Longimicrobiaceae bacterium | reverse complement strand
CGCGCCTGATCCGGCTTACGCCGTCTCGGGGAAGGTCTCCAGCAGCTGCTTGACCCGCGCGAGGAACTGGTCGCCGTCGGCGCCGTTGACCACGCGGTGGTCGTAGCCGAGCGAGAGGTATCCGCGCTTGCGCGGAACGATGGCGTGGTTGCCGAACTCGTCGGTGATCACCGCCGGCCGCATCTCCACCCCGCCCACGCCCAGGATCGCCACCTGCGGCTGGGAGATGATCGGGAAGCCGATCGTCGTCCCGAAGATCCCCGGGTTGGTGATGGTGAAGGTGCCGCCCTGGATCTCCTCCGGCTTCAGCTGCCGGTTGCGCGCGCGCGTGGCCAGGTCGTTGATGCGCTTGGCCAGCCCCGCCAGCGACAGCTCGTCCGCGCCCTTCACCACGGGCACGATCAGGCCGTTGTCCATCGCCACGGCGACGCCGAGGTTCACGTCGGCGCGGTAGATGACCTCGTTGTTGCCGAAGCTGCTGTTGATCTTGGGATGCTCGCGCAGCGCGCGCGCCACCGCCCAGGCGATGAAGTGCGTGTAGGTGATCTTCACCCCCTGCTGCTCCCACACCTTGCGGCTCTTCCCGCGGATCTGGTCGATGCGCGAGTAGTCGATCTCGAAGTACGAGTGCACGTGCGGCGAGATGCGCCGCGACTGCACCATGTTGTTGGCGATGATCTGCGTCATCCGGCTGGCCGGCTCGACGCGGTCGTTGGGGCCCGCCTGCACCGTGGGGTGCTGCGGCGCGCCGAAGAACTCGTCCCACGGGAAGCCGCCCTCGTACGAGGGGGCCGCCTGCGGCCGCGGGGCCGCCGGACGCTGCGCAGGGGCCCCCTGCGGCTGCGCGGCGGGCGCCTTCGGGCCCTCCTGCACGTGGCGCAGGATGTCCTCCTTGGTCACCCGGCCGCCGCGGCCGGTCCCCTGCACCGCTGCCACCTCCACCCCGTGCTCCGCCGCGATCTTGCGCACCAGCGGCGTGGAGCGGGTGCGGAGCCGCTCCTCCAGCGTCTGCGGCCCGCCGTCCTCCGAAGCCGCCGCGGCGTCGCGCTGCGCGTCGGCGGGGACGGCGGCGGGCTGCGCGGGGGCGCGCGCCTCGCCCTGCCCGGCGGCCGCCTCCGGGAGGGTCGTGGGCCGCTCGCCCGGCACGTCCGCCGCGGGCTCGGCCGGGGCCGGCGCGGGAGCGGCGGCCGCCGCCGCGGCGCCCGCCTCGGTCTCGATGAAGGCCACGATGGTCCCCACCTCCACCGTCTGCCCCTCCACCACGACCACCTCCACAAGGGTGCCGGCGGCGGGCGAGGGGATCTCGGCGTCCACCTTGTCGGTGGAGATCTCCATGATCGGCTCGTCGCGCTCGACGCGGTCGCCCACCTTCTTCAGCCAGACGGAGACGGTTCCCTCGGCGATGGACTCCCCCATCTGGGGCATCGGCACTTCTACACGGGCCATGAGAGGATCAGCGGGTCAGGGTTTCCGTAAAGTCGCGTTCAGTAGGCCGCCAGGTGGCGCGCGGCCTTGACGATGTCCTCGGTCTGCGGGAGGAAGTAGTCCTCCAGCGGCGGCGAGTAGGGGACCGGCGCGTCCAGCGCGGTCACGCGCAGGATGGGCGCGTCCAGCCACTCGAACGCCTTTTCGTTCACGCGCATGGCGATCTCGCCCGCGATGCCGCCGGTGCGGGTGTCCTCGTGGACGATCAGCAGCCGGCTGGTCTTCTTGATGCTCGCCAGGATCGCGTCCTCGTCCAGCGGGAGCAGGGTGCGCAGGTCGAGCACCTCCACCGACAGGCCGTCGTCCTTTGCCAGCTGCTCGGCGGCTTCCAGGCTCTTGTGCACCATGGCCGCGTAGGTGACGATGGTCAGGTCGGTCCCCTCGCGGTGGATGCGCGCCTTGCCCAGCGGCACCACGTAGTCCTCGGCGGGGAGCACCTCGCGCACCTGGGGGCGGCGGTACAGCCACTTGTGCTCGAAGAAGAGCACCGGGTCGTCGTCGCGCACGGCGGCCTTGAACAGCCCCTTGGCGTCGTACGCGGTGGCCGGGTACACGATCTTGAGCCCCGGGGTGTGGAAGAACGCCATCTCCGGGTTCTGCGAGTGGAACGGCCCGCCGCGCACGCCGCCCCCGGAGGGGCCGCGGATCACCATGGGCACGCCGCCCGACCCGCGGTAGCGCGAGGTGGCGATGTAGTTGGTGATCATGTCGTACGCGCAGGAGATGAAGTCGATGAACTGCATCTCCACGATGGGGCGCATCCCCATGTGCGCCGCGCCGGCGGCGGCCCCGGTGAAGCCGATCTCGGAGATGGGGGTGTCCAGCACGCGCAGCCCGCCGAACCGCTCCTGCATCCCCTCGGTCACCTTGAAGGCGCCGCCGTAGGCGCCGATGTCCTCGCCCATGAGGAAGACGCGCTCGTCGCGCTCCATCTCCTCCCAGATCGCCTCCCGGATCGCTTCCAGGAAGGTGACGGGCTTGCCTTCCGAGCTCTGCCGGACGTGCTCGGGCTTCGACTTGGTCGCGGTAGCCATGCTCCTGCTCAGGCCTGGGTGGGGTCGGGGGGCGTGTGGCGCGTCCACGGGGCGTTCACCCGCACCCCGGCGTACACGTCGTCCAGGGTTTCCTCCGGCTCCGGGAGGGGCGCGGCGTCGGCCTCGGGGATCATCCCCTCCAGCTCCGCGTCGATCTCCGCGTCGATCCCGGCGAGCTCCGCGGCGGAGGCCCAGCCGCTCCCGGTGAGCGCGGCGGCGTAGCGGTCGATGGGGTCGTTGGTGGTGGCCCAGCGCTCGATCTCCGCCGGGTCCACGTACGACTGGTTGTCGTGCTGGGCGTGGCCGCGGCGGCGGTAGGTGACCACCTCCAGCAGCGTCACGCCCCCGCCGGCGCGGGCGTGGTCCACGGCGCGCCGGGCGGCGCCGTACACCGCCAGCATGTCGTTGCCGTCCACCTGCTCGGCGGCGATCCCGTACCCCGCGGCCTTGTCCACGAAGCTCGCGGCGGCGGTCTGCAGGCGGGTGGGCGTGGTGTACGCCCAGCCGTTGCTTTCCACCACCACCACCAGCGGGCAGCGCTGCACGGCGGCGAAGTTGATCCCCTCGTGGAAGGCGCCGGTGGAGGTGGCGCCGTCGCCGATGTACACCATCCCCACGCGGTCCTCGCCGCGCTGGCGGAAGGTCAGGGTCACCCCCGCCATCACCGGGACCAGGTCGCCCAGCGGGGAGATCTGCCCGATGAAGCCGCGCCGGTAGTCGGTGAAGTGGATGTTGAGCTCCTTGCCGCGCGCGGGGGAGTCGCCCTTGGCCATGTACTGGCGCAGCACCTCCTCCGGCCGGGCGCCCATCACCAGCATGGAGCCCAGGTTGCGGATCAGCGGCGAAAGCATGTCGCCGGTGCCGTCGTCGCGGCGGCGGAGCGCGTACGCGCTCGCCACGGACTCGCCCTCCTGCCCGAGCGAGCGGAAGAGGCCGCCGACCACCTTGCTCTGCCGGAAGAGCGTTTCGAGCTTCTCCTCCAGCGTCCGCGTCAGGCGGACGTATCTGTACATCTCCAGGAGCTGCTCCCGCGTGAGCCCGTGCGGGATCGCCGCGGGAGGGGCCTGCTTCGGTCTCGCCATGTACCCGGTTCCGATTGCCGTTGCGCCGCCCGGACGTTTCCCGGGGACGGATCGGCGGACAACTTGCCACCCCCGGCCGCCCCCGTCAAGCAAAACCGGGAGCGGCGCTCCCCCGCGCCGCTCCCGGCCCGCGTCCCCCGCCGCGAGGGGGGCGGCCCCCCGCTAGCGCCCCTGCTTCGCCGCCGTCGGCGGCCGGGCCCGCGCCGCGGTCGCCGTCCGCGGCAGCGGGGTGATGGGCGCCGGGTAGGTGTCGTACTCGCTCCACGTCAGCCGCTGCGACTGCCACCGCTCGATCAGCGTGGGGCGGGGGTCGAAGGGAAGCCCGTGCTTCTTGTTCAGGTAGAAGTTGATCGACTTGGTGGCCACCGGCCCCACGTCGCTGCCGTGCAGCCCGTGCTCGATGATGGTGGCGACCACGATCTCCGGGTGTCCCCCGGGGGGGCCGGAAAAGCCCACGAACCAGCCGTGGTCGGGGCCCCCGGGGTTCTGCGCGGTCCCCGTCTTCCCGTACACCTTCCAGCGCGGGATGGACGAGAGCACCGCGGTGCCGGTGGGCGAGGTCACCAGCGCGAGCCCGCCCCACAGCGCCTTGAGCCCCTGCTCGTCGAGCCCAAGGTCGATCTGGCTGGGCCCGTCGCCCGCCCCGGGGCGCGCCACCAGGTGAGGCTCGGGCGCGGTGCCGTTCCCGGCGATGGCGGAGTAGAAGTGCGCCATGTTGAGCACCGTCTGCGAGTTCGGCCCCTGCCCGATCGCCAGGCTCATCACCTCGGAGGGCGTGGGCGTGTGGCCGAACCGCTCCCGGTACCACGGGATCCCGGTGGGGAAGCGCGGCTTCGCCTCGCCCGGCAGGTCGATCCCCGAGCGGCTGGCGAAGCCCATCCGCGTCCCCTCGGCGGTCAGCTTGGCGAGCCCCAGCCGGATCCCCACCTGGTAGAAGTACACGTTGCAGGACTTCTCGATCGCCCCGGCCAGGTCCAGGGCGCCGTGGCCGCCGCGGTCCCAGCAGCGGGAGTAGCGCCCCGCGTACGCCATGCCGCCCGTGCAGGAGATGGGCATGCGCGTGCCTTCCTTGAGCAGCCCGGCCCGCACGCCGGCCGCCGCGGTGGCCAGCTTCCAGGTGGAGGCGGGCGGGTACAGGGCGGTGATGGTGCGGTCCAGGAGCGGCTTGGCCGGGTCGGACTGGAGCGCCTTCCAGAGCGAGCTCTTGATCCCGCCCACGAACTCGTTGGGATCCACCGTGGGGTGGCTGTACATCGCCAGGATCTCGCCGGTGGAGGGCACCATGGCCACCACCGCGCCCTTCATGCTGTCCGGGAAGATCTGGTGGATGTAGTTCTGGAGGTCCAGGTCCAGGGTGAGCCTGAGGTTCTCGCCGGGCTCGGGCGCCAGCGCCCCCACCGAGGAGCGCGGGTCCACCACGCGGCCCATGGCGTCCACCTCCACGAAGCGCGCGCCGTCGCGGCCCCCCAGCTCCTTCTCGTACTCCTTTTCGATCCCCGCCTTTCCCACCCAGTTGCCCTGCTCGTAGCCGGCTTCGCGGAAGTCCGGCCGGGCGAGCTCTTCCCGGGTGATCTCGCCCACGTACCCGGCGATGTGCCCGATGGCGGGCCCGGCCGGGTAGTAGCGCATGGGGCGCTCGACGATCATCAGGTTGGGGAACGCGGCCCGCCGCTCCTCGATGGCCGCCACCTGGGGGAAGGTGGCCCGCTGGGTGATCTCCAGCAGGTCGTTGGGGCGACCGTTGCGCTTGGTCATCAGCGCGTCCACGTCCTGGGCCGAAAGCCCCAGGAACGGCATCAGGTCGCCCAGCGTTTCCCGGATCGTCTCCTCCGACGCCGGGAGGAGCGACACCGAGTAGCCGGTGATGCTGGTGGCGACCACCTCGCCGCCGCGGTCGTAGATGGTGCCGCGGGGCGCGGGGATCTTGATGGGGCGGAGCCGGTTCTCCTCGGAGCGGGCCGCGTACTGCTTGCCGCTCAGCACCTGCGTCTGGAAGAACGCGGTCATGAGCGTGCTGATCACCAGGGTGATCATGAACACCGCGCCCAGCGTCCTGCGCTGCCGGGGATCGGGCTGGAAGAGCTTCATGGTGCCATCGGTTTCACGGTGTGCGCCTCCCGCCCGGCCGCCCCGGCGGATACACCGGGGTCCGGCGGAAGGCCCGTCCCATCCCCTGTTCTACGTCGCGGCGGGGGGCGGGTTCCCCCGCAGCCGGCCGCCCCGCCAGCGCGTCGTGCCACTCCGCCACGCGGCGCCGCAGCAGGTCCACGAGCGCCGCCGCACGGCGCGCTCCGCCCGGCGGCGGCCCTACCGGGGCATCGTCGTCGCGCCCCGCGGGCCCGTACGACTCCGCCGCCCAGCGGAACACCGGCGCGAACCCCGGCGGGAGATCCCCGGCGGCGCCGCGGCGGGCCAGGAAGCGGCGCACGGCGTCGCCGCGGCGCGGGCGCGTCTCGCCCGCCAGCAGGAGCCCCGCGGTGCACAGCCTCACCAGGTCGTCGCGCATGCGCTTCCACGCGGCGCCGTGCTCCCCCGCCAGCAGGTGCCCGGAGGCTTGTTCGCCGCCCTCGCGCACGCGCTCGAGCAGCGCCCCGGTGCAGCGGAGCGCGTCCGCCGGGGTGAAGGGCAGCGGCAGCGGCGGCGCGCCCGGCGGCCAGAGCGGGATCCCGTCATCCAGCGCGTCCACCAGCATGGGCGTGCGGTTCCCGGCCTCCAGGTCCACCAGCGACACCGACCACACCGTCACCGGCACCGCCGTGTCGGCCGCGACCCGCTCCGCGAGCGCCTCCGCCATCCCCGCCTGCGGCTCGCGGTCCGGCGGGAGCCGCCGGAAGACCAGGAGCACGTCCACGTCGGAGTCGGGGCGGGCCTCGCCGCGCGCCTTGGAGCCGAACACGAAGGCCCGGGCCAGCTCGGCCGGCACCGCCGCGCGCACCCGGCGCACCAGCTCCAGCGCCGCGGCCCGCTCGCGCGGCCGCAGCACGGCGAACCGCTGCGGCCCGCCGCGCCGCGCATCCCCTCCGCTTCCCCGTCCTGGCCGTGTGCGCATCGCGCGGCTGACTCGCAAGTCGCGTTCCGGCTGAGGTGGACGACGGGTTTGGGCGTGCCCCCGCTGACGCGGGGTCGGGCTTCGGCTCCGTAACGCAGCAAACAACGCTGCGTAACGGAGTCGAGCCCCGGCGGAAACAGCCCCGCCGGGTCTCGCCCCTTCGGGCCGAAATCCCTCACGCGGGGGTGGCGCTGGCGTCCGCGGGGTGGGCTCCCCTTGCCGATGCCCAGGGCAGGCTGGTTCGCGCGAGTTCCGCTCAAACGGCGAACGGGAGCCCGGCGCGACGCCGGGCTCCCGTTCCTCGTCGTCCTTGTGCCGGGTGGCGGAGGGTCAGTCCTGGGCAGCCGCCGCGGTGGCGGTGCGCTCCACGCCCAGCGCCTCGGCGATCCCCACCTTGAAGACGCCCCGGGCCTGGCGGGCCTGCGCCACCAGGCCGTTCACCGCGGAGCGGTCCAGCCGTGAAACGTCGTAGCCGGCCGCGATCAGCGCCTGGATCACCGCCTCGGTGTGGATGCGGTTGTAGCGGTACACGTCGCGGTACACGCGCAGCTCGCCGTCGCGCACCACCACCGGCTGGTAGGTGATCTCGAGCGGGACGGGGCTGCGGAAGGTGGAGTTGCGCGTGGCGCTGGGCCGGGCCAGGATCCCGCGGATCTCGGAAACGGCCACGGTGGCGTCGGCGCGCTGGTGCAGCAGCGTGGCCAGCTCGATCACGTCGGTGTTGCGCATGCGCACGCACCCGTGCGACGCCGGCGTCCCCAGGTCCTTTTCGTGCGGGGTGCCGTGCAGGTAGTAGTACGGCGCGAAGAACAGCTTGACCCGGCCCATGGGGTTGTTGGGCCCCGGGGGAGTCACCTTGTCGTCCTTGGCCCAGTCGCGCGCCGGCGGGCGCCACCAGGGGTTCCACTCCGCCCGCTGGACGGTGAAGTCGCCGGCGGGGGTGTCGTGCCCGGGGAGCCCGGGAGACACCGGGTACTCCTTGACCACGCGGTCGCCGTCGTGGACGCGGAGGAGCAGCTCCGGGATGTTGAGGCTCAGACGCAGCTCCCCGGCGCCCTGGGCGTGGAGCGGGGCGGCGGCGAGCGCGAGCGCGGCCAGGGCGAAGCGGAAGATCTTCATGCTGCCACGGGTGCGGATGGCGGGAAGCGACAACGAGTTGCGCCGGATGCAGCGGGCAATCGGCGTGCCGGGTAAAGATAACGGCAAGCGGACGCCGCGGGAGCCCCCTCGGGCGCGGCGCTTCCGCGGAATCCGCCGGCAGCTAGTCCAGCAGGAAGATGCGGGAAACGTGCATCCACCCGACGACCCCGTCGCTCGTCCGCACCTGCCACCAGGAACCTTCCTGCTGGAAGGTGTGGAACACCTCGCCCTCGTACACCACGGTCAGGATCTCGCCGGCCGCCGACGGAGCGCTCCGGACGTTGGCGAAACCGTCCGGATCCTGGATCGATGCTCGCCGGTCGAATTCGTCTCGCGCCTTCATGGCGGGGTCCGCGGGATGAGCGGCGGAGGTGAGGCGGGGATGCCGGGAAACGACGAGGGTCCCGCGCACGGAAGCCGTGGCGGGAC
>JBEVLE010000471.1:0-12953 GCA_040509335.1 Longimicrobiaceae bacterium | reverse complement strand
GGGGCGCCCCCCCCCCCGCGCCCCCCCCCCCCCCCCCCCGCCGGGTCGCGCGGGGGGGGGGGCCCGCCCCCCGCCGGGGGGGCGCGGGGGGGGGGCCGCCCCCCCCCCGGCGCTGCAGCGCGTCGATGCGGCTGCGGGCCGCGCTGATGTGGCGGTGGACGATGTCTTCAGCGTTCATGCCGCGAGTGCCGCGTTGGGGAGGAGGGACCCGAAGTGTCGACAAATGCAAGCCCCGAGCCGAAGGATCAGGCCGGCTCCGCGGTCCCGTCCCGCCACTCTTCCATGAGCACCACGGCGCCCAGCACCTCGCACTCGACGGTGACGAGCGGGGCGCAGGTGACGCGGCAGCGGAGGCTCCGGCCGCGGCGGTTCACCGCGTCCAGCACCAGCTCCTCGGCGGCGGAGCGCTCCTCGATGCAGGCGCGGATGGGGGCCTTGAGCCGCTCCACCGGGAGCCCGATGTCCAGGTTCTGGAAGGCCCGCCCCTCCACCTCGTCGGCGCGCAGCCCCCACATCTCCTCCGCCTGCGCGTTCCAGATGCGCACGTCCGAGCCGCGGTCCAGCACGGCGACGGCCATGCGCAGGCTCCCCAGGATGGAGCCCACGTAGGCGTTGGCGGCGTTCAGCGCGCCGGTGCGCCGGTGGAGCTCGTCGTTGAGGGTCCCCAGCTCCTCGATGGTGCTCTGGAGCTCCTCGTTCACGGTCTCCAGCTCCTCGTTGGTGCTCTGCAGCTCCTCGTTGGTGGTTTCCAGCTCCTCGATGGTGCTCTGCAGCTCCTCGTTGGTGGTTTCCAGCTCCTCGATGGTGCTCTGCAGCTCCTCGTTGGTGGTTTCCAGCTCCTCGTTGGTGCTCTGCAGCTCCTCGAAGGCGGTCTCCAGCTCCTGGTTGGCTTCCTGGAGCTCGGTCTGGAGGCGCTGGTGGGCGGTGACGTCGTTGAAGGTGACGCTCACCCCCAGGATGCGCTTCTCGCCGAAGAGGGGTGTGACGCACACGTCCAGGCTGCGCAGGTCACCGTCCGGGCCGGGGTGCTCCACCGCGCCGAGCTGCACCGACTGGCGCGCGGAGTACGCCCGCTCGATGGGGGCGCGCAGCTCCACCGGCCGGTACGACAGGGTGAGGTCCTGGAGCGAGCGCCCCACGTCCGTCACGGCGAGCCCGAAGAGGCGGCGGGCAGTCTTGTTGGCGAAGGTCACCGTGCCTTCGGGGTCCATCACCACGCGCGCCGCCGGGTCGGCGTCCAGCACCGCGTCGCGCAGGCGGAGCTGCTGGGCGGCGCGGGCCGGCGCCCCGGCGGAACGGCCCATCGCCAGCAGCCGCTCGCGGGGGTTGGCGCGCGCCACCCGCGAGAAGATGCGCGACTTGAGGTCCACGGGGGTGAACAGGCCGCCGTGCGAACGCATCATCTCGGCCTTGCCCAGGAACAGGAGCCCGGCGTCGCCCAGGGCGTAGTGGAAGCGGCTCATGACGCGCCCCTGCACCCCGGCGTTGAAGTACATGAGCACGTTGCGGCACACCAGCAGGTCCAGGTGCGAGATGGGGGCGTCCTGCACCAGGTCGTGCCGCCCGAAGATCACGTAGCGCCGCAGGTCGGCGCGCAGGGTGAGGCGGTCGCCCGCGCGCTCGAAGTAGCGCTCCCGCACGTCCGCGGGGACGCCCTCCAGGTCGGCCGCGGCGTAGCTCCCGTAGCGGGCCTGGGCGAGCGCCTCCTGGTCCACGTCGGTGGCGTAGATCTTCACCTGCTCGCGGAAGCGCTCCACGCCCAGCATCTCCGCCAGCAGGATCACCAGCGTGTACGTTTCCTCGCCCGAGGCGCACCCCGCGCTCCACACGCGGATGGGCTCGCCGGCCTGCTTGCGCTCCACCACGCGCACGCGGAGCTCCCGCGTCAGCGCGTCCCACGCCTCCGGGTCGCGGAAGAAGCTGGTGACGTTGATGAGGATGGTGTTGAAGAGCTGGGTGAACTCGTCGGGGTGGGTCCCCAGGTACGCGTGGTACTCGCCGAACTCCCCGATCCCCACCTCCTCCATCCGCCTGCGGGTGCGCCGCAGCAGGGTGGAGCGCTTGTAGCCGGTGAAGTCGAAGCCCCGGTCGTTCTTGAGGTATTCCAGCAGCTCCTCGAAGGAGGCATCCGTTTCCGGAGAGGTCATTCGTGCTCGCGTGACACCGGTTGGAGAAGTGCGGGCGATCGCCGCCGGCGGGAGCTCGGGAGGACGGACGGGAGAGGCGGGCGCTCGCGTATCCGTGGATATAGTCGCCGGGGCTCGGCCCTGTCAACCCGATCCGCGCTATGCCGCTGCGCGCATGCGATTTGCCGTCTCCAGGCAGGGGCGGAGCCGGCCGGACAACCCGTACGGAGCGTACACGTGCCAGGACACGACATCGTGGTGGTCGGGGCCTCCGCAGGAGGGGTGGAGGCGCTGTCGGAGCTGTTCTCGCGCCTGCCGGGGGACGTGCCGGCGAGCTTCTTCGTGGTGCTGCACGTCCCCGACCGCGGCACCAGCGTGCTCCCCGGCATCCTCGGCCGGCGCGGCGCGCTCCCCGCGGCGCACCCGCGGGACGGGGACCCCATCGAGCCCGGCCGGGTGTACGTGGCCCCCCCGGGGCTCCACCTGCTGGTGAAGCGCGGCGCGGTGCGGCTGGTGCGCGGCCCGCGCGAGAACGGCGCCCGGCCCGCGGTGGACCCGCTCTTCCGCACGGCGGCGCAGGCCTACGGGCGGCGCGTGGTGGGGGTGGTCCTTTCCGGCACGCTGGACGACGGCACGGCGGGCCTGCAGGCGATCAAGGCCGCCGGCGGGACGGCGCTGGCGCAGGACCCGGACGAGGCCATGTACGCGGGGATGCCGCGGAGCGCGGCGGAGCACGTGGAGGTGGACGGCGTGCTGCCGCTGGCGGAGATCGCGGCGACGCTGGTGCGCCTGGCGAACACACCGGTCGAGGAAGACCAGGGAGGAAGCGACGTGTCCGACGAGCTGAAGCCCGAGATCGACGCGGTGGAGATGGACCCCCGCCTGGTGCACGGCGACGACCACCCCGGGCGCCCGTCCGGGTACACCTGCCCGGAGTGCCACGGCGCGCTGTGGGAGATGCACGAGGGCGAGCCGGTGCGCTACCGCTGCCGGGTGGGGCACGCCTACTCGGTGGAAACGCTGCTCTCGGAGCAGTCCACCGCCATGGAGGCGGCCCTGTGGACGGCGCTCCGGGCGCTGGAGGAGCGCGCCTCGCTGTCGCGGGGGATGGCGGAGCGGATGGAGCGCCGCGGCCAGCCCGGGCTGGCGGGACGCTTCCGCGAGGAGGACGCGGAAACGCGGGAGCGGGCGGAGCTGATCCGCAGGGTGCTGCTGGCCGGCGGGGCCGCTGGGGCCGAGGAGCAGGGCACGGGGCGCTCGGTGTACGGCTGACCGCCCCGTCTCAGCTCTCGCTCCGCACGCCCGCCTCGCGCGTGGGCTCGCCGCTCTCGGCGCAGGCGTAGCAGCGCCCCACCGGGAGGAAGGAGTAGGGGCCTTCCCCCGGCTGGAAGCCCTGGTTCACGCCGAAGCGCTCGTAGCGCACGCCGGCCTCCCACGGCCCCGGGGTGGCGCCGCCGGCCCGCCGCTCCAACTCGGCGAGCTCGTCCGGGGTCAGCGGCTTTTCCATGGCTCCGCCCGTCCGGCGGCTGGTTTGCGTGTGTCGGATTGTGCGTGGGCGGCGTCCGCGAGAATCGCGCCCGGCCCCTCGTCCACCAGGGCGGCAGGGAACGTGCGGCTGTCCCACGGTGCGGCGATCCCGGCGCGCCGCCCGCACCGAGGCCCGTGAGACATGAACAGGGACATCATCGTGGTCGGCGCGTCGGCGGGCGGCATCGGCGCCCTGAAGACGGTGCTCGGGGGTCTGCCTCGCGACCTGGACGCGGCCGTGTTCGTCGTCATGCACGTGGCGGCGGACGGCCCGGGGATCCTCCCGCGCATCCTGCAGGAGAGCTGCGCGCTGCCGGTGGAGCACGCCCGCGACGGCGAGGAGATCCGCCGCGGCCGGGTGTACGTGGCGCCGCCGGACTGCCACCTGCTGGTGGAGCGCGACCGGGTGCGGGTGTCGCGCGGCCCCAAGGAGAACCTGTGCCGCCCGGCCATCGACCCGCTCTTCCGCTCTGCGGCGTACGTCTTCGGGCCGCGGGTGGTGGGGGTGGTGCTGACGGGGCGGCTGGACGACGGCACGGCGGGGCTGTGGGCGGTGAAGCGGCGCGGGGGGGCGGCGCTGGTGCAGGACCCGGAGGAAGCCACCTACCCCTCCATGCCCCGCAGCGCCATCCGCTACGTGGAGGTGGACGAGGTGGCGCCCGTGGCGGCGCTGGCGCCGCTGCTGACGCGCCTGGTCGGCGAGCCGCCCCGGGCGGCGGTGGTGGCGGAGCCGTCCGCGGAGATGGAGATCGAGACGCGCATCGCCGTGGAGGAGAACGCGCTCAGGGCGGGGGTGCTGGACCTGGGCCCGTTCACGCCCTACACCTGCCCGGAGTGCCACGGGGTGCTGGTGAGCCTGGGGGAGGGCGGGGTCCCCCGCTTCCGCTGCCACACGGGACACGCGTTCTCGCTGGACAGCCTGCTGGCGGCGGTCACCACCTCCATGGAGGACACCCTCTGGGGCGCGGTGCGTTCCATGGAGGAGGGGATCCTGCTGCTGGAGCACGTGGCGCGGCACGCCCGCGAGAACACGCCCAAGGGCGTGGGCGCGGAGGCGTTCGAGCGCAGGGCGCGGGAGACTGTCGGGGTCGCGGAGATGGTGCGTGAGGCGGCGATGCGGAACCGCGCGCTCAGCACGGACTCGGTGCGCGCGGCAGGGCACGCCGCGGACTGAGGCTGGGCCTGGCCGGGCGGCGCCGCGTGACCCTCCCGGCGCGTGCCCTCCGCGTCCGGATCCTCCATCCGTCGCACGCTAGTTGCACGGAGCAGGGCATGCCCGTCGACCTGACTGCATCGGCGAAGGGGGGAGCATGCGCGACAGGACACCAGCGGGATACCAGGGGGAGCCGGCGGAGGGCGGGATGGACGCGACCGTGAACCGCCAGTGGTCGGAGGAGCTGAAACTGGCGGCGGGCGAGGTGAGAAGCCGCTCCCGGGCGCTCCGTGCCGCCTCCGCCGTCCTGCGCGGGGGCCAGATCTCGTTCCGCGACCAGATGGCGGTGTGGCAGGAAACGCACCGCACTCTCCGTGAGATGGAGGAGACCGCCCGGGAGCTGGCGGTGGAGCGCGAGGAGGGGGAGCGCGAGGTCGCGGAGCAGACGGCGTGGGTACGCGCCCAGGTGGAGTCCATGCTCGACGCGGGCTGGGCGCGCGGCGAGCTGGCCGAGATCGGCATCGCGGACGAGGTGCTGGCGCTGGTGGGAATGCTGGACGATCCGCGGCTGCGCGGCGGGCCGGACGCGCGGGCGGGCGCCCGGGGCAACTCGCCGCCGGGGCCCCGGCGGTAGGTCTCCCCGGCGGGCGGCGCGGGCCGGACGCGGCCGCACCATCCGGACGGCGTGGCGGCGGCCGGGAGCGCGCCGATCCTCCCTTTTCAGGTCCCTCCTTGTGTGTCCACTCCGTCCACTGTAATATGCCCTTCGCTTGCGTTTGTTAACCGACAACGTGTCCCCAGCACAGCCCATCGCCATGCCCGTATCCCGGTGCGAGCCCCCCGTCCCGCCCAAGATCCGCATCCCGCAGTCGGGCACCCTCGCGTTCATGTACGTGCTTTCGGAGTTCGAATCGCTGGGGCTGGAGAGCGAGGGGCTGCGCCTGTGGCAGGCGCTGCGCCGGGTGCGCGACTGGCACGGCTCGCCCGCGGACGACGCGGACGCGCCGCCGCAGGTCTACGCGGACGTGGACCCCGCGCTGAGGCCGAGCCTGGCCGCGCTCGACCGACTGCTGCGCGACCCGGAGCCGGACGACGACACGCTGGAAGCCGTGGCGTTCTGCTGCTTCAACGCGGCGATGTGGGCGGACGAGCGGGGGGCGTACCGGACGGCGGTGGGGCTGCTGCACGCGGCGGAGGACATCTACCCGGACAACCCGCACTACGCGTACAACCTGGGCCGCGTCGCCCGGAAGATGGCTTTCTACGAGGAATCCGAGGCATGGCTGAAGTGGGCACATTACGTGGCCCGTTCATTCGAAAAATGGGAGGTCGCGACGCTGGCGCTCTCCAGCCTTGGTAACTTGCACCGCCAGCGTGGGAATCTTCCGAAAGCGCGTCGGCTGCACGAAGTCACACGCCGTATGGCAAAGCTCCGTGGGCTGCGGATACTGGAGGGGGATGCCCTATACGATCTGGCAGTGATGAGCTTTTCCTTTGGAGAGGCTGCCGCAGGGGTGGAGTATGCCCGTCGTGCTTTGGATGCATACGGTCCCGGGCATAGCCAGATTTATCGCCTAGCCAGTGACATTGCGTGGCTATGGATGGACGAGATGGGCGAGTTCGAAAACGCGATTTATGTATTCAAGACACTTCTCCAGTACGTATGGAAGCCTTCAGTGCGGTTAATCGTGCTTGCAAATCTTGGTCGGGCGGCATCGGCTGTGGGCTTTAAGGAAGTCTTTGAATCTACATGGATTGACGTCTGGACAATTGTTCAGCACCAGGCTAATCAGGAAGGTCATGCTGCAGCATTGATCCAGATTGCGCGGGGGGCGGGCAACTTGGGGAGCTGGGACCGAGCTGAATTTGCGGCTCGGGAGGCACTAGCAATCGCCCGCGACCGGAAAGAAGGAGAAATGCTCGTGGCTGCTGATGCAATCATCAATGCTGTTACACAGGACCTGATAACCGACGAGATAATCCTAGAGGTGTTCAAGGACAGAAGGCGGTCTATGACAAACAACGACCAGTCAAGCGAACTCGCCTCATTGTTATCTAATGCAATGAGGGCGCGGCGGGACGGTGCTCCCGAAAGTCCCACACACGCCCTCGTCCATCCGAAAGGCTAGTTGCCCGAGCCGAGTAACCCGATACCTCCACGTTCTGTTGTGGAGCTGGTGGTGACCGTAGTGTCGGTGGCAATGGCATTGCCAGATCCGAATTGGCCGACTCCGTCCTGAGTCGCAGTCGCGTCCGAACGGTTCCCGGAGCCGAACTGACCGACTCCCCCGCCGGCCCCTGCTGCAGCGTTGGCCGAAGCGTTCTCGGGCGCGACGATCTCCGACGAACTGGTGCCGCAGGCGGCGACGGAGAGAAGTGCTGCGGCGGCCAGGGTGGTATACGAAACGCGCATTGGACTGCTCCTGAAAGGGGGTGAAGGAAGAAAGTGGACGGGACGGTGTCGTCCTGTCCACTTTGTAAACTAACTTCCCATACGTATTCCGGCACCCATCCCCTTTCTGTCCCCGCCGGAGCTTGCTTTCTGGGGCATCCTTGCCCCAAATGGGATCTCTCCGCCCACAATCAGAATCAACTCAGAAGGGCGCGGCGGGACAACTCTGCGGAGAGTCCCAGACGCGCCCTCGTTCCATCCGACGACTAAATTGCCGGAGCCCATCAGGCCTCCACCGCCGCACTCCGCCGTGTAGGCCGAGTCAGCGATGGCGTTGCCGGAGCTGAACTGTCGGATATCCCCAGCAGCAACAAAGTTCCCCGAGCCGATCAGCCGTCGTCCTGCCCGGCGACATCATCCCGCAACACCTGAAGGTACTTCTCAGGATCGCTCAGGACCTGCCGCACCCGCGGCTCGAGCTCGGGGGCGAACGCGACCACTTTCGCCGCCAGCTCATCCGAGAAGGTGCACATGATGAGCAGGATGTCGGTGGTCACGTGCCCCTGGAAGGGATCGTCGGGAGGACCCGGGAAGATCTCCGTCGCGTGCTCCAGATTGAAGTTGGGCATGACCACCGCGAGCGCCCTGAACGCCTCCTCGTTCGTGCACGGCGGGTGCGCGTAGGCCATGGAGTCTTCGGATGTCGCCACGTTCCCACTCCTGGTCGAAGATTTTCCTGAAATGCCGCTGTTTCGCTCCCGGCCGCGACACTCAATCGGCTGGGTCCACGATGTACACCGCCTCCTCGTCCGGCGACGTGCCGAGCACAGCGACGGCCGGTTCGCCGCGCCGCACTGTCCGCCGCGCCTGTGGCATGCGTGTCCCATGTCCCGGCGCTCCGCCGTGCGTCGGCCCCGGCGCCACACCGTGCCGGAACGGGCACCTGATTTGCGACGGGCCCTCCCCAGCTTTCTGCAGGGCGACACGCGAGCGGTGAGAGGTACCCAGGATGTCCGAGACGCCCCAGCCGAGCAGGCCCCAGGACACCTGGGAAGTGTTCTTCGAAGCCGTGCGGGACTCGTACCTGGCTTCCCAGGGCATCACTCCACTGCCGGAGACCGAGGACCAGGCGCACGCCGGCGTGCGGGCCATGCAGCGGGCGCGCCGGTGCGCGTGGATGCACGCGCGGCACGTGCGGGGGCTCTCCATGTTCGAATCCATCCGCCTGTCGCAGCGGCTGGCCGAGGCGTTCGCCGGATGGAGCCGCTCGGGCACCTTTCCGCGCGAGGACGAGCTGACGGGCACCCTGCGCCGCACCGAGGCCGGCGCGCGGCAGCCCGCGCCGCTGGAAACCCACGCCGCGTTCGTGGAAGCGTTCGCCCGCCTGTCCGGCCGGGCGAGCTACGGCACCCCCATGGACACCGCGCTCGACGCCTTCAGGGCGCTGCAGACGCCACCGACGCCGCCCGCGCCGCGGCACGCCGGGGGCGCGCGCCGGTAGCCCGCCCCCGGCCCGCGGTTCAGCCCCGGACCGCCTCCCCGAACACCGCCAGGCTCACCCGCTCCGCCGCCGCCACGAGCTCCCCCGCCGCGTCCACCGCCCGTTCCACCTCCGCCCCCTTCTCGCCCCGCACCCGCCGCCGGATCGCGGCCCCCAGCTCCTCGCGCAGGATCTCGAACTCGCGCCGCACCTCCTCCGGGCCCCACCCCAGGCGGTGCCGCTGCCTGCCGTGCCACTCCGCCACCGCGTGCTGGATCGCCGACCCCGCGCGCAGCCCCTCGTCGTCCACCCCCGAGGAAAGGTCCAGGCCGCCCAGCGTCTGGGCCACGTCCGCCAGGAAGGTGGCCAGGTGGTCCTCCAGCTCCGTCTCGCCCATACCGTGCGCCGTGGGCGTGCCCGGGTCGCTGCGGAGCCGGGCCACGTACACGTGGAGGATGCGCTCCAGGTCGGGGAGCAGCGCGTCGCGCACCCCCTCCAGCAGCCCCGGCGACGACGCGATCCCCCGCGGCTCCACCCCCGGGGCGACGCCCGTACCCTCCACCGGGGCCGCCGGGAGCCACAGGAAGAACGACGACCCCACGCCCGGCTCGCTGCGCACCGTGAGGTCGCCGCCCATGAGCCGGGCCAGCCGCCGGCTGATGGCGAGCCCCAGCCCCGTCCCCCCGTACTGGCGCGTCAGGCTCATGTCCGCCTGCTCGAACAGCTCGAAGACCGCGGCCAGGCGGTCCGGCGCGATCCCCGGCCCCGTGTCCTCCACCCGGACGAAGGCCCACGGGCCCTCGCCCTCCACCCGCGCCTCCGGCGGCGGCAATTCCGCCGTGCCCGCGCTCACGGTGACGCGTCCGCCCCGCGGCGTGAACTTGACCGCGTTGGAAAGCAGGTTCACCAGCACCTGGCGCACCCGCTCCTCGTCGCCGTAGTAGGCCACGTCCCCGGCCCGCCCCGAGACCGAGTCCGCCAGCGCCAGCCCGGCCCGCTCCGCCTGCGGCTGCACCAGCGAGAGCGCCCCCGCCACCGCCGGCCCCAGCCGCCCCGCCGAGCGGTCCACCGCCACCCGGTCCGCTTCCAGCCGGGAAAAGTCCAGCACCTCGTTGACCAGCCCCAGGAGGTGCATGCTGCTCGCGCGGATGCGCCCCAGCTGCATGCGCTGCTGCGGGTTGAGCGGGCCGGCGAGCTCCATGTCCAGGAGGTCCGAGTAGCCCATCACCGCGTTGATGGGGGTGCGGATCTCGTGGCTCATGGTCGCCAGGAACATGCTCTTGGCGCGGTTTGCGTCCTCGGCGGTGCGGCGCGCCTCCTCGGCAGCGGCGTGGGATCCCCGCAGCGCCGCCTCCGCCGCGCGCGCCGCCGTCAGGTCGCGGGTGACCTTGGCGAAGCCCAGCAGCGTGCCGTCGTCGGCGCGCAGCGCGGTGAGCGTGATCCCGGCCCAGAAGGTGGACCCGTCGCCGCGCACGCGCCGCCCCTCGCCCGAGTACTCGCCGGTCGCCGCGGCGCTTCGCAGGTGGTCCTCGGCGGTGCCGTCCTCCGCGCCGCCGTCCGGGTAGAGCATGCGCAGGTGGGCGCCCTCCGCCTGGTCCTTGGTCCACAGCTTGATCAGCCGCGCGCCCTCGCCCCAGAAGGTGACGACGCCCTCCGGGTCCATGAGGAAGATGGCGTAGTCGCGCACGTTCTCGGCGAGCGCCGCGAAGGCGCGGTAGGCCACCCCCGGCGCGGCCACGCCGGTGTAAGGATCGCGCGGCGGCGCCTCCCCCGCGGCCCGCTCGAGGGCCCGCCGCTCGCCGCGCAGCACGGCGTCCCGGCGCTCGCGCGCCTCGCGGGCAGGCGGCTCGCCGGCGGCGGCCGCGGGGTCCGGATGGGGTGGCATCTGTGGCGTATCTCCGGGCTGCGTCACTGGTTGCGTGGTGGGTGCCGGGGGTGCCGCGACCCCCGGCATTTGCAACTGTGGGGCCAGCCGCCCCGTCGCCGGGCGCGGGTCCTGGCCGGGTGGGCAGGGGGGAGATGGGCGCGCGGAAGCCGCGGCAGGCGCTCGCCTGCCGGCGCGCCGGACGGGGCGTGGGGCTAGGAGGTGGGGCGGTCGCCGCGGTCGCGCGGCGGGGAGCCGCCCTCCGGCGGCGCGGCTTGCGGGCGGTCCGCGCCCGAGAGCGCGGCCACGGCGCGGCGGTGCATGAGGATGGCCCGCTGGCGGGCGTCCCCCGCCGACAGGGCGAGGGCGACGATGTCCTCCAGGGCGGCGGTGAGGCGGCGCACGTCCGCCTCGGGGGCGTCGCGCACGGGCGCGGCTGGCTCGGCTTCGCTGGTCAACGGAGTCTGGTCCCGGCGGGTGTGGGTGGACGGGGCGGACGGACGGCGCGCCCGGGAGCGCGCCGCTGCCGGGCGGAGTGCCGGTGCAGGGACGGTGCCGCGGCTAGTTGCGCCCGGCGGCGGGGACCGTGCCCCGGACGGGCTCGGCGGCGTGCCACAGCCGCACCAGCTCGGCGTCCGGGAGGCGCTCCCACCCCTCGGGCGGCGGGCAGAGGCGGCGCTTGGCCTCGCCCGACTCGGCCTCGAAGGCCAGCCACCCGTTGTCGAGCTTGCCCGTGAGCAGGGGACGGCTGGGCGCGGTCCGGCGCCGCTCGGCGACCCTGCGCTCCGGGCCGCGGTACAGGATGACGTCCTGCCCGCGCCGGTCGCCGAGCCGCCGCTGCGGCCCGTCGTACAGCACCGTGGCGGGGGTCACCTTCCAGGCGAGCCAGGCCGTTCCGTCCGGGGCCGTGAAGCTTCTCAGTGCCATTCTCCTTCGCGCTCCGCTCGCTCGGGTCCGGGGTCCCGTCCCCTCCGACGGCCACCGCAGTCGGGGGTTCCGCATAACTGCAAGTCTGCATGCAGTTTAGGGGCCAGCGGAGCGGGGCTGCACCGGGTGTTTCCCCCCGGAGCCCTGTACGTACGTGGCGAAAAGCTCTTCCAGCGCCGCCGCCGGGTCGTCGCACAGGCCGCCGTGCACGGGGCCGCTCTGGATCACGTCGGAGCGGGGCGCGGTGAGCCAGTGGAAGCGCTCCGAGGGCGAGGCGAGCGCCACCGGGCCGGCCGCGGGCTCCCCCTCGCACACGGCGCGCAGGGCGCACAGGTAGCGGGCGAGCAGCTCGGAGTCCAGCTCCGGCACCCGCGCCGCCAGCTCGGCGGGGTCGGTGACCACGCGCATCCCCAGGAACTCGCGGGTGCGGGCGTGCACCACCACCCCCACCGGCACGAACGCTCCGGTGAAGGGGTGCGGCACCACGCGCAGCACCGCGAAGTCGTAGCCGTTCCAGGCGCGGGCCCCCATGCCGCCGCTCACCTGCGGGCGGCGAGCCGGCGGGGCGGCTCGGCGAGGCGCCGCTCGCGCGCGGCCGCGGCCTCCGCCACCCAGGCGCGGGGCCCGCGCAGCCGCGTGGCCAGGTAGCCGGCGTAGCGCTCGCGCGCCGCCTCCGGCGAGGGGAAGTCCGCCGCCACGGCGGGGTCCTCCAGCAGCGCGTCCGGCACCCGGGCGAGCACGCCGGCGAGCGCCGCGTCGGTGAAGCGCGCCGCCAGCTCCGCGTCGGCGGCCTCCAGGTCGCCGGCGGCGGCCAGGAGCACGTGGTCGCGGACCAGGGGAAAGGCGGTGCGGGCGCGCGTCTCGTCCACCGAGGGCCAGTTGTGCTGGGCGTAGAGCGCGGCGCCGTGGTCGATGAGCCAGGGGCGGCGCTCCCACACCAGCAGGTTGGGGTTGCGGGCGGTGCGGTCCGGGTTGGTGGCGAAGGCGTCCAGCCACACCACGCGCGCCGCCAGCTCCGGCGACACCAGGTCGCCCGCGGCGGACGCGTCGAAGTTGAAGGCGCCGTCCAGGTAGCGCATCCCCACGTTGACGCCGTGGCTCCGCTCCAGCAGCTCGCGGATCTCCGGGTCGGGCTCGGTGCGGCCGAAGCTGGGGAGCACCTCCACCAGGGCGAGCTCCGGGACGGGGAGCCCCGCCTCGCGGGCGAGCAGCCCCACCACCAGCTCGGCCACCAGCGCCTTCGCGCCCTGCCCCGCGCCGCGGAACTTGACCACGAACAATCCGCCGCCGTCGGTGTCCACCACGGCCGGGAGCGTGCCGCCCTCGCGCAGCGGCTGCACGTAGCGGGTGGCGACGAGACAGGGGAGGCCGGACGCGGGAGCGGGGGGCGCGGAGTCGGGTCGCATCGTGGGGTCGCGGGGCGGCGCCGGCGGAGCGCCGGGGACGCACGAATCTAGGGTCCCGGGCGGGGCGGGGCGAGGGCG
>JBEVLE010000470.1:0-13579 GCA_040509335.1 Longimicrobiaceae bacterium | reverse complement strand
GGCGCCCGATCGGGGTGCCGTTCCGCCGTTGCCGTTCCTTAGTTCCCGAAGAAGGTCCGATTTCCGGTTACGGAGCTCCAGACCGCAACGTAATCCAGTATCCACCGAACCGGGTAGATCAGAACGAGGGAAGATAGAGACGTTTTAAGACGAGGTCGCGAATGCCCTACCTAGAGGCCACGCCGCTATCTCGTCTTTTCCTGATCATCATTGCAATCTGACTACCCAAATCATCCCTTGGTGATCTTGGGTCCCAAATATAGGATCTTCAGCTTTTGCGCACCCGCGGGCACTGGCCACTCGAAGTGCATCCGAAAAAATCGATGGCTGATCTTACCATGCCAAGGAGCGAAAATTGGCTTCCCCTTGCCAGGATCGGGAAAGGTCAGGTCATCCTTGAATGCTCGCTCGTTCGTTGTTGATTCACCTGTAAACAACGCTCGGTCACCCGAAAAAAACTTCTCGACGATCTCCCTTGCCCTTGGGCCCTCTTCTCCATTTGAAAGGCGTCCTGCCATATACCCATCGAGATAACTCAGGAGCACCAAAGCTCGATCGCGAATGACGGCGTCGAATGGTTCTCGCGATAGCTTCGAGTTCAAATAGACACTGTCAGGAATCAAAAGTTGTGGAAATCGCTCGCGTGCGGAGAGTACTAGCTCCCTCCACGATAATATAGGTGCCGCTGCCGATAGGGCAGCGGCAGTAAGATCCTCAACCGTCCAAGTGTTAGCAACGTCGATTATTCCCAGACGATCGTCTGCAAGACCATGATCAACTCGCAGCGGTGATATTCGAAAGTCGACTTTTCCTCCCTCGAAACTAAAAGTGGAGGCGGTCTCGCCCGCTTTCACACGGCGTGCGGCTTCCCCCAAACCACCTTCAGTGACATCTACCCCCGCATACTCGAAATAGTCTTCTGCCTCCAACAAACGGTCATCATCAATAAAAGGTCCAGTTTTGTTTAGCCAACTAAGCACTTCGATCTTTAAATCTCTATCGCGCGATTGTTGCATCGCGGTGCGTACCGTCAGATCAAATGTGACAAGCTGCGCGGAGAACGTCCGAGTCGTCCTCAGCTGTGAGCGTAGCCCCTGGCTTCTTTTTCGACTAGCTAGCAGAGCACGTAAAATAGCCTCGAAAGCAGGTGCGTCTGGAAACTGCCCCTGAAGAGAATGGTCATTTATGTACCAGCGCATTTCCTAGTCCCATCCAGCTAGGAGTGAGAGATCCTTCTCAGTTTGATCAAAGAATCCTTCTGGCCACTCGTTAATCCGACCTTCTACATCAAGGATAGGAGATATGACTCCATTCCCCCCGTCTACCGGACCCGAAAAGAAGTGAAGTTGGACTTCGTCTGGAGTAACAACACCATCCCGTACCGCAAGCCGAACTCCATTCAGCAGGTGGTCACTGTGGGTCTCCACCAATATCTGGACCCCGGCTGCCGCGAAGTGTGCCAGTAGTCGCCCCATCTGTGACTGCGCGTATGGGTGTAGATGAGCCTCAGGGCTGTCAATCACAATTAATTGATCCTCGTGCGCCGCAAGCAAAGCAACTAGGACTGGAAAAACATATGTGAGCCCGTATCCGACATTAGCAGGTCGATGCCATGGGCCAATGTCAGAGAGACGAAACTGCAAACTCAACAAAGAAACATGTGACATGTACTGCACATTTGCCTGTGCTCCAGGAAACAGTGTCCCCATCCAAGCATCAAGTTGCTTACGCACCGAAGTCGCAGTATCACTCGGGTGCAAGCGGGATTCTGGAACTTCATCATCAACGATCCTGTCGTACCAGTACGCTGCATACCGGCCATCTACTCCGACATCACCATGCCGGCCGTTATCGAAATCCGGAACGGGGAATACATCTGCCGTGCCCTCACGGACAGCACTGATGTAAATCAGATCAGTTAAGCTGCTAACAACAGTTGAAGAACCGCCTGACTTGACATCCGTTCCGGTCAGACGAGGCCCATCATCAGTCAGGTACGGAGCACCAGTACTTAGGACACGGAAAAATCGATCTCCGGCCCGCGTCTCGAAAGCCCAGGTGATTTCGCCGCTTGGCCCAGCCAAAGTGAAGATTACAGAACCCGTCTCTGTATTGGCTGGAAGAACATCTGCTATCGTGCCCAAGTGAACGAGCACTCCATTCAAGGAATACGTTAGTGGGGTAGACGACTGGATTAACCCCTGAGCAAGGAGGAGGAGTGGCTGGAGAGATGTGGACTTACCACCCGCATTGAATCCAGTAAGCAACGTTAGCTTACCATAGGAAAGCCGCAGGTGCGCAAAACATTTGAAGTTTTGAATTGTGAGAGAGGTAATCATGACACCACCTCCTTGACAATAGTTTCCATCGCAGCGAACCGCTTCTGAACTGCTATGGTACTATTAGTAGAATAAGTGATAGCTTTGGCAAACTCGTCGTCACTTAACAAAGCTACGATGGCGTCATGCAAGTTCCGCTCAGCCAGAGCATCAGCTTCAAACACCAGTTCGTCGGACATTGCAACTGCGCAAACCTCAAAGAGTGAAATGTTGATTACGCTTCTAGCGGAGTTTTTTCCATATACCAGCGACTTCCGGAATGCATGTTCTCCAAACAGTTTCTTGTTGAGGATCATCGACCGCTCGAACCTCGCACGCAACTGGTCTCGTTGCGGAGTAGAGAGCGATGCAAGCTTACCAAGCCCCTCCGCAAGGAATGCATCCATATCTCCCGCGATGTACTTTCGCCATCCCAAAAGTTTGAAGGCACAAAAGCGGTTGATGGCCTCGCGATCTCGCATCGTTTTCGAGCTGAGTGTCCGGCCTGTCGCCGATTGGAAAGCAGCACTTCCAGCCGCCTCCTTGAGCCACACAGTTGCAGGGCCATTATAGAGAGCGTTTCGCATCTGCTGTCGAGTTAGTGGCTCACCGCTATTCACTCGCTCGAAGATATCCAGCCGTGCTCGCTCTGGAGCTTTGGCGTCTAGAATATACATAGTGAGCTGAGTATCTTGCACTCTCTCCTGCAAGTTAAGTGATAATTCTTTAAAAAACTTTCCATCAAGAGCATGGGAGCCGTGACCATCCTCTCCACTGGCGAGACCAGTAAGTCGAAGTTGGTTTCCAAGAAAGCGCGTAAACGTGGTAAGCCTCTGCAAGCCATCTACGACTATGATGCGCCCGTCTGGTGCCTCAGCGACATAGAACACGGGCAGCGGAATGCGCATGACGCAACTCTCAATTAACTTCGACTGCTTTGAGTTGGTCCAGACGAAATCTCTTTGAAAGTCAGGATCGAGTATATAACGTCCATTCTCGATCCTTCTCACGACCTCAGACACAGATCTATTCTCAGTCCGTACGAAAACAGCATCGAGTGGGTAGTCACCCCATCCGTTGCTAGAACCAGGATCCACCCCTTCTGGTTCTGGAAGCTCTTCTGTTTGGCTTTGGCTCAGGATGCTCATACCCGGATCAACGTAAATGTTAGTGGTGCAATCCGGCTCTAACCGGCTCGACCTGTCCAGTCTATCCTCGTTGTAGGTGTAACAACAAGTAGCATCATCGCACTCTCCGGTCGGGTGACTCAGGACACCGCCTGCACCTCCCGATTCACTACGACCGGCCCGGAGCCATCACCGGGATTCTGCGAGACCTCCGTGAACCGCGCGATGTAGCCGTTCAGCCGCTCCGACACGTCGCGCAGCGCGGATGCGGCGCGCTCGATCTCGGCCAGCGACACGGCCTGGGCGCGCACGTCGTCGGCGACGGCGCTCACCCCCGCCCCGTTCCGCTCCGCCACCTCGGCCACCGCGCCGAACTCGTCGTGCAGCCCCGCGATCCCGGTGCGCTGCTCGGCCACCCGCTCGGCGATGCGCCCGGTGAGCCGCGCCGCGCCCTCCGCCGCGGCGACGATGCGCTCCACCGCCTCCAGCGCCACGCGGGACAGGTCGCCCACGTCGGCGACGCGCTGCGCCCCCTGCTCCATGCGGCGCACCGTGGTCGCCACCTGCTCGCCGATGGCGCCGGCCATCTCCATGGCCTCCTGCGAGGCGCGGGCGCTGGAGTCCGCCAGCTTGCGCACCTCGTCCGCGACCACGGCGAAGCCGCGCCCGTGCTCGCCGGCGCGCGCCGCCTCGATGGCCGCGTTCAGCGCCAGCAGGTTGGTCTGGTCGGCGAAGTCGCGGATCGCGCCCACCACGCTGGAGATGCGCTCCGACGCCCCGGCGAGCCGCCCGATCTCGGCCGACTCCACGTCCACGAAGTCGCGCAGCTCCACCAGCCGTCCCACCGCCTCGAAGATGGCGCCGCGGTTCTCGGCGGCGAGCCGGCCGGCGTCGCGGCTGCGCTCGGCCACCACCGATGCGTCCTCCGCCATCTCGGCGGCGGCCGAGGCGAGGCGCGAGGTCAGTTCCAGGCCGGCCGCGGTGCGGCGCCCCTGCACCTCGATGCCGCCGCGGATCTCGGCGGCGTGCGCGGCCACCCGCTCGCCGCTCTCACGCATCCCGGTGGCGGTGCCGCCCAGGGCGCGCAGCTGCGTCTCGATGTCGCCGGCGGCGTGGACCATGGGGCGCACCAGCGAGTCCAGCTGCAGCGCGAGCGCCACCTGCCGCCCGAAGCGCTCGATCAGCCGCAGCTCGGCGGCGCCGTAGGTGTGCGGGCGGTGGTGCGCGATCTCCAGCACCCCCGTCACCTCGCGGCCGTAGCGCAGCGGCTGCTCCACCACGGAGCGCAGCTCGCCCCCGCCGGGGAGGCGCGGGTCGCGCAGGGCGTCCTCCACCGCCAGCGCTTCCCCGGCCACCAGGGCGGCGCGGCGCAGGCCCCGGGCGGCGTCCAGCGCGGCGGGGGGAGGCGTGGCGGGGTAGATGGGGACCAGCTCGTCGCCGGAGCGGGCGTACACGTGAAGCCAGCGCCACTCCACCAGGCGGCCGGCCAGCCGCTCGATGTCGCCCAGCGACTCGTGCAGGGGAACGCCGGCGGAGATCACCGTTTCCATCGCCATCACCTTGCGCAGCTCCTCCGAGGCGATCGCCTCCAGCACCAGCGCGCGGGCGAAGATCCCCGCCGCCCCGATGAACGCCAGGACGAAGAGCCACCCCAGGTGGTCGCCGTACAGCGCGAAGGCGGCGGCGACCGCGAGCATGGCCGCCGAGCCCAGCGCGGCGGCGATCACCTCGTGGCGGAAGAGCACCATCCACTCGCCCGGCTGGAGCTTGCCGCGGAAGGCGAGGGAGAAGTAGAAGAGCCCGCGGGAAAAGAGGAAGTAGGCGATCAGGTAGGCGACCAGCGCGGGGACGGCGTCCACCGACAGCTCGGGGCGGGCGCCGGGCGGCGCCACGGCGCGCTCCGCCGCCAGGAACACCCCGGCGGAGCCGCACGCCACCAGCGCCTCGCGCCCGGCGTTGACCAGCGCGGGGACCACGCCCCGCCGCCGCAGCAGGTCGCCCGCGGCGGTCCCCGCCCACGCCGCGGCCACGGCCGCGACGGGGAAGCCGAGCACGGTGAGCGCCCCCACGGGGACCACCGTCATGGTGACGTACGCGTACTTGGAGAGCGGCACCGCCCACCAGCGCAGCGCCGCGACGGCCGCGGCGCCCGCGGCGGCGAGCCCCCAGCCGCGGGCGTCCGGCGGCGCGGCGGCGAGCGCGGCGAGGAGGACCACACCCCCCGCCCACGTCATCCCCTGCGCGAAGCCCCGCAGCACCGCCGTGGTCAGCGGGGGGAGCGGCGCCTCAGCCGCCGCCATCCCCGCCCCGCACCGTCGCGCGACGCAGCGCCCGCACCAGCGGGCGGGCGCCCTCCACCCCCTCGCGGCCCAGCAATTCCACCAGGGCGCTCCCCACCACCACGCCGTCCGCCACGCGCGCCACGGTCGCCGCCTGCTCGGGGGTGGAGATGCCGAAGCCCACCGCCACCGGGACCGGGGTCGCGGCGCGCAGCTCGGCGACCTCGGCCTCCAGCCCGGAGGCCAGCTCCTGCCGGGCGCCGGTGACCCCGGTGCGCGACACGTAGTACAGGAACCCGCGCGCCGCCGCGGCGATCTCGCGCACCCGCGCCGGGAGGGTGGTGGGGGCGACCAGCCGGATCAGGTCCAGCGGCGACTCGGCGAAGGCCGCTTCCAGCTCCGGGTCGGCGCCCACGGGGAGGTCGGTGAGGAGCACGCCCTGGGCGCCCGCCTCCGCCGCGTCGCGCAGGAAGGCGTCCACGCCGTAGCGGAGCACCGGGTTCAGGTAGGTGAAGAGGATGACCGCGGTGTCGTGCTCGCGGCGGAAGGCGCGCAGCGCCTCCAGCGTCCAGCGCAGGTCCACGCCCTGGCGGATGGCGTCGAAGGAGGAGCGCTGGATGGTGGGGCCGTCGGCCAGGGGGTCGCTGAAGGGGACGCCCAGCTCGATCACGTCGGCGCCCTCCTCGGCCAGCATGCGCAGCAGCGGCGCGGTGGCGTCCGGGGAGGGGTGGCCGGCGGTGACGTAGGGGACCAGCGCGGCCCGTCCCTCGGCCGCAGCGCGCCGGAAGGCGCGCCCCAGCGTCGCCGCCTCAGACGAAGTAGTCGCCGACATTGATTCCGTACCGCTCCGGGTCCGTGGTCTTGATGATGGTGCGCCGCGGGGCGCCCGGCTCGGGGGCGAACAGGTCCACCTCCAGCGGCGGGTCCACCGGCTGCCCCATGGAGTCGAAGATGATGCGCACCACGGGCTCGTTGAGCGCCTCGGGCCGGGGGTTGGGCGCCGTGACCACCGCCATCTCGTACGTGTCCAGCACCACCACGCTCCCCACCGGGTAGATGCCGGTCATGGCGATGAACGCCTTGACCAGCAGCGGGTCCATCCCCCGGTGCGGGTTGTCGCGCAGCTCCTTGAGGGCCTTGTCGGGGAGCCAGGGCTGCTGGTAGCTCCGCTTGGTGGTGGCCGCGTCGAAGGCGTCGGCCACCGCGACGATGCGGGGGAAGAGGGTGGGGTCGCGGGGGCGCTTGACCGACGGGTAGCCGGAAAGGTCCAGCTTCATGTGGTGCTCGTAGACGCTGAGCATGGGGCGCAGCGGCAGGTCCGCCAGGCCGCGCATGTCGAAGAGCGCCAGGAACCCCTCGGTGGTGTGCTCGCGCATCATCGCCAGCTCCTCGGGGGTCAGCGAGCCCTTCTTGTTGATCAGCTCCAGCGAGATCCTCACCTTGCCCACGTCGTGCATCAGCGCCCCGAAGCCCAGCTCGTACAGCTCGTGCTTCCCCAGCCCCAGCTTCTTCCCCAGCGCGACGCTGAAGATGCAGACGTTGACGCAGTGGGTGAAGGTGTACTCGTCGTAGTCGCGGAGCGTGGTCATCCCCACGATGGAGGTCTCGTTGGTGAGGACCTGGTCCACGATGGACTGCACCGCCCGCTTCACCCCGCGCATGCTCACGCTGCGCCCGATGCGCACCGCGGCCATGGCCTCGCGCGCCACCGCAACCGTCTGCGCGTAGGTGCGCTTGGCCACCTCGCGCGCCTCGTCGGGGTCGCGCGGGTTGGCCTCGGTCTCCACCTCGGGCACCGCCACGATGGCGCGCACCGAGGTGCGCCCCAGCCGCTCCGCGAAGCGGGCGAAGGGGTCCTCCGCGTCCGGCTCGGCCAGCAGCAGCGACAGGAAGGCCGTCCAGTCGGCCACCCCGGCCGCGGGGCCCACGTCCAGCTGCCCCACGCCGTGCGCCCGCAGCGTCCGCCCCACCGCGCTGAAGGTGGCGAAGCTCCCCAGGTCGATCCGCATGCGCAGGTCGTTGAGGAACACGAAGTCGCCCACGTAGCGCAGCGACACGGAGCCCTCGGTGGCGACCACCTGCCTGACCGCGGCGTCCAGCTCGGCCAGGGCGTTCTGGACCGTCTGGTTTTCCAGCGGATACATCTTGAGGACGCGCAGCGAGGCGTACAGCGCGAAGAGCATCTCGCGCCCGGCGCGCTGCAGCCCGCGCTCGTCGACGGGGGCGAGCTCGCCGCCCTGCGGGGCGTCGGCGGGGAGGATGCCGGGGGTGCTCACGCGTCGATCCCGCGCAGGGCGCGGCCCACGGCGCTGCGGACCACCGGGTCGGCGTCGGCGGAGGCGCCGGCGAGGGCCCGGCGGGCGGCGGGGAGCCCGGAGCGGGCGAGCCCCAGCGCCGCGCAGGCCCGCATCTCGGGCGTTTCGCGACGGCCCAGCCAGCTCTTGCCATTGAGCATGCGGTCCAGGAGCGCCACCCCCTCCTCCCCGGCGACCGCCCCGAACGCCTCGAAGAAGGCGATGCGCTCGGTGAGGTCGGCCTCGCGCAGGCGCCTGGAGTCGAGCGCCGCCTCCAGCACGGGGCGCGCCGGCGTGTAGCGGAGCGCGGCGAGCGCGCGCGCCGCGGCGATGCGCACCTCGCGCTCGGCGTCGGCCAGCGCGCCCTGGAGCGCGTGCGCCGCCACGGGGCTGCGCAGCGCCAGCAGCGTTTCCACCGCCACCAGGCGCAGCGGGAGCTCCGGGCGGGCGAGCTGGCGCGCCACTTCCGGCCCCGCCGCGGCGAAGCCGCGCCGCCCCGCCACCCGCGCCGCCCCCGCGGCGATGCGCGGGTCCTCGTGCGCCAGCAGCGGCAGCAGCCGCTCGCCCTCCTTCCCTGCCAGGCGCTCCGCGGCCTCCAGCACCGCCGCGCGGACCCCCTCCGCCGGCGTCGCCTCGGCGGCGCGCAGCAGCGCGGGGAGCGCGTCCGGCGGGAAGAAGGAAAGGAGCGCGCCCAGCCCGGCGAGCGCCTCGGCGCCGGGGTCCTCCTCCACGGTGCGGACGAGCTCGTCCACCGTTTCCCCCTGCGACAGCCGCTCGAACAGGGCGCGGACGGCGCGCAGCACCGCGGGGGAAAGGGCGCCGGGGCGGGTGGCGATCCCCACCAGCTCGCGCAGCAGCGACGCGGCGAGCGGGAGGTTGCCGGAGCCCAGCAGCGTGGGGAGGAGGTCGGCGAGGATGCGGACGATCTGCTCCTGCCGCGCGGGGGCGCCGTCCTCCAGCCGGTCGAAGAGGCCGGACAGGACGTCGCCCCACAGGTCGCGCTCCTGCTCGCGGCGCACCTCGGCCTCCAGGCGGCGCAGGTCGCCCTCGTCCAGGAAGTACAGCGCCTCGCGGAAGTCCTCGCGGCTTACGGTGGAGACCAGGGTGGACTCCGCCTCGCGCGGCGGCGGGATCGGCTTCGGGGGCGTGCCGCTCCCGGCGGGGAGCGCGACGCCCTCGGGGAGCGCCTCCACGTAGCGGTAGCGCAGGTGCTGCCAGTCGCGGTCCCAGAGCAGGGTGAGGAGGTCGTCCTCGTCGGCCTTGAGGCGCTGCACCCGCACCAGGATCTCCAGGAACACGCCCAGCTCCTCCTCCTCGAAGCCGGGGAGGAAGACCAGCTCGCGCACGCCGTCGCGGTACAGCAGGAAGGCGAAGTCCTCGGAGCGGGTCTCGCCGCGGTACACCGGCTCCCCCTCCCACGCCACCTCGTTCTCCTCCACGTGCAGCGCCAGGCGCGGGAACTGGTCCCACAGCCCGGCCATGCGCGTGCGAACCGCGTCCACGAAGCGGTCCACCGCCGGGTTGTTCCCCTCGTACAGGAGGTGCACGCGCAGCGAGCGCCCCAGGTCGCGCACCAGCTCCCCCACGGCCTCCCGCTCGGCGGGGGACGGGCCGCTCGGCTCGCCCTGGGCGTCCATCCGCGGGGCCGGTGCGCTCATGGGGTGCGGCTCAGGCCCGGCCCGCGGTGAGTTCGGCCACCTGCGCGACGTCCTTGTCGCCGCGGCCGCTGAGGCACACCACCACCGGCCCGGAGTCGGCCCAGCGGGCGCCGGCGCGCAGCAGGTGGGCGATGGCGTGCGCCGTTTCCAGCGCGGGGATGATCCCCTCCAGCCGGGCCAGCCGCTCGAAGGCCTCCAGCGCCTCGGCGTCGGTGACGGACACGTACATGGCGCGGCCGGAGTCCTTGAGGTGCGAGTGCTCCGGCCCCACGCCGGGGTAGTCCAGCCCGGCGGACACCGAGTGCGCCTCGGTCACCTGCCCGGCCTCGTCCTGGAGCAGGTACGAGCGGCTCCCCTGGAAGACGCCCGGGCTCCCCTGGGTGAGGGTGGCGGCGTGGCGCCCGGTGTGCACCCCCTCCCCCGCCGCCTCCACCCCCACCAGCTCCACCTCCGCGTCCGCCACGAACGGGGCGAACATCCCGATGGCGTTGGATCCCCCGCCCACGCAGGCGATCACCGCCGCGGGGAGGCGCCCCTCCACCTCCAGGACCTGCGCGCGGCTCTCGCGGCCGATCACCGACTGGAAGTCGCGCACCATGCGCGGGAACGGGTCGGGGCCCACGGCGGAGCCCAGCACGTAGTGCGTGTCGCGGACGTTGGCGACCCAGTCGCGCATGGCCTCGTTGCCGGCGTCCTTGAGGGTGCGGGTGCCGCTGCCCACCGGCCGCACCTCGGCGCCCAGCAGCCGCATGCGGTAGACGTTGAGCGCCTGCCGGCGGATGTCCTCCTCGCCCATGTAGACGATGCAGGGGAGCCCGAAGAGCGCGCAGGCGGTGGCCGTGGCGACGCCGTGCTGCCCCGCCCCGGTCTCGGCGATGATGCGCTGCTTCCCCATGCGCCGGGCGAGGAGCACCTGGCCCAGGGAGTTGTTGATCTTGTGGGCGCCGGTGTGGTTCAGGTCCTCGCGCTTCAGGTACACGGTCCCCACGCCGGCGGCCTCGCCCAGCCGCCGCGCCCGGTACAGCGGGGTGGGGCGGCCCACGTAGTCGCGCCAGAGCGCGTCCAGCTCCGCCCAGAACGCCGGGTCGGCCGAGGCCTGGGCGTAGGTGGCCGCCAGCTCGTCCAGCGCGGTGACGAGCGTCTCGGGGACGAAGCGCCCCCCGAACTTGCCGAAGCGGCCCGACACGTCGCCGGGGTTCGCCGCCGATGCTGCGGTGGAGGACATCATGCCGTTTCCTGCTGGTCGTTCTGCGGCGCGCGGAGCGCGGCCGCGAAGGTGCGGATCGCCGAAGGGTCCTTGATCCCCGGGGCGGACTCCACCCCGGAGCTGACGTCCACCACGTCGGGGCGGAGGAGCGCGACCGCGCGGGCCACGTTGCCGGCCCGCATCCCGCCCGCCACCACCAGCCGCAGCCCGGCGGGGATCTCGCCGCGCGCCGCGGCCACCTCCTCCCAGGGAAAGGCGGTGCCGGTGCCGCCGTGCGCCCGCGCCGAGAAGCCGTCCAGCAGCAGAGCATCGGCCACGCCGGCATAGCGCTCCACCCCGGCGCGCAGCTCCGCCGCGCCGCGGGGCCGCAGCGCCTTCCACACGGTCCAGCGGCCCTCCTCCCTGAGCTCGCGGAGCAGCTCCGGGGGCTCGTCGCCGTGGAGCTGGAGCACGTGCAGCCCGGCCGCCTCCGCCGCCCGCCGCAGCTCGGCTGCGGCGGCGTCCACGAACACGCCCACGCGGCGCGCCGGGAGCCCGGCGAGGAGCGCGGCCACGTCCTCCGCGGCGACGGTGCGCTTTCCCCCGGGGGCGAGCACCACCCCCAGGAACGCGGCGCCCGCCCCGGAGGCCGCCTCGGCGTCCGCGCGGCGGGTGATGCCGCACACCTTGAGGGCGGGCGCGCCGCTCACGGGCGGGCGGCCGGGTCGCGGGGGCGCCCGACGAGGGCGGCGGAGGCGGCGCGCAGGTCGTCCTGCCGCATCAGCGACTCGCCCACCAGCACCGCGTCCACGCCGGCCCCTCCCATCCGGTCCACGTCCGCGGCGGTGCGGATCCCGCTCTCGGCCACCAGCGTCACCGCGCCGGGGACGGACCCCGCGAGGCGGACCGAAAGGTCCAGGTCGGTGGTGAAGCTCCCCAGGTCGCGGTTGTTGACGCCCACCAGCCGCGCCCCGGCCGCGAGCGCGCGCTCCAGCTCGGCGGCGTCGTGCACCTCCACCAGCGCGTCCATCCCCCCCTCCTCCGCCAGCCCCAGCAGCTCGGCCAGGCGCGCGTCGTCCAGGATGCGCGCGATGAGCAGCACGGCGTCCGCGCCGGCGGCGCGCGCTTCCCACAGCTGCACCGGGTCGATGAGGAAGTCCTTGCGGATGGCCGGCAGCCCCACATCCGCGCGGACGCGCCGCAGCGCGTCCAGGTCGCCCCCGAAGTACTCGCGGTCGGTGAGCACGGAAAGCGCGGCCGCCCCGCCGTCCTGGTACGCGCGGGCGACCTCCACCGGATCCGCGCCCGGCCGGATCTCCCCGGCCGAGGGGGAGCGGCGCTTGACCTCGGCCAGGAGGCGGACCTCGCCGGGACGGCGGAGCGCCGCCGCGAAGCCGCGGGCGGGCGGGGCGTCGGCGGCGCGGGCGCGAAGCTCCGCGCGCCGCGGAGCCAGCTCCGCGACCTCGCCCCGCTTGGTGTCCACGATGCGCTGCAGGATGCTCAAGAACTCTTCAAAAGTGCGCCGCGGCGCACGCGCGCGGGTCAGCGGGAAAGGAGCCTCGGAGCGCCGTTTTCGACCCGGAGGAAGGCCTTCCGAACGACCGTCTTGCGCTTCGGGTTACGTTCGGGTATAATTCTATTCGGTGATTCTTCGGATCGCAATTGGTCCACTTCCCCGGAGCCCTCGAATGGCACTCACCAAGCGTCAGCGGCAGATCCTGGACTACGTCCAAAGCTTCATCGAGGCGTACGGGTACTCGCCCAGCTTCGAGGAGATCGCGGAGCACTTCGGCTACTCCTCCCTTGCGACGGTGCACGAGCATCTGTCTAATCTGGAGCAAAAGGGGTTCCTGCGGAAGAACTACAACAAGAGCCGCTCCCTGGAGGTCGTGCCCGCCGAGATGGGCACGCTGGCCGTGGAGCTTCCCCTCCTGGGCTCGGTCGCCGCGGGCCTGCCCATCGAGGCGCTGCGCGACAACGAGGACACCGTCGCGGTGCCGCACGACATGGTCCCCAAGGGGAACAACTACGTGCTGCGGGTCAAGGGAAGCTCCATGGTGGACGAGCAGATCCGCGACGGCGACTACATCATCGTCAACTCCCGCGTCACCGCGGACAACGGCGAGATGGTGGTCGCGCTGGTGGGCGGCGAGTCGGCCACGGTGAAGAAGTTCTACCGCGAGCGCGACGGGCGCATCCGCCTGCAGCCCGCCAACCCCACCATGCAGCCCATGTACTTCCAGCCGGACGAGGTCCAGATCCAGGGGATCGTCGTCGGCGTGATCCGCAAGTACTGACCGGCATTCCGCCCGGCGCCGCGCAACCTGCGGCGCCCGGTCCCCCCCTTTCGCGCGCCCCCGGGCGCGGCGACCTACAGCAGGAGGCGAGCCATGCAGGGAGTCGAGCCGGTGCCGTTCGTGGTGGGGCGCATCGCCCGCGACGGCAAGAGGATGATGGTGCTGGAGGCCGCCACGCCCGCGCCGTTCCCGGGGCCCTGGGACCTGCGCGCGGTGTTCGCTCCCGGCAGCGGGTCTTCTTCGTCTTCTGGCATCAGGCGCGCCATCTAGTTCCTGCGGCTACGTCGGAGCTGGCGGGCCGCTCCGGAACCAGGCCAAATTGCCGGCCTGTTTCCTACGCGGGCTCCGGGAGCCAGCCGAAACAGCCCGGCTGTCTCCCCTCGCCGGAGTGAGCCTCGCCAAACCACCGGCGAGTCTCCC
>JBEVLE010000469.1:0-3149 GCA_040509335.1 Longimicrobiaceae bacterium | reverse complement strand
CGCGGAGCCCGCGGCGCGGGAGCCCGCCGCCGCCCCGCCGCCGCCCGCCGAGGAGGTCCACGACCGTCCCCACCTGCAGGTGGAGTACGTGGCCCCGCGCACCGGGCTGGAGGAGCGCATCGCCGCCGCGTGGCGCGAGCTCTTCGGGGTGCGCGAGGTGGGGGTGTACGACTCGTTCTACGAGCTGGGCGGCACCTCGCTGATGGCGCCGCGGCTGGTCTTCCGGCTCCGCGAGCTGCTGGCAACGGAGGTCCCGCTGGACGCGCTCTACGGGGCGCCCACCATCGCCGACCTGGCCGCGCTCCTGGGCGACGGCGCAGCGGCCGGCGGCGCGGCGCCCGCCGCCGCGGCCGACCCCGACCTGTGGGACGAGGTGGCGCTCGACGCGGAGATCCGGCCGCGCGAGCCCGCGCGCGCCGGCGAGCCGAGCGACGCGCTCCTCACCGGCGCCACCGGCTTCCTGGGCGCGTACCTGCTGCACGAGCTCCTGGAGCGCACCGCGCTGCGGGTGCACTGCCTGGTGCGCGCCGCCGACCCCGCCGCCGGGCTGGAGCGCATCCGCCGCAAGCTGGACTCGTACGGTCTGTGGAGCGACGCGTACCGCGCCCGCGTCGCCGTGGTCCCCGGCGACCTCGCGCAGCCGCGGCTGGGGCTGGACGCCGCCGCCTTCGCCGCGCTGGCCGAGGCGGTCCACGTCATTTACCACAATGGCGCGCAGGTCAACCACACCTTTCCCTACGCCGCGCTCCGCGCCGCCAACGTGGGCGGCACGCGGGAGGTGCTGCGGCTGGCGTGCACCGGCCCGCTCAAGCCCGTGCACTTCCTGTCCAGCGTCGCCGTGTACTCGCCGCCCGCGCCCGGCGAGCCCGTCCCCGAGGTGCTGTACGAGAGCGACCGCGTGGACGAGTGGCGCCGCCTGACCGGCTACGCGCAGAGCAAGTGGGTCGCCGAGCAGGTGGTCCGCCTGGCGATGGCGCGCGGCGTCCCCGCCGCCGTGTACCGCCCCGGGATCGTCACCGGCGACTCGCGCAGCGGCATCTGCGCCACGCACGACTTCATCTGGCGCTTCACCCGCGCCGCCGTGGAGATGGAGCAGGTCGCCCGGGCCGACGGCGGCACCGACGTGGCCCCCATCGACTACGTGAGCGCCGCCATCGTCGAGCTGTCGCTGCGCCCCGACACGCCGGGGAAGACCTTCAACCTCACCCACCCCGAGATCGTCCGCTGGAGCGACCTGTGGGCGTCCGCCCGCCGCTTCGGCTACCGGCTGGACCCGGTGCCGCTGCGCCGCTGGACCGCCCGCATGCTCGCCGAGGCCGCGGCCGACGAGGAGCATCCGCTGCGCCCCTTCATCTCCCGCTTTCCCCCGCCGCCCCCCGCGGACGCGGCCGCGGACGACGAGGCGGAGCCGGAGATGCCCGCCCCGCGCTTCGACTGCGCCGCGGTGCTGGCCGGGCTGGAGGGAACGGGCGTCGCCTGCCCCCCGGTGGACGACCGCCTGCTCCACCGCTACTTCCGCTACTTCGTGGACGCCGGCTTCCTCCCGGCGCCCTCCGCCCCCGCCGCGGAGTGGACGGCGGGCGAGGCCGGCGCGCTCCCCGGCGCCGGAGCCGCCCGGTGAGCCGCCCGCCCGCCGGAGAGCCGACCCCTCAGCAGAACTTCCGCACCTTCCTGCTGATCTGGCTGGGGAGCACGGTCTCGTCGCTGGGGAGCGCGCTCACCGGCTTCGTGATCGGCGTGTGGGCCTTCCAGCAGACCGGCTCCGCCACGCTGTACTCGCTGATCGCCGTGGCGGGGATCGTCCCGGCGCTCCTGGTGTCCCCCTTCGCCGGGGCGCTGGCGGACCGCTGGGACCGGCGCATGATGATGGTGTGGGCCACGGTCGCCGCCATCGTCACCACCGCCGCCACCGCCGCGCTCATGGCCACCGGCCGGCTGGAGGTGTGGCACCTGTACGTCACCTCGCTCGTCGCGTCCGTGGTGGGCGCCAGCGTGCGGCCGGCGGGGATGGCCGTGTTCACCTCGCTGATCCCTCCCGAGCAGTTCGGGCGCGCCTCCGGGCTCACGCAGTTCGGCGGCGCCGGCATCCGCATCGTCGCCCCCGTGCTCGCCGGCATCCTGCTGGCCCGCATCCACGCCACCGGGGTGCTGCTCCTGGACCTGGCCAGCTTCGCCGTGGTGCTCGCCGTCTTCCTGGCCGTGCGCGTCCCGCAGCCGCACCGCGCCGCGGGCGCCGCCGCGGGGCCGCGCCCCACGCTCCTCGCCGACGCCGCGGAGGGGTGGCGCTACGTCCGCGAGCGCCCCGGGATCTTCGGCATGCTGCTGTACTTCTCGTGCATCGGCGTCGCACCCGTGATCAGCATGATCCTGCTCACCCCGCTGGTGCTGCGCACCGCCGACGAGGTGGTGCTGGGGACGGTGATGTCCGTCGCCGGGGCGGGAACGCTCGCCGGCAGCCTGCTCATGAGCACCTGGGGCGGCCCGCGGCGCCGCTTCCACGGCATCGTCGCCGCCGGTACGATCCTGGGCGTCAGCGTCATCGTGGCCGGGCTGCGCTCCGATCCCGCGGTGATCGCCGCCGGCGCGTTCGGCATCGCGCTGGGCGGGCCCCTCGCCACCGGGTGCTTCAACGCGCTCTGGCAGGTCAAGACGCCGCTCCACCTGCACGGCCGCGTCTTCGCCACCATCACCATGGTCGCCGAATCGTCCATGCCGCTCGCCCTGCTCGCCGCCGGCCCCGCCGCCGACTTCCTCCTGGAGCCGCTCATGGCCCCGGGCGGCGCGCTCGCCGGCACGCTCGGGCCGTACATGGGGGTGGGGCCGGGGCGGGGGATCGGGCTGCTGTACGTGGGGCTGGGCGTGTTCGTGCTGGTGGCCACGGCCGTCGCCTCGCGCATGCCGCGGCTGCGCTTCGCCGAGGACGAGCTTGAGGACGCCGTCGGGCGTTCCGCGGCGCCGGGTGCCGTTTCCGTGGATGCCGAGCTGTCTCCGTCGACGTGATACGACAACGGCTTGGTTGGGCGTGCCCCCGGCTGGCGCCGGGGTCGGGCTTCGGCTCCGTAACGCAGCAAACAACGCTGCGTAACGGAGTCGAGCCCCGGCAAACTGCCGCCGGGTCTCGCCCCTTCGGGCCGAAATCCCTCACGCGG
>JBEVLE010000468.1:0-10807 GCA_040509335.1 Longimicrobiaceae bacterium | reverse complement strand
CCCACCTCAGTGCCGAGGTGGGGGCGCCGTTCTGTGGTTCGTGGTTCTGTAGTACCCCTATGATTCTGGTCGGAGGGAGACAGCCGGGCAGTTTCGGCTGGCTCCCTCCGGCGAAGGGAGACCCGGAGGCAGTTTTCCGGGGCTCCCGGAGCCCGCGGAGGAGACCGGCCTGCAGTTTGGCCGGGCTCCGCAGCGGCCCCCGCCTGCACGCGAAGAAACTCAGGGCGTCTGCTTGGTCGCCTCCCGCTCACGCGCACGCTCGCGCTCGCGGGCCGCGCGCGCCCGGGCGGGACCGTCGTCCACGGCGGCGTCCAGCCCCATCCCCGGGTACTCGGTGCCGCGCATGCGCACCTTGGCGACCGCGGCCAGGCTGCGCCGGGTGCGGGCGAGCGTTTCCACGAAGGTGGTGGTGTAGGCGTACACCACCTCGCCGCCGTAGTACGCCTCGATCATGTACAGCTCGTGCGGCTGGTAGCTGCGGAGCTGCTCCAGACCGGCCGGGGCGTACTCCTCGTCGATGTACACGGCGACGCGGGTGAGGCGGCCCCGGATCATGGCGCACCCCAGGTCGGTGTTGCGGCTGCTGCACGGGAGGAGACGCAGGCCGGTGCGGATGGGGAGCACCTCCAGCGCGTTGGGCGCGGCGCTGGCCAGGATGTCCGTCCGCTCCACCGCGTACACGCTGGTCCCCGCGGAGCGGCGGCGGGTCTCGAAGCGGTCCGCCACCACGGTGATCCCCTCCAGCACCTCGGGGCGGGGGAGGAGCCCGGCGGTGTAGGCGGCGCCGTCCTCGGTGGCGTCCACCTCCTGGTCCCAGGAGGCGTAGCCGATGCGGCTGACGATCCAGCGCTGCGTGCCGGCGGGGATCTCGCGCAGCACGAAGCGCCCCTGGTCGTCGGTGCCCACCATGCGGCCCAGCGCGGGAAGCGAAACGACGGCGTCGCGCAGCGGCGCCCCGGTGGACACGTCGCGGACCTCGCCGCGCACGGTGATCCGGGGAGGCTGCGCGCTCCGGGCGGCCTGCGCGTCCTGCGCGACCACGGGAGCGGCGAGCGCCAGCGCCAGGAGGGCGGGCAGGAGCGGCAGACTACGTTGGACAGGCATGGCTCGCCTCCGGGAGCGGGAGGGAAGGACGGCGCAGGGGCGGGGAGCTGCCCGAGCGGAACAACCTTCCGCAAAGTACGTGCACGGGCGGCCGGAGAACAGGAAGCTCTCGGCCGGCCCGCGCGGATCGCCCGCCGCGGGGCTACCCGCCGCCGTGCCGGCCCGCGATCAGGGGCTGGAGGGGACGCCCGCTGCGGGCCAGCCGCTCCACGAAGCCGGTGGTGTAGACGTAGATCAGCTCCCCGGCGTAGTACGACTCCACCACGTGGATCTCGTGGGGCTGGTAGGTGAGGAGGTGCTCCAGGGCGCCGGGCGCCTGTTCGTCCACGACCACGGTGGGGCGCACCAGGCGCCCGCGGATCATGGCGCACAGGACGTCCGGCTGGTCGATGGAGCAGGGGAGGACGGCAAGCCCGAGGCGGCTGGGGATCAGCTCCATGGCGTTGGCCGCGGCGCTGGCGAGGATGTCGCGCCGGTCGGCGACGCGCACGGAGGTGGCGGCGGCGCGGCGGCGGCTCTCGAAGCGGTCCGCCACCACCGTGATCCCCTCCAGCACCTCGGGGCGGGGGAGGATGCGCGCGGTGTACGCGGCCCCGTCCTCGCGGGCGTCCACCTCCTGCTCCCACGCCGAGTAGCCCAGCCGGGTGACGACCCAGCGCTGCGGCCCCGCCGGGATGGCGCGCAGGACGAAGTGCCCGCGCTCGTCGGTGAAGACGCTGCGCCCCAGCGCCGGGAGGGTGATGGCCGCGTCGGGGACCGGTGCCCCGCTGAGGGCGTCCAGCACTTCCCCGCTCACGGTGATGGCGGGCGGCGCGGCCCGCTGCTGCGCGGGGGCGGCGGGGGCGCAGAGCAGCGCCAGGGCACTGGCGAGAACAGGGGCGATGCGGCGGGGGACGGGCATGCGGGCTCGGCGTGTCGGCGGAGGGCTGGGGATGGATCCCGGACGCCGCCCTCACGGCAAGGCCCGTTCCGCGCGGCATGGCACCACGCATCCGGCTGCGGGGATTCAGCTTGCGGCACCCTGGAGCCGGCTGCGTCCGCGCGCGCCGTCCCCACGGGTGGACAGCTTCCGCGCGGGAGCGGCACAGGTCCGGGCCGCCGGCCGGGGTCGCGCGGCGTGGGTGCGCGGGTTAGAATCGGGGCGACACGAACCCTCTGCCCACCGCGAAGCGAGCGAGCATGGACGGCACCCCCGCAGGCGGCGCGCAGCGCCCGATCCTCGCCCACACGCGCGTCGCCGCGGCGGGGCGCACGCCCGAGCGCTGGCTCCTGGTGCTGCACGGCATCTACGGGAGCGGGCGCAACTGGGGCACCGTCGCGCGGCGGGTGGTGGACGCCCGACCCGAGTGGGGCGCGCTGCTGGTGGACCTGCGGCTGCACGGCCAGTCCCGCGGCTTCGCGGGCCCGCACACGCTTGCCGAGAGCGCGGCGGACGTGGACGCGCTGGTGGAAAGCCTGGACTTCCACGCGGCGGCGGTGCTGGGGCACTCCTTCGGCGGCAAGGTGGCGCTGATGTACGCCGAGCACCACGGCGAGGGGCTGCGCCAGGCGTGGGTGGTGGACTCCACGCTCGCCGTCCGGGAGCCGTCCGGGAGCGCGTGGCGGATGATCGAGACGGTGAGGTCGCTCCCCACGGAGTTCGCGTCCCGCGCGGAGGCCGTGCAGGGGATCGAGCGCGCCGGGTACCCCACGGGGCTGGCACAGTGGTTCGCCATGAACCTGGAGGCGCAGGACGGCGTGTACCGCTGGCGGCTGGACATCGACGGGGTGGAGGAGATGCTGCGCGACTTCTTCCGCACCGACCTGTGGCACGTGGTGGAGGACCCGCCCGCCACGGCCGAGATCCACGTCGTCAAGGCGACCGAGTCGGACTCGCTGGACGACGAGGCGATGGCCCGCGTGGAGGCCGCGGGGCGCGCGAGCGGCCGCGTCTTCCTGCACCGCCTGGTGGGCGGCCACTGGATCAACACCGACAACCCGGACGACGTCGTCCAGCTCCTGGTGGACAACCTGCCCTAGCAGGCTGCCGACACACGAGACGGAGCCCGTCCCCCACGCGGGGGCCGGGCTCGCGGCGCATGCCGGGCCAGGGCCCCTGTCTACTGCCGCTGGATCCGCTTGGTTCTCGAGTCCGGGCAGTTGTAGGCCGTCCCGTACGAGACGACGACGTAATTGGAGGGGACGGGGGAGTTCGCGCACACCGTTTCCGCCGTTCCCGGCAGCTTGATGTTGTAGCGGTTGAGCGTGCCGCTGTTGGGGCAGCCGCTGGTGGCCACCGCGGACGCGATCACGTACCCGTCCGGCATCGTTGAGTTGCTGCATACCTGCAGCGGCGAGGATACCGGCTGGATCCTGTAGTAGTTGTGCGCGTTCGAGGCGGGGCAGTGGACGGAGGACGTAGAGCCGATGACCACGTACCCGGCCGGGAGCTTCGAGATGCTGCACACTTGCATCCCGCTGGCGGCCAGCAGGATCTGGTAGGAGGTGAGCGACCCGGTGGCGGGGCAGTTGACGTTGTTCGTCGCGGACCCGATCACGTACCCGGCCGGGATCGGCGAGACGCTGCACACTTGCAGCGGCGACGACACCCTGCGGATCGTGTAGATCCGGCCGTTCGGGCAGTTGGTGCTGGGCGCGGCGGTCAGGACCACGTAGCCGGTTGGGATGGGCGCGACACTGCCGGATGGGACGGGCGGGATGCCGGACGGGAGGGGCAGGACACTGCAGATGTTCGCCTGGGAGCCCGGGATGCCGACCTGGTACCTGTTGAACTGCGGGTAGGCAGGGCAGGTGGTACTGTTGGAGGCGGAGAGGATGACGTACCCGCCGGGAACCCCCTGGCTGGCGCAGACGGTGAGGGTCTGATCCGTAGCGGCGTTCGCAGGCTCCGGGACCTCGCCGTCACCCGGAAACGGGATCGCGACGTGGACCGGACCCACATTCGCGCCCCCGGCCGAAGCAGGAGCGAAGCCGAAGATGAACGCGCTGCAGAGCAGGACGCCGAGAGCCGCGAACAGGGTGGTGGATCGAGCGATCAAGGCCAGGGCATAGCTTCCAACGGCACGGCGACCTGCTGGAGCCTGGCTGGTCATGAGCCCTCCTCGGAGTGAGTGTGATACGTCCGTGTGCGAACGCAAAAGCGTCGTGTCGCAGTACCTGGCCAGTACAGCGAAGCACCTGGCCCAAACACATGACGTGCCGCCACTGCCGGCATGGCTGGAGCTTGCCGGCGGGCGTGGGGAAAGGGACCTGCGGGAAGGATTCGGCGAGAACTGCGCACGAGCGTGTAGAAAGCGTTTCCACCCACGCCGTGTCAAGACTTGCGTGTGATCCACGGGGTTTGCCGGAGAACACATCCACGTGCGCGGGCCGCGAACGGGAATTGCGATCCGTGCGCGAAATCGCAGTCCGCCGCGCCACCCGCCGACCCGGAGCCGTCCCCATGCGCCGTTCCCCGCTCGCCGCCGCTCTGCTCGTCGCCGCCCTCGCCGCGTGCATGCCCTCCGACGAGGGCGCGCCGGAAGCGGCCCCCGGCAGCACCACGCCCGCGCCCGATCCCCAGGAGGCGCCCAGCCCCGCCGCGGGCGCACCGGCGCCCCCGGGAGATGACTGGACCGTCGGCATTCGCGGCGCCGGGCCCGCGCAGGTGGGGACGCCGCTCGCCGCCGCCGCCGCCGCCCTGGGTGCCACGCCGGACACCACGGCGGCGCGCGGCGGATGCGGCTACCTGCGCCCGGCCGCGAGCCCCGGCGTGAGGGTGATGGTCAACGAAGGACAGGTCGCGCGCGTGGACGTGGACAGCGCCGGCATCCGCACCGCGGAGGGCGCCGGCGTGGGCGACGCGGAGGCGCGCGTGCGCGAGCTGTACGCCGGCCGCGTCGCGGAAACGCCGCACAAGTACACCGACGGCCGCTACCTCACCGTCACTCCGCAGGCGGCCTCCGACAGCGCGTTCCGCCTGGTGTTCGAGACCGACGGCGCGAAGGTGGTGCGGTACCGTGCCGGACGGCTGCCGGAAGTGGAGTGGGTGGAGGGGTGCTCGTGAACCGCGGAGTGATGGAGCGACTGCCCCTTGCTGACTCGACAAGCCCGTCTGGGCACACCCGTCTGCTGTCGGGCGCCGTCCTCACCCTTCGTCCGGCATCTGCGTCGTCGGTTCGACGAACCAGGTAAATCACATGGATCTGAAGCGATTCGGCGCTGATGCGGCAGGCTCGCTCGCCATTGTAGGCAAGGGGGCCGGAGCCTACCACGCGTTCGTCCCGGCCCCACTCCCGCCTCAGCTTCCCTGGGGACCGGAGCTTTCCTCAGCACTGTCGGATGCCGATCGTGCACTCGGCGAGCTTGCCGGCCTCGGCCGCAACCTACCCAATCCGCAGCTCCTGATGCGGCCGTTCATGAATCGTGAAGCGGTACTCTCGTCGCGGATCGAAGGAACGCAGGCGGATGTATCGGACCTATACGCATTTGAGGCTGGACAACGGACGAAGACGACACTGGAAGACGTACAGGAGGTGCGAAACTACGTCCGAGCGCTTCAATACGGCATTGAGCGCATGGAGTCCCTGCCGGTCAGCCTACGGCTGATCCGTGAACTTCATGAGCAGCTGATGCAGGGGGTTAGAGGAGGCCTCGCGGCTCCGGGTCAATTTCGGATGAATCAAAACTGGATCGGGCGGCCGGGCTGCACGCGGGAAGAGGCGGTCTACGTACCCCCCCCCGTCCCGGAGATGAATCGCTCGCTCCAGCAGCTCGAAGCATATCTTCAAGACGACACCCTGTACCCCCCGCTCGTCAGGCTCGGACTGATGCACTACCAGTTCGAAGCCATTCATCCGTTCTTCGACGGCAATGGACGTATCGGAAGGTTGCTGATCGTCCTGCTGCTCGTTCACTGGAAGCTCCTCCCCCTGCCGCTCCTCTATCTCAGCGCCTACTTCGAAAAGAACCGGGAAGAGTACTACGAGCGTCTTCTCGCCGTCAGTGAACGCGGAGAATGGCTGCAATGGCTTCTGTTTTTTCTACGCGGCGTCGCCGACCAGGCGCGCGATGCGATCCTGCGCGCCACTCGCCTCCAGGAACTACAGGTGCGGTGGCGCAATCAGCTTACCCAGACACGGGCAAGCGCGCTTTCACTTCGCCTGGTCGACAGCCTGTTCGAAGCACCTCTCCTGACGATCCCATCTGCCAGCGAGCTTCTTCAGGTCACCTACCGAGCTGCGCAGGGGAACGTACAGAAGCTCGTCAACGCAGGAATCGTGAGGCAGGTGAACCCTGGCGCAGGGTATGGCAAGGTTTTCGTCGCCAGTGAGATCCTGAAGATCGTGGGAGAAGAAGTACCCGCTGGTGAACCTGACCTGCAGGATCGAACGCATTTCTGAATTATACTTTCGAAGCCTGCAGTACAATTCGGTCTAGACCGTTTACACTTGAGTATACATCGCGGCAATCCCCCGCATGCTGCTCGTATCGTGCGATCAATCCAACCAAGATAGCGGGGTCAGGAACCAACCGCGTTGTCAACGCTGCTGCCCTGCCTACCCCACCAGCACCAGCACGAGGTCGTTGACGTTGGTCCCGGTGGGGCCGGTGACCAACAGGTCGCCGCTGGCGCGGAGAAAGGTGTGCGCGTCGTTGCGCTCCAGGGCGTCGCGCGCCTCCAGGCCGGCCGCCCGGCCGCGCGCCACGGTCCCGCCGTCCACCATGCCGCCCGCCGCGCCGGTGGGGCCGTCGCGCCCGTCGGTGCCCGCGGCGGCGACCAGCAGGGCGGGCTCGCCCTCGATCTCCAGCGCGGCCGCGAGGGCGAGCTCCTGGCTGCGGCCGCCCCGCCCGCGGCCCCGCACCGTCACGGTGGTCTCGCCGCCCAGGAGGAAGGCCGCCGGCGCGCGCGCCGACTCGCCCTCGGCGTGGGCGCCCCAGGCGAGCGCGGCCACCTCCGTGGCCACCTCGCGCGCCTCGCCCTCCATGTCGTCGCGCACCACCGTCGTGCGGTAGCCCAGGCGCTCGGCCTCCTCGGCCGCGGCGGCGAGCGCGTCGCGGTTGCTGGCGACCACGCGGTACGTGGCGCGCGCGAAGGCCGGGTCCCGCGGCTTCGGCGTTTCCGGCGCCTCGCCCAGGTGGCCCCGCTGGAGGTGGGCCCACACCGCGGGCGGCGCGTCCACCTCGCGGCGGCGCAGCACTTCCAGCGCGTCGCCGAAGGTGGTGGGGTCCGGCACCGTGGGCCCGGAGCCGATGGCGTCGGGCGCGGAGCCCACCACGTCCGACACGGCCAGGGTGACCACGCGCGCCGGGGCCGCGGCGCGCGCCAGCCACCCCCCGGCGATGCGCGACAGGTGCCGGCGCACCGCGTTCATCTCCGCGATGGGCGCCCCGGCGCGCAGCAGGAGCTCCGTGGCCTCGCGCAGCTCCGAGAGCGACACCCCCGCGGGCGGCGCCGGCCACAGCGCCGACGCCCCGCCCGAGAGCAGGCACAGGACCAGGTCGTCCTCGCCGGCGGCGCGCGCGACGTCCAGCGCGGCCGTGGCGCCGGCCAGCCCGTGCGTGTCCGGCACCGGGTGCGACGCCGCCCACACCTCCAGCCCCGGGAGCCGCGCCACGGGCCCGCCGGCCGGGACCGTGACGGTCCCGCCCGCGACCCGCTCCCCCAGCACCTCCAGCGCCCCCGCCGCCATCCCCGCCGCCGCCTTTCCCGCCCCCACGATCCACACCCGCCCCACACCGCCCAGCTCCACCGTTTCCCCGCCGGCGACGCGCAGCAGCTCACCCTCGCGCGACAGCGCCCGCAGCACCGCCGCGCGCGGATCCGCCGCCGCGATCCCCGCCTCCACGATGCGCCGCGCGTCCGCGCGCAGCCGGGCGTCGTCGAGGGCGGTCAACGAACGGCAGGGGACAGGGTTGTAACGGTGCACGCGTAGCGTGCAGCGCCACAGGGGACAGGGGACAGCCTGCAACGGCGGACCCCCTCCCCCGGCCCCTCCCCGCAAGGGGGAGGGGAGAACAGCGACAGCGCGGGACCGGGGACCTGGCACCGGAGCAGAAGCCGCACCCGCGGACGCCAGCGAGGGCCCGCGTGAGGGATTTCGGCCCGGAGGGGCGAGACCCGGCGGGGCTGTTTCCGCCGGGGCTCGACTCCGTTACGCACAGTTTTATCGTGCGTTACGGAGCCGAAGCCCGACCCGGCGCCAGCCGGGGCACGCCCGAACCCGCAGTAAAATGATGTCAAAGTCGTCACCTCCGGAGCGCCCGGTTCTTGCGTACGTCGCCGCGCTGGACACCAGCGGAGAACGAGCCATGCAAAAGGCGCACACGGGCATCACCCTGCTGCTGGCGGGAGCGCTGCTGGCGGGGTGCGAGGGGAACAACCTCTTTCCCACGGCCCCCTTCGGCACGGGGAGCAGCGGGCCGGGGAGCGTGGGCGGACAGGTGACGGCCGGCGGCGCGGGGGTGGCCGGGGCGGTGGTCTCGGTGACGGGCGGCGCGGCGGACAGCACGGACGCGGCGGGGCGCTACAGCATCGAAGGCCTGGGCCAGGGCGCGTACCGGGTGTTCCTGCAGGTGCCGGTGGGGTTCGCCCTGGCGGCGGGGGACAGCGCGGCGCGCACCGTGGCCGTGGCGCAGGGGCAGGACGTGACCGTGAACTGGCAGCTCCTGGCGTCCGCCGGCGGCACCTGACGCGCGTCGGCGGATCCCGGCGGTCACTCCGGCCCGCCCACGGGGGTGGGCGGCGCTGCGCCGGTGAGCACCGCGTGGGCGTTGCGGGCGGCCAGCATCGCCATGCGCGTGCGCGTGTCCCGCGTGGCGGAGCCCACGTGCGGCAGGAGCACGACGCCGGGCAGTTCCAGGAGCGCGGGGTGCACCGCGGGCTCGTGCTCGTACACGTCCAGCCCGGCCCCCGCCAGCCGCCCCTCCCGGAGCGCGTCCGCCAGTGCGGCCTCGTCCACCAGCGGCCCCCGCGCGGTGTTGACCAGCACGCTCCCCGGCCGCATGCGCCCGAGCGCCGCGGCGTCCAGCAGGTGCCGCGTCCCGGGGGTGAGCGGCGCGTGCAGCGTCAGCACGTCGCTCGCGGCGAGCAGCCCGTCCCGGTCCGTCCACTCCGCCGCCAGCGCGCGCTCCTCCTCCTCCGGCAGGCGCGTGCGCGACGTGTAACGGACCCGCATGCCGAACCCCGCGGCCCGCCGCGCCACCGCCCGCCCGATCCGCCCCATCCCCAGGATCCCCAGCGTGCGCCCGGACAGGTCGCCGCCCAGGTAGTCCCAGAAGCCCCAGCCGTGGAACTCCCCCGCGCGCAGCGAGCGCTCCGCCTGGGGGAGCCGCCGCACCGTCGCCAGGATCAGCGCCCAGGTGAGGTCGGCGGTGGCTTCGGTGAGCACGTCCGGCGTGTGGGTGACCACGACGCCGCGCGCGCGGCAGGCAGCAAGGTCCACGTGGTCGTGCCCCGCCGTGGGGCAGGCGACCACGCGCAGCCGCGGGGCGCGCTCCAGCAGGGCGGCGTCCACGCGCACGGTCAGCAGCGGGAGGAGCGCGGCGGCGTCGCCCAGCCACGCCTCCCAGGCGTCCGGGCCGCGCACCTCGCCGGCGCCGCGCAGCAGCGCCAGCGCCTCGTCGGGGAGCGGGAGCGTGGTGACGATGTCGGCCACGCGGCTACCCGAGAGGCTTCTGCCAGAGCGCCAGGTGCGCCATGTCCAGCCCCAGCGCCTGGTGCTCCGCGATGCTCATGCGCTCGAACCCCAGCGCGGGGAGCACCTGACCCGCCCGCCGGTCGCGCGTGGACACGCCGGTGCGCAGCCGGCGGATCCCCTGCCCCGCGAGCCACGCCTCCAGCGCGCCCAGCGCCTCGCGCGCCACCCCCTGCCCGCGCCGCTCGGGCACCACCAGGAGCATCCCCAGCAGCGCCAGGTCGGGCTCCGGGTGGCCGGCCCACCACCCCAGCGCCGCCGCCTCCTCGCCGGTGTCGCGCAGCGACGCCAGCGCCACGCCGCGCCCGGGCGTGGCGGCGCACCCGCGCAGCTCCTGCTCGGCCGCGTCCGGGGCCGGCTCGGGGCGGCCGGTGACGCCCAGGAAGTGGTCGCCCGCCGCCGCGAACACGCGCTGGAGCGCGGGCGCGTCCTCCGGGGCCAGCACGCGCAGGGCGAGGCGGGGGGTGGAGGGGAACGGGGGCGCGCCTTCCGGGTCGCTGGTCACGTAGCTCTTTGGTGGCAATGGGTTGCGCCCCCGCGGATCGTGGGGCGGCTCGCAGGGAAGTTGCCGGGATGGCAGGCGCGGCGTCAAGTTTCAGGCGGTGCCCGGGCGGTCCGCCGGGCGCGCGGAGCGGCGGCGCCTTGCGGCGGAGCGGGGTTGTGCGGACGGCCCTACACGGAGGGAGATGAGCGTACAGCTGGAGTCGCGCCACTTCTTTTTGGCGCGGGACACGGTGCGGAGCGCCGCCGGGGTGATCGGGGAGGTGGTGGAGGCCATGGCCCTGTACGCCGTGGTCCGCTGGGAGGACGGGCGCGAGGAGGAGGTGGACCAGCTCGACCCGTGGATCACGGTGGTCGAGCGGGCGAGCCGTGAGTAGTTGCATCGTTCGATCCGGGGCCGGGGCCGCTACGGAGCCCGGCGGAAACTGCCCCGCCGGTCTCCTCCGCGGGCTCCGGGAGCCTCGCCAAACAGCCGGCGAGTCTCCCTTCGCCGGAGTGTGCCAGCCCAGGGCACCAGAACTACGGTG
>JBEVLE010000467.1:0-13390 GCA_040509335.1 Longimicrobiaceae bacterium | reverse complement strand
CCGGCTCACCCCCTGGCACAACGACCCGGTGAGCGACCCCGCGGGCGAGGCCGCGCCCCACCCCGCCGCGGCTTCCGTCGCGGCGCCCCGGGCGCCCGCGCGGGACGGAGCGCCGCTCGGGGCGGAGAGCGATGGGATCCCGCTCCTCTTCGACAACGGCTTCGGGGGGCTGACCCCCTCCGGCGACTACCAGGTGCGCGTCCGCGGCGGCCGGGTGCCGCCCGCGCCGTGGGTGAACGTGGTCGCCAACCCGCACGGCGGCTTCGTGGTCAGCGAGCGCGGCGCCGGCTCCACGTGGGCCGGGAACAGCTACTTCTTCCGGCTCACCCCCTGGCACAACGACCCGGTGGGCGACCCCGCCACCGAGGCGCTCTACCTGCGAGACGAGGCGTCGGGCGAGCTGTGGAGCGCCACGCCGGCGCCGGTGCGCGGCGACATCGGCTACACGGTCCGCCACGGCGCGGGCTCCTCCGTGTTCGAGTGCGAGCACGCCGGCATCGCCACCCGCCTCACCCTGGCGATGGCCGACGGCGAGGCGGTCAAGCTGTCCGTGCTGCGGGTCGAGAACCGCGGCGCGAGCCCGCGCCGCATCGGGGTGACGGCGTACGTGGAGTGGACGCTCGGGGTGCTGCGCGAGCACACCCAGCACCAGGTGGTCACCCGCTTCCACGCGGAGGCGGGAGCCGTCCTGGCGCAGAACTCCTTCGATCCCCAGTTCGCCGGGTGGGTGGCGTTCTGCGCGCTGAGCGAGCCGGTCACCGGCCACACGGCCGACCGGCGCGAGTTCATCGGCCGCAACGGCAGCCTGGCGGACCCGGACGCGCTGCGGGCGGGCCCCCTCGCCGGGACCACGGGCGCGGGTTGGGACCCGTGCGCCGCGCTGCAGTGCGTGCTCGAGCTGGCGCCCGGGGAAAGCCGGGAGCTCGCCGTGCTCCTGGGCGCCGCCGAGGGGGAGGCCGAGGCGCTGCTCGCCGTCGACCGGCACCGCGCCCCGGGCGCCGCCGCATCCGCCGCCGCGCGCAGCGTGGCGGCATGGGCGGAGCGGCTGTCCGTCGTCACGGTGCGGACGCCGGAGCCGTCGTTCGACGCAATGCTCAACCGCTGGACGCTGTACCAGGCGCTCGCCTGCCGCATGTGGGCGCGCTCCGCGCTGTACCAGAGCAGCGGGGCGTACGGCTTCCGCGACCAGCTCCAGGACGTGCTCGCCTTCGTGTACGCCGAGCCCGCGCTCGCGCGCGAGCACGTCCTGCGCGCCGCGGCGCGGCAGTTCGTGGAGGGCGACGTGCAGCACTGGTGGCACCCGCAGAGCGGGCGGGGCGTGCGGACCCGCTTCTCCGACGACCTGGCCTGGCTCCCCTACGTCGTGGACCGGTACGTGGAGGTCACGGGCGACGCCGCCGTGCTGGACGAGCCGGTGCCCTTTCTGGAGATGCGCGCGCTGGAGCCGCACGAGCACGAGGTGTACGACCTCCCCCGCGTGGCCGACGAGGACGCAAGCATCTACGAGCACTGCCTGCGCGCGCTGCGCCGGGCGTGCACCGCGGGCGCGCACGGGCTCCCCCTCATCGGCACCGGCGACTGGAACGACGGGATGAGCCGCGTGGGGGTGGAGGGACGCGGGGAGAGCGTGTGGCTCGCCTGGTTCCTGGTGGCCACGCTGCGCGCCTTCGCCGTCCGCGCGGCCGAGCGCGGCGACGGCGGGGTGGCCGCGGACTTCCGCGCGCGGGCCGACGCGTACGCGGCGGCCGTGGAGGCGCACGGGTGGGACGGCGAGTGGTACCGCCGCGCCTTCTTCGACGACGGCACGCCGCTCGGCTCCGCCGCGGGCGACGAGTGCCGCATCGACTCCATCGCGCAGAGCTGGAGCGTCATCTCGGGCGCCGGCGACCCGGAGCGGCGCGACCGGGCCATGCGCTCCTTCGAGGAGCACCTGGTGCGCCCCGACGACCGCCTCCTGGTGCTGCTCACGCCGCCCTTCGACCGGACGCCGCACGACCCCGGCTACATCAAGGGATACCTCCCGGGGGTGCGGGAGAACGGCGCGCAGTACACGCACGCGGCGCTCTGGGCGGTGCTCGCCACCGCCATGCGCGGCGAGGGGGACCGCGCCTTCGAGCTGTACCAGATGCTCAACCCGCTCACCCACGCCGCCACGCCGGAGGGCGCGGAGCGCTACCGGGTGGAGCCGTACGTGGTGGCCGCGGACGTGTACACGGCCCCGGGTCTCGTGGGGCGGGGCGGGTGGACGTGGTACACCGGCTCCGCGAGCTGGATGTACCGGGTGGGGCTGGAGGCCGTCCTGGGCTTCACCCGGCGCGGCGACACGCTCCGCATCGAGCCGTGCGTGCCGGCGGCGTGGGGGGAGTTCGGCATCGAGTACCGCTTCGGCGGGGCGCTGTACGCGATCACGGTGCTCGATCCGGGGGAAATCCGCGGCGGGGCGGCGGAGGTGGTGCTGGACGGCCGGGTGCTGGAGGGCGCGGTGATCCCGCTCCTGGACGACGGGGCCCGGCACGAGGTGGTGGTGCGACCTGCTTCAAGCCGACAACGGGTTGAACGGTAGGGTTCGGGCGTGCCCCCGGCTGGCGCCGGGGTCGGGCTTCGGCTCCGTAACGCACGAAACGACCGTGCGTAACGGAGTCGAGACCCGGCGGAAACAGCCCCGCCGGGTCTCGCCCCTCCGGGCCGAAATCCCTCACGCGGGTTTCGCGCTGGCGTCCGCCGGGGCCCCCAACGGGGTGTCGCGGCCGCCCTCAGGGCGGCGCCGGCAGGACGCCCTCCGCGGCGTGGTCCGCGGCGGCGGCGAGCTGGGCCACCGCCTGGTCCACCGCCTCCGCGCGCTCCCCGTCCGGCAGGGCGTGCGACCCGGCCAGCTCGCGGAGCGCCGCCGTGAAGCAATCGGCGATCTCCTGGCCGCGCACGTAGCCGAAGCCGTGCAGCCGCCGGCCCAGGCCGTCGATGCGGGCCTCCGCGCGGTTGAGCCGGGTGTGCGACGGGGCGTCGTCCCGCAGCCCCGCCGCGACGTCGCGGATCGCTTCTCCGAAGGCCGCCGGTCCGTCCATGCGCGTGCTCCTGCGGTCAGGGGTGGTGCGGCGGGCGTCGCTACTCGGGCGCGTTGCCGTTAGCTTCCGCGTGCGCCCCTGTCGGGGCCACTGCCGGTCCTCCGTCGGAGACAGTCATGGCAAGCTTCTTCTCGATCACCCGCTCCCACGTCGCTTCCACCTCCGAGCCGGCGCTGCTGGAGGAGATCCGCGCGCACACCGGGTGCGAGGAGCAGGCCTCCAGCATCCTGCGGGGCATCGAGCGCCTCAGCGGCGACGCGTCCATCCGCCAGTTCGACATGACGCCGACCGCCAACCGCCGGGCCTACCGCGGCGCGCCGCCGGTGTCCTGGAGCGTGCGCGCCATCCGGCCGTAGCCGCGGCGCCCCTCCGCTCACGCCGGGAGGGGCGGGACCTCCCCGCCGTGCGGCGTGTCCGGCGCGGCCTTGCGGCGGGGCTCCCCCCGGCGCCCGCGCACCCGCTGCTCGCGGCTGGAAAGCCGCGCCGCTTCGCCGGCGTCCGGAATCGCGGGCTCCGCCGGGAGGCACGGGAGCCGCACCGTGAAGGTGCTCCCGCCTTCCGGGCCGCTCGCCAGCTCCACCTCGCCCCCCAGCCGGTCGGCGAGCTGGCGCGTGACCGCCAGCCCCAGGCCGGTCCCGCCCTGGCGGCTGGACGACTGGTCCACCTGCCAGAAGGCGTCGAAGACGTGCTCGGCGTGCTCGGGCGCGATCCCCATCCCCGTGTCGCCCACCCGCAGCGACACGCACCCCGCCTCGGCCTCCAGGTCGACCCGCACCTCGCCCGCGTCGGTGAACTTGACCGCGTTGGCCGCCAGGTTGAGCACCATCTGCCGGAACTTTCCCGGGTCCGTCCGGAAGGGGACCGGCTCCGCGGGAACGCGCAGGAGGAGCCGCAGCCCCTTGGCGTCCGCGAGGGGCTGCACCAGCGCCGCGGCGTCCCGCACCACCCCGCCCAGGTCCACGTCGCGCAGGCGGAGCTCGGAGCGGCCGGCCTGCTGCTGCGCGAAGGCCAGGATCTCCTCGATCAATCCCAGCAGGTGGTCGCTGGCGGCGCGGATCCGCTCCACCTGGTGCTTCTGCGCCTCGTTGAGCGGTCCCACCACCTCCTCGGTGAGCAGGTCGGTGAACCCCTGGACCGCGGTGAGCGGCGTGCGGAACTCGTGCGAGATGGTGCCCAGGAAGGTGCTCTTCGCCCGGTCCGCCTCCTCGGCCTCGTACCGCGCGACGTTGGCCTCCTCCAGCAGCTCCTCCGCGTGCCGGGCGGTGAGCGTGGCCGCCGCGCGCGCCTCCTCGGCCACCCGGGCCGCCTCCAGCGACGCGGCGTAGAGCCGCGCGTTGTCCAGCGCCATCCCGCAGCGGCGCCCCAGGTCCTCGGCCAGCAGCAGGTCCGCGCCGTCGTGGCGGCGGCGGTCGCCGGAAACGAAGGTGATCGCGCCCAGCGTCCGCCCCCGCGCCGCCATGGGGACGGTGAGGAACGAGCGCGCGCCCAGCTCCTGGAGGAGCAGGCGGTGCTCCTCCTCGGCGATCCCCTCCAGCACGTCGTCGTAGGCCAGCACGAACTCGGACTCGCGCGTGCGGATCACCCGCGGGGCGCCCAGCGGGTCGTCGCGGCCCGGGGGGTGGGCGGCGTAGAAGTCGCGGGCCAGGCGCTGCTTCGCGGCGTCGGGGTGGATGACGGCGACGCGGCGGATGGTGTCGTCCGCCTCCACGACGTCCACCATGCACCAGGTGCCGAAGTGCGGCAGGGCGAGCCCCGCCCCCGTCGCGAGCGTGGTCTCGAAGTCGAGCGAGTCCGCGAGGCAGCGGCTGGTCTCCGCCAGGAAGGCGAAGCGGCCGCGGGCGTCCGGCGAGGATTCGACCTGAGGCGTGTCCGCGGCAGTCGGGGCGGGGTCCGGGCTGGGCTTGCTCATGGGGCTCCTTCGCGCGCGGGGGGACTCGGCCGTGGCTCGCCCGCGGAGGAGTACGTGCAATGTAACCTGTTGGGAGCGAATAAACTACGAAAATCGCCAGACGGGGCCCCGGGACGCCCCCCCCGGCGGAGCCGCGCCCGCGCTTCAGCGAGACCGGTCGACGCGCAGCACGTACGGGCCCGCGCCGTCGGGGCCGAAGGTGTTCACGCGGATGACGTAGTCGCCCGCCGCGGGCAGCACAGCGACCAGGCGCGAGTCGGTGCGCCGCTCGGGCGTGGTGGCGGGCTGGGCATCGTCGTTGCTGGTGAACTCCTCGAACTTCCCGTCCCGCTTCCGCCCCAGCATCACGAAGGCGTCGAAGTCCGGGGCGCCCAGGGTGACGACCACCCGCTCGCCGGCACGGCCGGCGTGGTAGATCCACTCGTCGTACGGGGAGCCGTCCAGCTCCAGCGCGGCGTCCTCCGGCCCCAGGGTCCCCCGCACCTCCTGCTCCGGGCGGATCCGGCCGACCTGGAGCCGGCGGGGCGTCTCCCGGTGTGCGTGTGTCTCGACGCTCAGCGTGTATGCGCCCACGTCCTTCCCCAGCGACATCGCGCGGATGACGTATTCCCGCGCGACGGGTGCGGCGGTCGTCAGCCGCGAGTCGCGTCCGTCGAAGTCGTCGTTGAAGCCCGCCTCCACGAAGGTGTCGGCCTGCATGTAGCCCACGCTGAGGTAGGGATCGAAGGTCTGAGAGCGCATGGTGGCCGTGAGCCGCTCGCCGGCGGCGGCGGAGTAGGTCCACTCGCAGTACGGCTTGTCGGCGTCGACGGCGTCGTCCTCCCTGAGGGAGTCTCGCACCTCTCCCGGTGCCCGGATCGCCATCCTCCGGGGCGCGGACCTGGGTACGGGCGGCTCGCTCACCCGGAGCGTGTACCTGAGCTGGCTCGTGCTGTTGGCCGCATCGACCTGCACCGCGTATTCCCCGTCATCGGGAATCGTGACGATGGTGGGGCGGCCGTCGCCCGGCATTCTCCCCGATCCGAGCGCCAGCCGGTGCCGCTCCTCGGCGGATTGCGGCTCGAAGCGTCCCTCCCTCCAGTGGCCCAGGGTGTAGTAGGTGGGCATCGTGGAGTCGGAGGCGAGCGACAGACGAAGCTGCTGGCCCTGCCGCGCGTGGAACGTATACACGTCGTACGGAACTCCTTCCGGCGAGGTCGCGCTCTGCTCGCCCAGCTCGCCGCGCGCGGTGTCGCCGACCGACAGGGGGCGCGCGACCAGCGGGTGATCGACCATCTCGCGCACCTCCAGCTCGAACGCACCCAGGCCGGTGGCGGTGTCGGCCCCCACCGCGCTCACCATCGCGAGGTAGGGCCCCGGCTCGGGCGGGACGAAGCGGACGAGGGAGTTGCTCTGCCCGGCTCCGTCGTCGTCCCGGAGCAGCGTTTCGGTGACCGGGCCCGTGTTCCGGAGCACGCGGAGCAGGGCGTCGAAATCCGTGGACCGGAGCGTGATGTGGTACACCCGTCCCCGCTGCGCGTCCAGGCGGAACACGCGGAAGCGCTGCCCGTTCGCGAACGCCGGATCATCCGCCGAAAGGACGCCGGCGACCTTCTGTCCGGCGCGGATCGGCTGCACTCCCCGCTGCGCTGCCGCGGGGCTCGTCAGCACCGCCAGCACCAGCGCGGTGACGCCGAGGATGTGCAGGTTCTTGCTCATGGCTCGTCCAGGCGCAGGTCGTTGTTCTTGCAGAAGGAGCGGTCCAGGCGGCAGGCGCGTGCGCGGATGAGGCCCTCCTGGACCTCGTCGCCCGCCCTGCGCCGCGCCAGCATCGCGTTCCAGCACCCGCCCGCATCCCCCAGCTCGCACCCCAGCGCGTAGAGCCGGTCCGCCCTGGCCTGGTCGCCGTGGTCCCTGGCGAGCAGGGCCGCCAGGTCGGTGCAGGAGCTCCCGTGCCGGAGACCGCAGCCGCGCCGGTAATACTTGAGGGCGGTCTGAGCATCGTCGTGCACGCTGTCGGCCAGCACGGCCAGGCGGCCGCAGCCCTGGCCGCTGCCCAGCTCGCACGCCGTGCGGTAGAAGGTCCGGGCGCGCGCGCTGTCGGCGAGCTCGCGCTCGAACACTCCGCCGGCCGCCTCGCACCCGGCGCTGCTCGGGGTGGCGGCCATGCACGCCTTCACGAACAGGTATAGACTCGCGAAGGTGCCGGCAACGGATCCGTCTTCCGGGTGTGGCATCCGCCCGAGATTCGCGCAGGAGTCGCTGTCGGAGAGCTCACAGCCGATCCTGTAGAACTTCAGCGCGTCCTTCGTGTTCGGTGGGCTCTGGGCGAGCGCCAGCCCGGCCAGGCCCCTGCATGCGGTACCCACCCCGAGCCACGACCCATAGAGTGCCCTTCCCCTGCACCCGAACTCGTAGTATCGTCGTGCCGAGTCTCCACTTACGACGCCCAACCGGGGGTCGGAGAACACCGCGCCCAGCTCCGCGCACGAAGTGAGCAGTCCTGCGCCGCTGCGGCAGAGGCGCCGATGGGTATCGAGCATCTCGTCCCGCTGCCGGAGAAAGCTCGGCGTCCGCCCCTGGGAGGTCGCAATCCGCGCCAGGCGTTCGGCCTGGAAGGAAGCCACGCTTCCGCATCCGCCGGAGCTTCCCATCCGGCAGGCGAGCAGGCTCTGCCGCTCTGCGATCGCGGAGCGGTCTGGCCCCAGTTCCGGGTTCTTCCCCAGGCGGGCCGCTTCGCGCGAGCAGGCGGTGGGGTCTCCGAGCCGGCAGCCGAGGTGGTAGTAGACGATGGCGGAATCGGCATCCACGGGCACCCCCATCCCGAACTCGAGTGCGTCTCCCAGGCTGTTGCAGGCGGCGGCGCTGGGCGGCCGGGTCGAGACGCATCCCCTGCGGAACAGGGGGGCCGCCTCCTCCAGGGCGGGACCCACCTTCGGCTCGTCCTTGGCGAACCACGAAACTCTGGTGAGCAGCAGCCGCCCGGCGAAATAGCACCCATCCGCCTGTCCCCGGTCGCAGACGTCCTGCAGGAGCAGCAGCGCCGAGTCTGCCCAGACGAGACCATCGGTCGCCGTACTCAGCCGTTCATGGGCGTCGCCCAGGGCCCGCAGCAGGCACGACTCCGCCGCCTCGGCGGCCGGACAATGCGAACGGGGCGCGCCCTGTGCCCCGGCCGGTGGAGGCCGGACGGCGGAAGCGACGCACGCCAGCACCAGCAGCGCTACGCGCATCCACGCGACAGCAGATGTGGCTGGGAGGCTCGTGCCGGTCATGGGTCCCCCTTGGCTCCGCCGGGGCGCGTCCGGCTCTCTCCGGGTGCGGGGTCGCAGGAAAAGACTTCCTTGCGCGCGGCAAGCTCTCGTACCGCCCGGCGCCGCAGCTCGCGCAGCGCGGTGGCGGACACCGTCGCGGTGTCCGTTTTCTGCCCGGCACCGACCCGGCCGCAGAGCAAGCTCTCGAACACTTCCGTGCGCTGGTTGCTCAGTGCCCGGAGGCTGTCGAATTCCGCCCGCACCTTCTCCGTCTCCTGGAAGAGGCTGTCGAGGCGCTGCCGGAACGTGGCTTCCAATGCGGAGTCGCGCAGGGTTTGCCAGCCTTGGAGCTGCCCGGTGATGTGCAGGTAGTGGTCCGCCGTCTCCTTCTCGACGATCGCCTTCAGCTGCTCCGCCCGTACGCTGTCCTGCGCCGCGCGCATGGCGACGGCGGTATCCGTGAGTGCCTTGAGGGCGGCGTCCGCCCGGGTCCTGGCGCTGTCCGCCTCCGCCGCCGATTCGATCGCGTCGTCCCTGACGCTGTCCGCCAGATCCTTGGCCTTGTTCTGCGCCATCAGCGCGACATTCGCTTTCATCTCGGCCGTATCCGCCCGTGCCTTGGCCTTTGTCGCTGAATCGGCCTGTTCCTTCGCGCTGCTCCTCTGCTGCCAGGCGAACCCCGCCAGCAGCAGCATGCCCAGCGCGGCGACAGCGAACCACCGCGAGCGCCGCCGCGCCGCCGCCGCCTCGCGGACGGCCGCCTCGGTGCGCGCCCGCTGTTCCCGCGCGAGCCGCTCCGCCTCCGCCTTCAGCTGCTCGGCACGCTCGCGCTCGCGCACGGTGGCGGCGGCAGCCTCCTCCTCGGCGCGGCGCTGGTCGCGGCTCTGGGCCACCACGCCCGTCAGCACGTCGTGCGTCAGCTCGATGCGCGAGCGGCGGTCGCGCTCCTCGCGCCGCACCAGCCGCCGCTCGATCAGCGTGTCCACCGCCGCGGCCGTGACGCCGGGGCGCGCGAGGGCGTTCTCCAGCGCCGCGCTGTTGCGGTGCCCGCCCACCGTGAGCAGGTCCTCCTCCACCAGCAGGCGCACGCCCGGGTCCAGGTCCGCCACGCTGCGCGCGTAGAACTCGGCCAGGATCTGCTCGCGGTTCCCCTCCACCAGGTCCCCGGTGATGGAGGCGCGCCCCAGCGCCTTGCGCCGCTCGTTCAGCTCCCGGCAGAACAGGCTGAGCAGCGCGGGGTCCACCACCAGCTCGTCCAGCGGCACGGCGCGGTCGTCGCCGCGATCGCCGGCCACCAGGCGCACGATCTGCTCCCCCACCCCCGGCGCCGAAGGGTCGGCGGCGGGCGGCACCAGCGCCGGCCCCCCGGCGGCGGTCACCCGCAGAGCGGCCGCGCCGGAGAGCGGAGCGAGGCGCATGCGGTTCGTCATCACCGAGGGGACCGTCTTCGCCAGCGTTTCCAGCTCCGCCAGGAAGTCCTCCCGCAGCACCAGGAGCAGGTTGTACGAGTGGCGGCTGAACGCGAAGTCCCTGGGGCTCACCTCGCCCGAGTCCAGCCTGGCCTTGAGCTCCCGCGACGGACGCCCCTCGATCAGGTCGCCCAGCTCTTCCAGGAAGGCGGCCGTGCGCAATTCCCGCCCGCGCGTGGCGCGGCCCAGCGTGAAGGCTTCCTCGAACTGGTCGAACACCAGCAGCGGCACGGCCTGCTGGTTGTCGGGGGTCCAGAAGGCGTGGTCCTCGCGGTGGAAGAACTCCCACAGCGTCTCGCCGGGGTCGCCCGGCGGCGCCTCGACGCCGTGGAGCTCCGCCTGGGCGGCGAGCGCCTCCAGCACCTGCACCCGCGGCGGCGACGCGCCTTCGTGGTAGGCCAGGCGGACGACGACCGGGAGGAACAGGTGCTCGCGCACCCTCGGGAAGAGCCCCGCCTGCAGGAGCGAGCTCTTCCCCAGCCCCGAGACCCCGTAGAGGATGCAGAGGCGCTCGCGGCGGACGCGCCGCGCGAGCTCGTCGGCCTCCGCGTCGCGCCCGCGGAAGAACGGCTGGTCGCGCTCGCGGAACGACTCCAGCCCCGGCCAGGGGTTCTCGGCGTCGACCATGGCGGGGGCCGCGGTCACCCCCAGCGCCAGGGGGAGCGTGGCGCTCACGGGGTCGTGCTCCGCGCCAGCTGGTACCTGCGGTAGAGCTTCTGCAGGTACTGCACGGTGTCCCCGAGCTCGGCGCCCTCGCCCAGGGGGAGCCACTGGAGCTTGCGGAAGCGCTCGGGGAGCCCGGGGGTGTCGGGCGGCAGGTCGTCGATGCGGATGGGCACGATGAAGTGCTGGTTCTCGGCCACGCGCCGCTCCTCGTCGAGCGCTTCGTCCCACTCCACGCGGAAGAAGCGGCGCTCCGGCGTGAGCACGTTGCGCGACAGCACGGGCGCGAAGAACGAGGCGTCGCGGATGCGCGTGCGGATCTCCTGCTCGTAGTCGTCGCCGCCCTGCAGGCCGCCGGTGCGGTCGAACCACACCGGGAGCCCCGCCCCGCGGAGCGCCTCGGCCAGCTTCTGGGCGCGGGGGCGGTCCTCGCTGGCGTAGCTCACGAAGATCGCGTGCTCGGCGGCCCGCTCCGGCGGCGGCGGGGGCGCGTCGCCCGGCTCGGCCTCGCGGAGCGCTTCCCAGCGCGCGGACAGCTGGTCGATGAACTCGAGCGCGCCGCCGGGGAACACCTTGGTCTGCGCGCTGAAGTGGCGGAGGAAGTCGCCCAGCGCCGGCTCGCGCGTCCGCGTGTCCACCAGGAACTGCGTCCGGGAGCGGGCCAGCAGCAGCCGCTCGCGCTTGGCGATGCGCAGGAAGAAGAGCATCAGCCAGTCGGAGAACCCGCTCCCGATGAGGAGAAGCGAGTGCGAGCGCATCTCGTCGAGGAGGAGGTTGGGCCGGCGGGTCTCGGAGTGCAGGGAGTGCACGAACTCCAGGGTGTCCTCCTCCGTGACCACGTAGTCCTGCAGGGCGGAGAGCCGCCCCAGGAGGTGGTACACGACGGGCGAATCCATCTCCGCCACGGGCCCGGGGAGGTCCTCCACTCGTCCGGGCGAGTAGGCGAACGACCGGGTGCCCCGCCGCCCGGGGAAGCGCTCCTCGTCGACGGCGCGCTGGAGCAGGTCGTCGAACGTGGTGGTCACGTAGAGCTTGAAGGCGTCGATCCTGGCCAGCTTGCGCAGCGAGTCGGGCACCGGCAGCGGCCGCTCGGCCCACACCTCCTTGACGGCGCTGTAGACGTCGTCGATCTGCCCCGCCTTCTTCAGGTAGCGGCAGGCCACCGCGTGCAGCGTGGTGCGAGCCGGCGGGTCCGCGGGCTCGAGCTCCAGGAACGCTTCCACGCGGCGCGCCAGGTACTCGTTGAGCGTGCAGCGGCCCAGGTCGTCCTCGACCTCGATGGCGTCCTGCCCGACCACGGGGATGAGCTGGCGCTCCTTCAAGCGCGAAAGGAGCTGGCTCCAGAAGAGCCCCGTGGGCCCGGCTGCGGGACCCGGGATGCGCTCCGATTCCAGCATGAAAGCAGTCCTCCAGGTGCACGGAGAGCCGACGACACGCGGGGAGGGTGCGTGAGCGCCCCGCGAGGGGAGCAGCCGAGGGAGCCGGTCGTCCGGCGCGGGCGCCGCCGGAAAATGGCGGACACGGCCCGGGCGCATGCGAAGGAAGCGCCTGCCCCGAAGATGCGCAGGCCCCGGGGGGAAAGCGGTGCGGCGGGGGCGGCCCGGTTCCGGACCGCGGCCAGCGGGTTGAATCCGCCAATCCGCCGCCACCTGCTACGGTAAGCGCCGGCTGGAGGGGCGTCAAGCATGCTATGGGGACGCCCCTCGCCCGTCCGTGCGAGGCCTCGCACGTAGGTTCGGACGGACACGGCGGCCGGTTTCCCGCGGCCCGCGGCTTGCCGCCTCCGCCGGCGCCCGGCGCGGGCCGGGATCGTGGGAGTGGGCTTCACCCGGGAAGCGGCGGATGAGCGAGCGGGATCCAACGCCGGACGAGAGCGCCCCTCCGCTTCGCGTGGGGCTGATCGGCTACGGGCTGGCGGGGGCGGTGTTCCACGCGCCGCTGGTCGCGGCGAACCCGGGGATGCGCCTCGGCGCCGTGGTCACGGCGGACCCGGAGCGCTCCGCCGCCGCGCGCCGCGACCACCCGGGCGCGGCCGTGCTCCCCTCCGCCGACGCTCTGTGGGAGCGCGCCGCGGAGCTGGACCTGGTGGTGGTCGCGTCGCCCAACCGCACGCACGTACCGCTGGCGCTCGCCGCGCTGGGGGCGGGGCTCGCCGTGGTCGTGGACAAGCCGATGGCCCCCACCGCGGCGGAGGGGATGCGCCTGGTGGACGCGGCGCGGGAGCGCGGCCTGCTCATGAGCGTGTTCCACAACCGCCGCTGGGACGGCGACTTCCTCACCCTCCGCGCGCTGCTGGACGGGGGGCGGCTGGGGCCGCCCGCGCGGTTCGAATCGCGCTTCGAGCGCTGGCGCCCCGTCCCCAGGCCCGGGTGGCGCGAGAGCAGCGCGCCGGGCGAGGCCGGCGGCACGCTGTACGACCTGGGGAGCCACCTGGTGGACCAGGCGCTCGTCCTTTTCGGGCCGGTCGCGCGGGTGTACGCGGAGCTGGACCGGCGGCGCCCCGGCGTGGAGGTGGACGACGACGCGTTCCTTGCACTCACGCACCGCTCCGGCGTGCGCTCGCACCTGTGGACGAGCGCGTCTGCTGCGGTCGCGGGTCCGCGCTTCCGCCTTCTCGGCGGCGCGGCGGGCTACGTCAAGCACGGGCTGGACGTGCAGGAGGAGCGGCTGCGCGCCGGCGCGTCGCCGCGGGAGCCGGGGTGGGGCGCTGAGCCGCGGGAGCGCTGGGGGACGCTCGGGGCGGGGGACGTGGCGGAGGCGGTGCCGACGCTGCCGGGCGCCTACCCGGAGTTCTACGAGGGGGTGCGCCGCGCGTTGCGGGAGGGCGGGCCCCCGCCGGTGGACCCGCTGGACGCGGTGGCCGGGCTGCGGATCCTGGAGGCCGCGCGCGAGTCGGCGGAGCGGGGCAGGGTGGTGGAGCTGGCGGACGAATAGCGTCCGGATCGGCGGCCCACACCCCCGACCCCCTTTCCCACGAAGGGAGAGGGGGAGAACGACGGTGTGAAGGAATGGTGTGTCGCTGACCCTCGGACCCCCCTCCCCCCGGCCCCCTCC
>JBEVLE010000466.1:0-19994 GCA_040509335.1 Longimicrobiaceae bacterium | reverse complement strand
GCTCGCCCGTCCGGGGCGAGCGCGGCCGTGCCGCATCATCCCCGCGCCTTCTACGAGCCGCGCGACCAGGCGGGCCCTGCCGCCAGCGCCCGCGCGTACGCGGGGCAGCTTTCGCGGTGCGCGCCCGGCAGGTAGCCGGTGCTGAGCAGGAACTCGCCCACGATCTCCCCGCCGGTGAAGACGAAGGTGCGCTTGAACAGCTTCCGCCACTCCGCCCGGGGAAGCGGGTGGTGGGCGTCCAGCCACGCGGCGAAGGAGCCGTGCTCGTCGCGCAGCCGCAGGATGCGGCCGGCGTTCTCGATGGCGGCGTTCACCTTGAGCCGGTTGCGGATGATCCCCGCGTCGGCCAGGAGGCGGGCGCGGTCGGCGTCGCCGTAGGCGGCCACCCTTTCCAGCGAGAAGCCGTCGTACGCCCGGCGGAAGCCCTCGCGCTTGTTGAGGATGGTGAGCCACGACAGCCCCGCCTGGTTGATCTCCAGCACCAGCCGCTCGAACAGGGCGTCGTCGCCGCGCACGGGAAAGCCGTACTCGTGGTCGTGGTACGGGCCGTGGACGGGGTGCGACGCGGCGTCGCAGTAGCTGGGCGGGACGGGCACCGGGTCGGTCACGGACGGGGGGCGCTGCAGTTCCAGCACACCTCGAAGTTCGCCGGCACGGCCTCGCCGCAGGAAGCGCAGTCCCACTCGGCGAGGAGGTCCGCGTCCAGGGCCTGGTGGTTCTTGAACCCTATGATGTCCCAGGCGCGCGAGCCCTCGTGGAAGTACTTGGTTCCCGCGAAGGTCAGGGGCTCCTCGCAGCGGAGGCAGGCCAGGGAACGGGGCGCCGAGTCTTCCATGTTCATCGTCGGTGGGAAAGCCGGGGGCGCCGCCTTCACAGGCGGGCGGGGGGGTAGTCCGCCTGCACGGCCGCGGCGGCGGCCACCATCTCGCGGGCGGCGGCGGTGTAGCGCGCAAGCGAGAACAGGCTCCCCCGCGCCAGCCGCAGCTTCCCGGTCATCACCGCGGTGATGGGGTCCAGCTCGCCGTCCAGGATGTGCCGCCAGACGGCCGGGACGGCGCGCATCACGTACGGGGCCCGAGCCAGGTCGTCCGCGGTGGCGGCGCGCGTGCCGCGGCACTCGCCCCGGTGCAGGTCCAGCAGGAAGGCGCGCTCCTCCTCCACGCCCAGCGCGGGGTCGCGCTCCATCACCAGCACCACCGCGCCCTCCCACTCCGCCGCGGCGGCGCGGTACGCCTCGCGCCGGTTCATCTCCTCGCAGCAGGCCCGGCTCCACTCCTCGGTGAACACCTCCATCCTCCAGGTCCTCGCGTGCGGGTGCGTGCAGGCGTCCGGGGGCGCCGGGCGATCCCCGGAAAGGGTACGCGGCGCCGGCGCAAAGGGCAACTCCGCGGCGGGCCGGGTGGGGCGCAGAATGCACGGGCCTGTGGCAAAAGCGGGACACCGCTTGTGCCCGCCGGGGGACGCCCCAAACGTTTATCCAGCATGCAAGCCCTTTTCCGCCTTGCCTTTCGCCGTCGTCGCCGTGGCACGCATCTGACAGTGGAGACGGGTGGGGACGCGGACGTCCCCGTCTCACACTCCAGTGGACCGGAGGAAAGACCATGGCACAGATTCGTGAGGAAGCGGTCCGGGTCGTTCCGGCTGCGGTGGCGGCCGGCGATCCCCGCGACGAGGCGGCGGAGTACCTTCGCCGCGAGCTCTCGGACGACGTGCAGGAGCAGTTCCGGGAGGTGATCCGGGTGGACGCGCTGGGCGCGCTCGACTCCATCGTCGGGCGGGTCGTCCAGCAGATGCTCCGCTCGGGGGGCTTCTGCGAGGAGCGGCTGGGCGTGGACCACCTGGGCCGCGCCTGGCACGACGTGATCCGCCGCGCAGTGGCGTGACGGACCGGGCAGCGGACCGCGGACAGGGAGGGCCCCCGGAACGCTCCGGGGGCCCTTGGTGTTCCGCCCCCCTCCCTTGCCGCCGGGCCGCCGCGTGAGCGCGGGCGGCTTCCGCGTGCCGCCGGAGGACCGCTGGCTCGACGACTACGAGCCGGGCGTCGTCCACGAGTTCGGCTCCATCCGGGTGGAGGAGGACGAGGTGCTCGCCTTCGGGCGCCGCTTCGACCCCCAGCCCTTCCACACGGGCCACGAGACGGCGCGCGAAACGGAGTACGGCGGCCTGATCGCCAGCGGCTGGCACACCGCCGCTCTGATGATGCGCCTGTACGCGGACCACTACCTGTCGCGCGTGGCGACGCTGGTGTCGCCCGGCGTGGACGAGCTGCGCTGGCTCCTCCCCGTGCGCCCCGGCGACGAGCTGTCCATCCGCGTGGCCGTGCTGGACATGCGTCCCTCGCGCTCCCGCCCCGACCGCGGCATCGTCCGCTCGCGCGTGGAGGTGCTGAACCAGCGCGGCGAGGCCGTGATGACCGTCACCGCGACAAACTTCATGCTGCGCCGCCCGGAAGCGGGCGGCACCTGACGCGACGGATCGCAGAAAAGGCGAACGGCGGACCCGCGCTCGTCCTGCGTCGCGCCGCCGTTGCCATTCAAGCAACACCCACCCCGATGCAGCATGAAGAGCCAACCAGAACGGCCTCCGACTTATCGCTCCGGAACCCGGTCATCCCTCAACCATTGGAGCCGATGGTTCCGATCCCTCGCGCAGTAGTCGTTGCCGTATCAGATGCGGGAGATGTATGGAAAGCCGGTGCACCGGTCCTGAAGCTCCGTCCCACATGGAACTCTGTCGCAGTTGGGACTTGTCCGTTGCAGCCAGTGACAAGAAGTGTCGCCGCAACAGTTCCGAACAGGATCCGCGGTAACATCATTGGAGTTCTCCTGTTGCACTCGAACAAGCAGGGAGCCCTATCAGGCGTAGAGCAGTTCCAGTCATGCTAGGCAATGCTTCTAGTTTCCTGATCCGATGGTGAAGATGCCGCCCCGGGAGGTCGCCGAATCAGGGCTTGAAGATGGAGTCTGGCTGTTGCCTGAACCGATTGTGAAGATCCCGCCGTCACGCCTTGGCACCTGATCGGGTGCGACCGGACCGGGCTGGGTGCTGCATGAAGCAAGGAGGCTTGCAGCGGTCAGAATCAGGGCAATGCGTGGTGCTCTCATCATGATTCCCCTGTCAGGGTGGATGGAGGTGTGAGCACCGGGGAAACTAACCGCGCCCGCATTCTGTGCCCATGTGACGCAATTTCATTCGTGCATCTTGAGACTTTCGACTTCGGGGCTCCCGCCGGTGATAGGCTCGCCACACGCCAGTCTGAACGCTGGTCGGTACGCCACCCACCCGCCGCCATTCCCACCGGCAGACACACGACACGGGCGTGGAGCCCGACGAAAGACCCTGCGTCCGCCACGGGAACGCAGGGTCTTTCAGCTTCTCAGATCCGTCCGGCTCCGCAGCGGCCCCGCCTCGACACGAAAACCTCAGGGCACGTCCGCGTCCACGAACGCATCGTCGTCGCGGTTCCCGATCCACCCCCGCCGCCAGAAGTAGAAAAGCAGCCCCGCCGCGATCACCGCCATGAGTCCCAGCGCGAACGGGTACCCGAAGTACCAGTCCAGCTCCGGCATGTTCAGCGGCGATTCGCTGCGGTCGAAGTTCATCCCGTACAGCCCCGCGATGAAGCTGAGCGGGATGAACACGGCCGTGAAGATGGTGAGCACCTTCATGACCTCGTTCATCCGGTAGCTGACGCTGGACAGGTACAGGTCGGTGAGCGACGAGGCCAGGTCGCGGTAGGTTTCCACCAGGTCCGCCGCCTGCACCACGTGGTCGTGGCAGTCGCGCAGGTACACCTGCGTCCCCTCGCCGATGAGCTCGCCGGGGTCGCGCAGCAGCGCCGTGATGGCGTCGCGCACCGGCCAGATGGACTTGCGCAGCGCAAGCAGGTCGCGCTTCACGGCGTGCAGCCGCGCCATCGCAAGGCGCCCGCTCCCGGCGAGGATGCAGGTTTCCAGCGTCTCCAGCTCGTCGCCGTACGATTCCAGCACGGGAAAGTAGTGGTCGGTGATGGCGTCCAGGATGGCGTACGCCAGGTAGTCGGCGCCGGTGGAGCGGATGCGCCCGTGGGGAACCCGCAGGCGCCTGCGCACCGGGTCCAGCGGGTCGCCCGGGCGCTCCTGGAAGGTGAGCACGTACCCCGGCGCCACGAACATGCTGATCTGCTCCACGTCCAGCGCGGGGAGGAGCCGGATCATGCGCCCCACCACGAACAGGTGCTCGTCGTACCACTCCGCCTTGGGGCGCTGCGGCACGTTGGCGACGTCCTCCAGCGCCAGCCGGTGCAGCCCGAACACCGAGCCCAGCGCCTCCAGCGTGGGAACGTGGCACGCCCCGTCCACGTTGACCCACAGCACCGGCCAGCGCTCCCGCGCCTCCGCCAGCGACGCGGGGTCCTCCACCGCCCACTCGTCGAACCCCTCCGGCCCGTAGCCGATCGCCGAGATCACGGCGGGCGGCGTGTCCGGCTCGGGGATCAGGGTGCCGGGCGCCGTCCCCGGCGGCGGGCGGCGGGCGCGCCTCTGCATGCCGCCGAACAGGGAGCGTGGCGTTTTCATCGCGATGCGTGCGGGGTCAGGGGTGCCGGCCTGGAGCGCGCGAATCCCTCCCGGCGCTCCCGTTCACGTCCCGGGCCACGGGCGCCGCTCCGCGCGGAGATCCTTGGACCGGTGGGGGAAATTCCGCAGATTGCGCACGCAGACCCGAGCGCGACGAGACGCAGCCATCCCGGCTCGCCCTCCCCTCTTCCGGTCCGCCCATGACCCCATTCCCCGCCGCGGCGCTCCTCCTCCTGGCGGCGCCGCTCGCCGCCTGCGCCGCTCCCCGCGGTCCGTCCGCGCCCGACCTCGCGGCCCCGGTGGAGGCCACCTCGCTGCTGGGCGAGCCGCTGCGCCGCCCCACGCAGGACGCCGCCACCCGAGCGCGCCTGGAAGCCGACCTGGCGCTCGCCCGCGCCCGGCACGACTCCGCCCCGGCGGACGCCGACCGCATCGTCTGGCTGGGGCGGCGGCTGGGGTACCTGGGGCGCTACCGCGAGGCCATCGGCGTGTTCACCCGCGGCATCGCCCTGCACCCGGACGACGCGCGCCTGCTCCGCCACCGCGGCCACCGCTACGTCACCGTGCGCGAGTTCGCGCGCGCCCAGGCCGACTTGGAGCGCGCCGCCGAGCTGGTGCGCGGCCGCCCCGACGAGGTGGAGCCCGACGGCGCCCCCAACCGCTTCGGCATCCCCACCAGCACGCTCCAGGGCAACATCTGGTACCACCTGGGGCTCGTGCGCTACCTCCGGGGCGACTTCGCCGGGGCGCTGGACGCGTACCGCGAGGCCATGGCCGTGTCCACCAACGACGACACGCGCGTGGCGACGTCCGACTGGCTGTACATGACGCTGCGCCGCCTGGGACGCGACGCCGAGGCCGCGCGCGTGCTGGAGCCCATCCGCCGCGACATGCGCATCCTGGAGAACGACGCCTACCACCGGCGGCTGCTGATGTACCGCGGCGAGATCCCCCCCGATTCGCTGCTGGCCGGCGGCGCGGACCCGCTCACCGTGGCGACGCAGGGCTACGGGGTGGGCAACTGGTACCTGTACAACGGCGACCGGGCGCGGGCGATGCAGGTGTTCCGCCGCGTGGTGGCGGGCGGCAACTGGAGCGCCTTCGGCTACATCGCCGCGGAGGCGGAGCTGGCTCGGTAGGACCTTCGTGTGGTGGCGGGGCCGCTACGGAGCCCGGCGGAAACTGCCCCGCCGGTCTCCTCCGCGGGCTCCGGGAGCCAGGCCAAACTGCCGGCCTGTCTCCCCTCGCCGGAGGGAGCCTCGCGGTACTGCTGCGAGTCTCCCTCCGCACATCTTTTTGCGGGTACGACCTGAACGGCGGAACGGCACCTGCACGGCTCCGCGTGCACCGGACGAACACTCTCGCACTTTCGCACTTTGTCTCCTCCCGTCTTCACCATCGGCCACTCCACCCGCGCGGCGGACGAGTTCCTCGACCTGCTGCGCGAGAACGGCATCCGCCTGCTGGTGGACGTGCGGCGGTTTCCCGGGTCGCGGCGGCACCCGCACTTCGGGAGCGCGGAGCTGGCGGCGGCGCTGCGCGCGGCGGGAATCGAATACCGGCACGAGCCGGACCTGGGCGGGCGGCGCGACCCGCGGCCGGATTCGCCCAACACCGCGTGGCGCAACGCCTCGTTCCGCGCCTACGCGGACCACATGGACTCGCCGGAGTTCCGGGGCGCGCTGGAGCGGCTGGTGGCGGACGCGGCCCGGCGGCCGACCGTGGCGATGTGCGCGGAGGCGGTGCCCTGGCGCTGCCACCGCAACCTGATCGCGGACGCGCTGATCGCGCGCGGCGTTCCCGTGCTGGACGTGCTCGCGCCGGGAAAGACCGTGCCCCACGCCCTCAGCCCCCACGCCGTGGTCCTCGCCGGCGGGCGCGTGCTCTACCCGGCGGAGGGCGGGGGGAGCGGCGACCTGTTCTCGTCCGCGGGGGAATGAGGGATTCCCGGGGCGCTCCGGGAGGGCGCGGACGCGAATTTCCTGGCAAATAGGCCTGCTTCAACGACTTACAGGAGGATCTCCGGCGAGGCCGTGGAACGGTTGTTGCTTGATCAAGAACGCGTCCGGCAACGACTTACGCGACCAAGCGCCCCAGGGGCGCCTTACGCAGGAGAGAGGCTCCATGTTCAACAACCTGATCGCCTCGGAGTCCAGCAGGAAACGGTCGGTGGTCAACTCGAGGACCCTGGTGGTCTCCGGGCTGGCGCACGTGGCGCTGCTGGGCGGCGCCATGTACGCGGCGGCCAACGCCCCCAAGCCGGGCGAGCGGGAGGTCGAGGAGCAGGTGACGTACATGGAGATCGAGCCCACGCCGCCGCAGCCGGTGGAGCCGCCGCCCCCGCCGCCGGTGGTGGAGGAGCCCGAGGTCGCGCCGGAGCCGGAGCCCACGCCGGAGGTGCCGGACGCGGACGACCCGCCCGCGGTGCTGGAGGCCCCCGCCGAGGAGCCGGAGCCCGCCCCGCCGGTCGCCAAGGGCTACCAGGAGCTGGTGCCGCCCGCGGGCGTGCCGGACCGGCTGCCGGACGTGGACGCGAGCGCGCCGGCCGTGAAGCTCGAGGACTTCAGCGGCGTGGGCGTGGCCGGCGGCGTGGCCAAGGGCGTGGAGGGCGGCGAGGCGCGCAACACCGCCAAGGAGCCGCCGTCGGGGAACAGCGAGGGCGAGGGCGCGGGCGGCGCCCCGGTGGACGTGAACGTGGTGGAGGAGCGCCCCAGCCTCCAGAACGCGTCCGAGATGCAGCGGGTGCTGCAGCGCCTGTACCCGGACGCGCTCCGCGACGCGGGGATCAGCGGGCAGACCATGCTCAAGTTCGTGATCGACACGAACGGGCGCGTGGAGAACGGCTCGGTGGAGGTGGTCAACACCAGCCACGAGGGCTTCGCCGGCGCCTCGGTGCAGGCCGCGGACAAGTTCAAGTTCCGCCCGGCCAAGATCGGCGGCCGCGCCGTGCGCGTGTCCATCACCATGCCGATCACCTGGACGCTCAACAACGCCTGATCGGCGGCGCCTCACACGAGCACGAAGGGCCTCCCCGCCGGGGAGGCCCTTCGCGCTTCCGGATGGCGGAAAGCTCGTTGCGCAGGGCTGTTCCGGCCTTTACCTTGACGCCCGGGCTCCACGCCCCATGCACTCCCCCACCCGCGCGGCTCCCGGCCGCGAGGGCTCCCACGAATCCAACCCGCCCGCTCGCCCGGAAACGGCTCCCGCCCGCCCGGAAAGGAATTCCATGGTCTCCGGATCCGGCCCCACCCAGGAGGTCCGCTTCGCCGTCGTCATGTACGGCGGGGTGTCGCTCGCCATCTACATCAACGGCGTCGCGCAGGAGCTGTTGCGCATGGTCCGCGCGACCGCCGGCGACCTCGACGCCGAGGGCCGCTACCGGCTGCACCTCCCCGATGCCCGGCTCGGGGACACCGACACCGAGCGCGTGTACCGCAGGCTCGGCCGGATCCTGCGGCGCAGCGGCCCGCCCCTCCCGCTCGCGGACGCCCGGGACGGCGCCCCGGTGCGGACGCGCTTCGTGGTGGACGTGCTGTCCGGGACCTCCGCGGGCGGGCTCAACGCCGTGTTCCTTGCAAAGGCGCTCGCCAACGACCAGTCCATCGACCAGCTCAAGCGGCTCTGGCTGGACGAGGGCGACATCGGCAAGCTGATCAACGACCAGGAGTCGCTGGCGGACATGGACGGGATGGAGCCCCAGGACCCGCCCCGCTCCCTCCTCAACTCCCGGCGCATGTACCGCCGCCTGCGCGAGGCCTTCGAGGGGATGGACCGTCCCACGCCCCGCACCGCGGAGCAGAAGTCTCCGTACGCGCAGGAGATCGACCTGTTCGTCACCACCACCGACATCCGCGGGCTTCCCATCTCGCTGCGCCTCGCGGACAACGTGGTGCGCGAGAAGCGGCACCGGAACGTGTTCCACTTCCGCTACCGCGACGGAAGCCGCGAGGAGCGGCGCAACGACTTCCACGCCGGGAACAACACCTTTCTGGCCTTCGCCTCGCGCTGCACCTCCGCCTTCCCGTTCGCCTTCGAGCCCATGCGGCTGGCCGACACGGACCCGCTCCTGGCGCGGGCCGCCGGACGCCTCTTCGACCGGGACGAGGAGCGGCTCCGCGCGGGGTGGCGCGACTTCTTCCCGGCGTACCGCCCGCCGATGGGCCCGGCCACCGCGGAGGGGGAGAGCGCGACGCGCACCTACGACTTCGTGTACCGCGCTTTCGGCGACGGCGGCTACCTGGACAACAAGCCGTTCACCTACGCCATCGAGGCCATGGCGGGGCACAGGGCCACCCTTCCGGTGGACCGCAAGCTGATGTACGTGGAGCCCTCCCCCGAGGAGCCGCCCATGGACGGCGGCGTCGCCCCGCCGCCCAACGCACTGGAGAACGGCCTGGTCGCCCTGAGCCTGGCCCGCTACGAGACCATCCGCGAGGACCTGCAGCGCATCCTGGAGCGGAACCGGCTGATCGGCCGCGTGCAGCGGATCACCGCCGGGATGGAGGACGACGTGCGTCTGCGGCGCCGCAAGCGCCCGGCGCCCCTCACCACGGGGGAATACGTGGGCATGGGACTCGACGCGATGATCGGGCGGGAGGGGCTGGGCTACGGCGGCTACCACCGGCTCAAGGTCGCGGCCGTGACGGACGACATCGCCGCGGTGGTGGCGCAGGCCGCGGGGCTGGAGCCGGAGTCCGACGAGTTCCTGGCGCTCCGCCACGTGGTGCGCGCCTGGCGGGACGCCTCCTACGCCGAGGTCCCCCCGGCCGGCGCGGCGCCCGGGGCGGAGGGCGCGCTCCCGTCGTCCACCCAGAACCTGTTGCTGGTGGAGTACGACCTGGGGTACCGGATCCGCCGGAACAGCTTCGTGCTGGGGCGGCTGGACCAGCTCGCGTGCCGCGACGAGGACGCGCGCCGGCTGCTGGCGCGCACCCGCCCCGACGACGCGGAGAACCTCCCCAGCCCGGAGGCGATGGTCGAGTCGAGCGCGTTCGGGCCGACGCTCGCCGCCATCCGCGGGGAGCTGGCCGCCGCGGTGCTCGACCTCCAGCGCGTCCGCGACCGCCTCCTGCAGCGTGGGGAGGACAACCCGCTGCACGCCGAGGTGAAGGCGAGCGGGATCTCGCTGCGGCAGCCGCGGACCAAGCTCGCTTTCCCCACCGAAAAGGATCGCGTCCTGGACGCGGAGACGTTCTTCGAGGAGAACCGCGACCGCGTCGTCCGCCTGGCCGCGGCTCTGGCGGAAGTGGTCCGCGACGGGCTCCCGGGTCCCGACGGAACCTGGATCCGCGGGACGATCGGGGCCGCGGAGCAGAGCGGCGGGGCGCTCCGGGCGCGGAGCTCGGACGACCCGGTCCAAGCCGCCACGCGCGCCGCCGTGAGCTACTTCTACGATTTCTACGACGACTACGACCTGATCACCTTTCCCATCCTGTACGCCACCGGCTCGGAGGAGGAGCTGGACCGGGTGGAAGTGGTGCGGGTGAGCCCGGAGGACGCCCTGTCGCTGGTGGGCACCCGGGAGCGGGCGCGGCACAAGCTCGCCGGCAACGCGCTGGCCCACTTCGGCGCCTTCCTGGACCGCGGCTGGCGGATGAACGACGTGCTCTGGGGCCGGCTGGACGGCGCCGAGCGCATCATCGCCACCCTGCTCCCGGGGGAGCGGAACGCCGCCGTCCGCGACGAGCTGATCCGCGACGCGCACCTGGCGATCCTGGCGGACGAGTTCCGCCCCGCGGACCGCGACGTCCTGTGCCAGCTCCTTTCGGACGCCATGGCCAGGGAGGGGTCCACCGACGCCGCCGAGCAGCAGCTCCGCTCCATGGCCGCGCGGAAGCCCGGCGCGCGCATCAACCCGGTCCTCCAGGCCGCCCTGCGCAGCTCGCTGGAGCCGGCGACGCTGCACGAGTTCTTCCGCAGCAGCTACCAGGTGAGCCGCCACCTGGAGCCGCAGGCGGCGGTCCGCAACCTGGCGCGCTCCACGCGGGTGGTGGGGGGGATGCTGGAGGGGATGGCGGCCGCCTACCGGGTGGACCGGAGGCCGTTCGCCTGGGTGACGCGGCTGGGGCGCGTGTTCTGGGGGCTGGTGGAGGTGGCGGTGCCCGGGAGCTTCTGGAACCTGCTGTTCCGCCACTGGCTGAAGCTGCTGTACCTGTTCGGCGTGCTGATGGTGGTGGCCGGGACGCTGTTCCTGAACTCCGGCGTCCGCGATGTCGGCATCGGCGTTCTCCTGCTCACCGTCACGGCGCACTTCGCCACCGCGCTGCTGGGGGACTTCATGCACGACGGCCCGTGGTGGCAGCGCGCGCTCCGCGCGGTGGTGGGGGTCGCCGTGGGGGTGGTGCTCGTCGCCGTGCTGGGCCTGGCCGCGGTGGGGGCCGACCGTGTCTTCGGCCTGCGGGAAAGACTGGGACTCTCCTGGCGGTGGGGCGGCGGGGACGACGCGCCCGCGGCGGCGGCATACGGCCCGGCGGCCCCGGCGCCCGCGTTCGCGGAGGGGGGACGATGAGCCGGACGCAGCTGGGGTGGGTGTTCGCCTGGGGACTGGCCGTGGTGGTCGCCGGCGCGATGCACCTGCGCCTGCAGCAGAAGCCCGAGCTGGAGAGCGGGCTCCGGAGGCCGATCGTGTCGCTGGAGGTGGCGGAGACCGTCGAGGGAGCGGACCGGGCGATCGAACGGGCCGGAGGCCCGAGCAAGGTGCGGACGAGCGTCTACTTCGACTTCGCGTTCATCCTCTTCTACGTGGCGCTGTTCGCGGGGCTGGGCCGGCTGCTTTCGCGGGAGGTCGCCGGGCCGTGGTGCTGGCTCGGCGTCGCGGCGATCGTCTGCGCCGTGGCGACCGGCGCGCTGGACGTGCTGGAGAACGTCCGCATCCTGGAGTACCTGCGCGCCTTCGAGGGCGGGCTGGAGCGCCTCGCGCGGGTGGATTCCATGCGCGCGGCGAGCCTGCTCAAGTGGGGCGCCTTCTTCCTCACGATGGCCCTGCTGACCCCGCCCCTCTGGCTCGCCGGCGGCCATCTCGCCGCGCTCGCCTGCCTCTGCGCCGCCGTCGCGGCGCTTGGCGCCTGCGGCCTGGCCATTCACCGCCCGGCCATCGAGTGGGCCTTCACGCTCGCCATCGCCGGCGCGGCCCCCTCCATCGCGGCGATCGTGGCGCTCTGGCTCCGCACCTAGCCGCGGACCCGCCGCCGTCCGCAGTTCGCCGTTCCAGCAGTACCCATATGATCTTTGACGGAGGGAGACTCGCCGGCTGTTTGGCGAGGCTCACTCCGGCGAGGTGAGACAGGCCGGCAGTTTGGCCTGGCTCGCCGAGCCCGCGGAGGAGACGGACGGCAGTATCGTCCGGCTCCGTAGCGGCCCGCCACGACACCCCCCTACTCGAACGATCCTTCCGGATCCAGGCACTCCAGGCACCGGCAAAGACCCCGCAGCATGTCGAACGGGTAGATCCCGGTACTGTGCCCGTCGCTCCAGTCGAACCGCAGCGCGTACCGCCCCACGTACTCGATGGCCCGCGGATACACGTCCTGCCGCACGTACGCCGGGTTCAGCAGCGGCCGCCCGGACATCTCCTCCACGCACCCCGCGCACGGACAGCTCAGCCGCAGGAAGCGCGGCGTGTACTCGGACACGTGCCCGTCCCCCCAGCGGATGCGCAGCTGCGCCCCGTCCTCCGTGGGCCCCACCTCGACGGGCGTGGCCCGGTCTCCACTCGCAGCCGACAAGCGCGTACCTCCGGAAATCAGAAAATAAAGAACGTCAGGCGAACGCCGCCGGGTGCCGCAGGTGAAACTGCGTGGCGCGCTGGTAGGCGCCCGCGGCGGCCAGCAGCGTCCCCTCCTCGAACAGCCCGCCCAAAAAGGTGATGGAGGTCGGCGTGCCGTCGTCGCGGAAGCCGTTGGGGAGGATCACGGCCGGGTGCCCCGTCAGGTTGGTGGCGACCAGTTGCGTGCCGGAAGTGGGCGCCACCACCACGTCCACCCGCCCGAACAATTCCCCCCAGGCGCGCATGGCCAGCGTCCGCACGCGGTTGGCGTTGATGTAGTCCACCGCCGGGATCAGCCGCGCGGTGCGGAAGGTGTTGGGCCAGTCGCCCGGCCCCTGCGCGGTGAGCTCGTCGTCGCGCCCGGAGCGGGTCAGCTCGTCGAAGGCGGCGGCGGCCTCGGCGGTGAGGATCAGCCGCATGGCGCCGTACGCGGCCTCCGGCACCTCCACGGGCACCAGCGTGGCGCCCTGCGCGCGGAGCACGTCCAGCGCGGCCAGGTCCCACGGCTTGTTGGGGTAGTCCTTGACGTCGCGCTCGAAGGCGGCGCGGAAGTAGCCCACGCGCAGGTCGGACAGGCGCGTGCGGGCGTCGTAGCGGAAGGGCGCGGCGCGCACGGTGGCGTCGGCGCCGTCCGGGCCGCGGATGGCGTCCAGCACCAGCGCGCAGTCGTCCACGCTGCGGCACATGGGCCCCAGCTTGTCCATGGTCCAGGAAAGCGCCATGGCGCCCGTGCGCGGCACCCGCCCGAAGGTGGGGCGCAGCCCCGTGACCCCGTTGCGGGTGGAGGGCGAGGAGATGGAGCCCAGCGTCTCGCTGCCGACGGCGAAGCCCACCAGCCCCGCCGCGACGGCGGAGCCCGGGCCGGCGGAGGAGCCGCTGGAGCCCTGGTCGGTCTTCCACGGGTTCCTGGTGGTGCCGCCGAACCACACGTCGCCCTGGGCGAGCGCGCCCAGCGTCAGCTTGGCGACCAGCACCGCGCCGGCCTCGTCCAGCCGCTTCACCACCGCGGCGTCCTCGTCGATCGTCTGCTCGCGGAAGGGCGCCGCCCCCCAGGTGGTGGGGTAGCCGCGCACGGCGAGCAGGTCCTTTGCGCCCCAGGGAACGCCGTGCAGCGGGCCGCGGATGCGCCCGCGGGCGATCTCCCGGTCCGCTTCCGCGGCCTGGCGCAGGGCGCGCTCCTCGGTGAGGGTGACCACGGCCTTGAGCACCGGGTCGAAGCGCCGCAGCCGGTCCAGGTACATGCGGGTAAGCTGCGTGGAGGTCACCCTGCGCGTGCGCAGCAGCTCGGAGAGCGCGGTCACGGGGAGGAAGGCCAGATCGTCCAGCCTGGCCGTGACGCGCACCGCGGGGGCCCGGGCGACGCGCACCGAGGCGCGCTCCCGCTCGTCGCCGGCGGGGAGGCGGGCCCCCGCGGACAGCGGGTCGAAGAGGACCGCCGGGGCGACCGAGTTGGCGAGGGGAACGCGGTGCAGCGCCTCGATCTGGCCGGCCTGCTGGCGGAGGCTCTGCACCATCAGCCTGCGCTCGTCGTCGTCGAACTGCACCCCGGCCACCTCGGCGGCGCAGGCGATGGTTTCCTCGGTGATCTCGGCCCCCTCGGCCACCCGGGCCCAGAGGACGCCGGGGAGGAGCGTCCCCCCCAGCCCCATGGCGGAAAAATACCCGAGGAAGGCGCGCCGGTCGGGCGCGGCGGAGGGGATCTGGCGGTCGCTCATGCCGTGTGTCCGGGGGTGTCGTGGTGCCGCGAGCCGGCCGCCCGGGGCGGCCCGGGCGGGGGAATTGCGCCAGGAAGTGGGGGCGTTATCTTGGGAGCAGACCCTGCTGCACACTCCCATGGAACACGGCACGGCACCGGCTCCGCTCGCCATCCTCACCCTCCCGGGGCACCGTCCCGCCCCCGCGAGGGTGGAGCTCGTGTACCAGCCGACCACGCGCCGCCTGGCCCGCACCCTGGGCTGCCTGCTCTTCTTCTGGGGGATCGCTCCCCTGCTCTTCTTCGTCCCGCCGCACTACCCCTGGGCCGCCGGCTCGCTGGCCGCGGGGGCGTACCTGGCCCACCGCGCCTGGACGGGCCGCTACCGGGTGCGCGCCTTCGCGGGCGTGTGCCCGCGCTGCGAGCGCGAGCTGGGGCTGCCGCCGGGGACCGGGATCTCCCTTCCGCACACCCTCACCTGCTACGCCTGCCACTTCGAGCCGCAGCTGCGGGTGGTGCTGCGTCCGCCCGCGCCCGCGGGGACGGTGGAGCACTGGGACGAGGACTGCGTGGGGCGCTGGGGGGTGCGCTGGCTGGCGGACGAGCCGTTCCTGGTGTGCGACACCTGCCGCGCCCACCAGCCCGCCGGCGACGACGCCCGCCGCGCCGCCGAGGCCGAGAACGAGCGCGGACGCCTGCTCGCCCGCCTCACCGCCGAGGGCGACTTCCTCCCCTGACGCGCCCGCGGCTCACGGTTCCGGCGCCCCGTCGCCGGGGAGCGGCGGGTCCGCGCCCATCCCGGACCGCTGCTCCGGCGTGACGGCCCGCCGCCCGGCGAACCCCGCGTGCACCTCGTGCCACGCCCCCACCTCCGGCTCCCCCCTCCGCCAGCACAGGTAGACCCAGCGGCCCCGCCAGGTGGTGGGGAAGTCCAGCAGGCCGTGCTCCAGCCCTCCCGGCGGAAAGCGGATCCCCCGCGCCGTGATCTCCTCCTCCACCAGCCGCCGCATCTCGCGCCCGGCGGCCTCCACGGCCGCCCGGTGCTCCGCCCGCTCGCCGTGGTCCGGACAGGCGGCATCGTCCAGCCGCGCCCCCCAGAGCAGCTCCAGCACCTGAAGGGCGTCGGCGCGGGCGCGCGCCGCGTCCCGCCACCGCTCCAGCTCGGCGAGCACGCGCTCCAGGGCGGGGAGCAGCGCGTCGGCCTCTTCCACCCGGAACGCGCGGCGCGGCATGGTCGTGGGGTGCGGGAGGGGGCGCGGGTCCCGCGGCGGACGGGACCCGGGGAAACATACGCGTACGGCTACTTCTCGGCGAGCGCCACGCCTTCCCTTCCCTCCCGGAGCTCGGCCAGGAAGGTGGCGGAGGCGGTGCGGAGCGGGCCGCGCCTGCGCAGCTCGGTGATCCCCAGCCCCAGGAAGTTCTGCACCACGCGGCGCAGCCCGGCCTCGGTGGCGTAGCCGCAGGCGCAGGCCACCCCCTGCGCGGTGCGCCCGGCGTCCTCCAGCAGGCGCGCGGCCAGCAGCACGCGCATCCACGCCATGATCCGCCGCGGCGGCGGCAGGCGGAGCCGCTCGCAGCGGCGGACCACGGTGGTCTCGGTCACGCCCAGGATGGCGGCCAGGTCGGGCGAGTGTCCGCCGGCGGACACGGCCTCCGCCGCGGCGAAGAGCAGCCGGCGCACGCGCCCGGGCAGGTACGCCGGGAGCAGCTCCTCCATCAGCCCCTGCAGCAGCTTTCCCTGCGCGAAGCGGATCGCCTTCGCGATCCCCGCCGGCGTGTCCTCCACTCCCTCCACGATCACCTCCGAGATCCCCCACCGCCCCAGCATGCGGAGGAACTCCAGCGTCTCGGGAGAGGGGCGGACCACCGCGACCACCGGGAGCCACGCGAAGTCCGCCAGGAACTCGCGAAGCTCGGGCGCGGCGCTCCCGTCGACGCTCCCGGCGAGCGGGTCCACCACGGCGACCGTGCTGGGGGCGGCGTCGCGCGCGGTCTCGCGCAGGGCGCGCCAGTCCGGGAGCGTCCAGCAGCCGAACCCCTGGGGGAGGGAGGAGCGGACGCGCTCCTGGAAGGCGCCGTCGGGATGGAGGAGCAGGAGCTGCCGGCCGGCGGCAGGCCTGGTCATGAAGGGATCACCGGTACCGTCCATTTCCAGTACATGCGTTGACGAGGCCCCAACGGGGATTCAGGTTACGGCACTACACGCTCGCACGATCCCGACCCCACGACACCTGGAGCCACCATGCGCATCGCCCGTACTGCAGCGACCCTCGTCCTCGTCCTCGCGGCGGCCGCCTGCGGGAGCACGCCGACCGGACCGGGCGGCGAGGAGATCCGTGAGCCGGAAAAGGGAAGAACTCAGGTGGCGTCGCCCGAGTCGGCGGTGCCGCGCAAGGGCGGAAACCTGATCGGGTCGGGGACCTGACGCGGGAGCGAAGAGACTACTCCCCGGCCGGCGGGGCCGCCGGGGTGTCCGCGTCGCCGCCCGTCACGGCCTGGAGGCAGCTCACCAGCTCGCGCGCGAGCTCGTCGGTGCCCTGCCCGGCGGCCGGAGCGCGCACCTCGTCCACCACCTCCGCGGAGATGCTGCCGCGAAGCTCTTCCACCCGGGCGACCACGTCCACCTCGCCGCGCTCGCGGGCCACCTGCAGCGCCTCGTCGAGCAGCTCGCCGGCGAGCGTCTGGCTGTGCAGCAGCGACGCGCCGACGGCCGTTTCCAGGAGGGCCCCGGCGAGGGCGCCCATCACCAGCGAGTCCCCACCCGATCCCCGCACCTCGCGCACGAGCTCGACGTAGCCCGCGCGGTCGCCGATGGCGGCCGCGGCCCGCGCCGCGCTGGCGAGCACGCGGACGCGGCGGTCGGGGCGGTCCAGGTGCGGCAGGACGGCCCGCAGCACCGGGAGGGCCCGCGCGGCATCGCCCTGCGCCAGCCAGAAGTAGGCGACGTCGTGCGCCAACGCGGGAACGAGCGGGTGCGCGGGGCCGTACGCGTCCAGCGCCGCGCTGGCGTATCCCTCGGCGGCGCGGGCGTCGCGAAGCTCGATGGCGACCACGAACAGGTCGTGGAGCGCCCGTCCGCGGTATTCGCGCAGGTCGTACCGTTGCGCGAGCGCCAGCCCGGCGAGGTGCGTGTCCCGCGCCTTCCGGTAGAACCCCTGCCGGTAGAACATGTTGCCAAGCCCGATCACCGCGGCGGCCTGGGTCTCGCGGTCGCGCCCGCGCCTGGCGACGGCCGCCGCGAACTCCAGCCACAGCTCCGCCGTGTCCCACCGGGCCAGGTCGCGCGCCAGGCGCCCGGCCTGGAACGCGTACCGCGCATCGTCGGGGACGCACAGCCCGGCCGCGGCGGCAAAGTAGAACTGCGTCGCGGGCCTGCCCTGCTCGCCCGCCCACGCGGAAATCCGCCGGCAGGCGAGCGCCAGCGCGCGCCCCCGCGCCCGGCCCGGGTCGGCCACCATGGCGCGGATGGTTTCCAGCGCGGCGCGCGCCGTGTCGTCCGGCAGGCCCGTCCCGGACAGCTGCTCGGCCCGGCGCCCGGCCGCGCCCGCCCCGAACAGGTCGGGCACGCGGCGGGCCCGGGGCGTGGTCGCCCAGTCGCCCACGTTGCGGTACGACTCCCACAGCACCACCCCGCACTCGGGGTTCTCCTCCAGGATGGCCGAGCCGCGGACCCGCTCCCCCGGGTGGAGCGAGGGAACCGGGAGTCGCGGAGGGCGGGAGTGGCGTCGCGACGCTGCGTGGGGCTCGGTCATCGGGCGGGGCTCCTGGGCGGCGTGGCTCGGCGGATCAGGGGATGATGCGCCAGGGCGCAGCGCTCTATGGTACGCTTCGGGGGCGTCCCAGACCATAGCTTGAATCGTACGCATGTAATACGACAGGAATCTGCGCAACGTTCCATCCCCCGTGCGCGCCGCGGGGCCGTGCACGCTCCGTGCATCGTCCCGCGCCCGGTGCAACCCGGGGAGCGCTCACGTCGTCCAATGGTCGAGGCACGATGGCATACGCGGTGATCCAGTTCGTGGAGGGGGGGGAAAGGGTGGCGACGCTGGCCCGCACCAGCGGCGGGGAGCCCACCGGAGCCGCGGGGGTGATGGACGCCCTCAGCGCGTTCATCGAGGAGTCGTCGCCCACCATCCTGCGCCAGGGCTCCCCCGGCGCCCTGCACATGGCGATGCTGTTCGTGGCGCGGGAGCGCGAGGCAGGGCGCGCCGTCCGGGTGGTGGGCGGCGAGGGCGAGCTGGGGATCGGCGCGGACGAGGTGCAGGCGCTGGAGGGCGACGGCTACTTCTACGAGGTGCACTTCGGGCGGGCTGGGGAGCGCTCCATGCCCCTGGTGCTCCAGCACGCGCTGGACGCTCCCCGGAGGTCGGACCGGGGGTGACGCCCCACGCGGGGCGCGTGTCCTCCCCGGAGGCCGCGGCCCCGCCGCCCGACCCCTCTTCCGCACCCACTTTCCGCGTTGCGCCGCAGCGGGTTACGCCGCTCCGGGCAGGCCCGCAGCCGCGGCAGGCCTTTTGCGTTGGCGCAGGGTACACGCGGCACACGGGGGATGCCCCCGGACTCCACCACACGGCAGTCCCGAACCATGAAATCGATCCGATCCCTGGCGGCGCATTCCCTGGCCGCCCTCTGCCTCGCGGCCGCGGCGCCGGCCGCCGCCCCCGCGGACGCCGCGGCGCAGGCGCCGTTTCCCGTCCGCACCTCGTCGTCCCCGCGCGTCGCCGGCACCTCGCCCGGGCTGTCGGCGGGGAAGTACGTGGTGGTGATCGACCTGGACGCCAACCTGCTGCACTTCACCCGCGACCGGCGCGTCCTGTGGTCCGCCCCGGTGGGGACGGGGACGGGGCTGCGGCTGGAGGGCCCGGACGGGGAGTGGGACTTTTCCACCCCCGACGGCGTCTTCCACGTGCAGTACAAGGAGGAGAACCCCGTCTGGATGGCGCCGGACTGGTACTTCGTGGAAAACAAGCTCCCCGTGCCGCCCCCCAACGACGCCAAGCGCCGCTTCCCGGGCGGGCTGGGCGCCGCCGCCGTGTACATCGGCGAGGGGCTGGCGATCCACGGCACGGACAAGCCGGACCTGCTGGGGCAGCGGGTGTCGCACGGGTGCATCCGCCTCCACAACCGCGACGCGGTGCGCCTGTTCCACAACGTGCAGGTGGGCACGGAGGTGGTGATCGTGGGCGGCGGGCACCCCCGCGAGGAGGCGGCGGAGGCGGAGTCCGCGCCGGCGCGCAGGGTGGTGTGGGACCGCCGCCCCGCGGCGCCGCAGAAGGACGAGTTCGTGGAGTACCTGAAGGGGCTGTCGACGGAGGACCTGCTGTACGAGCTGGACGGCGAGATGCGCGGCCCCCGCTACTCGGCGGAAACGCGCTGGCCGGCGGTGGCGGCTGCGCTGATGGCGCGCGGGGTCAAGGACGACGACGGCGACGCGCTCCGCGGGCTGCTCCTGCAGCTGGAAGCGGTGAAGGGGACGCGGCTGGGCCAGGAATACGCCACCTTCCTGGTGGACGCCTTCGCCCGCGGCCCGCGGCAAACGCTGGACGCCCTGGGCCGCCTGGACCGCGCCGACCGCATGGACGTGGCCGCGGCCATCGTGGACGCGACCATGACGCTGTACCCGGGTGCGCTGGGCGACCAGGTGGCCCCCTGGCCCACGCGCCGCATTCCGCGCGACGTGGTGGACTACACCGGCGAGCGCGGCTGGGACGCGATCCACGACGCCGAGCTCGCCTACCGCGAGCGCAACGGGGTGGACTCGTACCGTACCGCTCGTTGATGTCTGGACACTTGCGGCGGGAAGGCGGGGTTGGGCGTGCCCCCGGCTGGCGCCGGGGTCGGGCTTCGGCTCCGTAACGCAGCAAACAACGCTGCGTAACGGAGTCGAGCCCCGGCAAACTGCCGCCGGGTCTCGCCCCTTCGGGCCGTAATCCCTCACGCAACGGCGGCGCACGAGCCCTCCCCCGGATCCCGGGGGAGG
>JBEVLE010000465.1:0-2760 GCA_040509335.1 Longimicrobiaceae bacterium | reverse complement strand
GCACCGGGACCCGGCGTACCTGTCGGAGCTGATCGAGCGCGAGGCGGTCACCACGCTGCACTTCGTGCCGCCGATGCTGGCGGCGTTCCTGGAGGCGGGCGAGCCGGCGCGCTGCGGCACGCTGCGCCGGGTGGTGTGCAGCGGCGAGGCGCTGCCGTACGAGCTGACGGAGCGCTTCCGCGAGGCGCTGCCGGACGTGGAGCTGCACAACCTGTACGGTCCCACCGAGGCCGCGGTGGACGTGACGTACTGGGCGGCGGAGCCGCGGGAGCGCCGCGTGGTGCCGATCGGGCGCCCGGTGGCGAACACGCGCCTGTACGTGCTGGACGGCGCGGGCGAGCCGGTGCCGGTGGGCGTGCCCGGGGAGCTGTTCCTGGGCGGCGTGCAGGTCGGTCGCGGCTACCTGGGCCGGCCGGCATTGACGGCGACCCGGTTCGTCCCCGACGCGTTCTCGGCGGAGGGCGGCGCGCGGCTGTACCGTACGGGCGACCGCGCCCGGTGGACGGCCGCGGGCGAGGTGGAGTACCTGGGGCGCCTGGACTTCCAGGTCAAGGTGCGCGGCTTCCGCATCGAGCTGGGGGAGATCGAGTCGGCGCTGCTGGAGCAGGCGGGCGTGCGGGAGTGCGTGGTGCTGGTGCGGGAGGACGCGCCGGGCGACCGGCGCCTGGTCGCGTACGTGGTGGGCGAGGTGGAGGCGGCGGAGCTGCGGGCGCGGCTGCACGAGCGCCTGCCGGAGTACATGGTGCCGAGCGCCTTCGTGGCGCTGGAGAGCGTTCCGCTCACGGCAAACGGCAAGGTGGACCGGCGGGCGCTGCCGGCGCCTGAGCGCGGGGAGGACGAGAGCCGGTACGTGGCGCCCCGCACGGCGGCGGAGGAGGTGCTGGCGGGAATCTGGTCGGAAATGTTGGGGATGGAGCGGGTGGGAGCGGAGGACGGCTTCTTCGAGCTCGGCGGGCACTCGCTGCTGGCGACGCAGGTGGTTTCTCGCGCGCGGCAGGCGTTCGGGGTGGAGGTGCCACTGCGGGCGCTGTTCGAGGCGCGCACGGTGGCCGGGCTGGCCGGGCGCATCGAGGCGCTGCGCAGCACGGGCGCGCTGACGGCGCCGCCGATGGAGCGGGTGCCGCGGGAAGGGCCGCTGCCGCTGTCGTTCGCGCAGCAGCGGCTGTGGGTGGTGGACCGGCTGGAGCCGGGGAGCCCTGCCTACAACATGGCCTACGCGCTGCGGCTGCGGGGCGCGCTGGACGCGGCCGCGCTCCAGGCGAGCCTGGACGCGCTGGTGGCGCGCCACGAGACGCTGCGCACCACGTTCTCCGAAGTTGGCGGCGTGCCGGTGCAGGTCATCCACCCCGCCGCGCCGGTCGCGGTGCGCGTGCTGGACCTCCGCGACCTGCCGGAAGCACGCCGCGAGGCGGAGGCCGAGCGGCTGGCGTCCGGGGAGGCGCTGCTGCCCTTCGACCTTGCGCATGGGCCGCTGCTGCGGAGCACGCTGCTGCGCGTGGGCGAGGACGAGCACGTGCTGCTGTTCACGCTGCACCACGTGGTCAGCGACGGCTGGAGCATGGACGTTCTGGTGCGCGAGGTTTCCGCGCTCTACGGCGCCTTCAGCCGCGGCGAGGAAGCGCACCTCCCTGCGCTGCCGGTGCAGTACGCCGACTTCGCCGCCTGGCAGCGCACCTGGCTGAGCGGGGAGGTGCTGGAGGAGCAGATCGGTTTCTGGAAGGAAACGCTGGGCGGTGCGCCGCCGCTGCTGGAGATCCCCACGGACCACCCGCGCAGCCCGGGGCAGAGCCCGCTGGCGGAGATCCATCGCTTCGCGCTGCCGCGCGGGATCTCGGAGGGGCTGCGGGCGCTGTCGCGGCGCGAGGGCGCGACGCTGTTCATGACGGTGCTGGCCGGCTGGCAGGCGCTGCTGGGCCGCTACGCGGGCCAGGAGGACGTGGTCGTCGGCGGCCCCATCGCGGGGCGCAACCGCCGCGAGACGGAGGGGCTGATCGGCTTCTTCGTCAACATGCTGGCGCTGCGCGCCGACCTGGCGGACGATCCCACCTGGACCGAGCTGCTGGGGCGGACGCGTGCTGCGGCGCTGGGCGCCTTCGACCATCAGGACCTGCCCTTCGAGCGCCTGGTGGAGGAGCTGGGCGTAGAGCGGAGCCTGACGCACGCGCCCGTCTTCCAGGTCACCTTCGCGCTGAACCGGTCCGGGACGGAGCATAAGCCGGCGCTGGGCGACGTGGAGGTGGAGCCGTTCAAGAGCGGCGCGGGCGTGGCCAGGTTCGACCTGGAGCTCGCGTTCGCGGACGAGCCGGACACGCTCGCCGCGACGCTGGCCTACCGGGGCGCGCTGTTCGAGGCGGCGACGGTCGCGCGCATGGCCGCGCACCTGGAAGCGACGCTGGAGGCGATGGCCGCCGAGCCGGCGCGCCGGCTGTCGGAGCTGTCGCTGCTGCGCGGCGCCGAGCGCGCCATGGTGCTCGAGGCCTGGAACGACACCGTGGCCGACTTCCCCCGGGCGTGCCTGCACGATCGGGTCGCCGAGCACGCCGCGCGGACCCCGCACGCGCCCGCCGTGGAGTTCGCCGGCCGGGTGCTCACCTACGCCGAGCTGCTGCGCGGCGCCGACCGCCTGGCCCACCACCTCCAGGGATTGGGCGTCGGGCCGGAGGTCCGCGTGGGGCTCTGCCTGGAGCGGTCGGCGGAGATGGTCGTCGCCACGCTGGGCATCCTGCGCGCCGGCGGCGTCTACCTCCCCCTCGACCCCGC
>JBEVLE010000464.1:0-5369 GCA_040509335.1 Longimicrobiaceae bacterium | reverse complement strand
CGTGATGGCCCGGGCGCGGGAAGAGGTGGGAGGCGACCCCGACCTGCGGCTGTCGCTGGACTACGACGAGGCGTACGTGCGGCTGCTCCTGGGCGAGAGGGAGGCTGCGCGCCGGCTCCTCTCGGGCGTGCTGGCGCGGCGGCCCGCGCTCCGCCCCTTCGCGGAGCGCGACCCGCTCTTCCGGGGGCTGCTCGCCGTCCCCGCTACAGGTACTCCGACAGGGGGCGGGCGGTGATCCCCCCCGTTTCGTGGTTCCCGAACAACACGTGGAGGTCGCTGCCGATGCCGAGGACGCCGTCCTCTCCGTCGATGTGGCCGCCGATGCCCTGGAGCCCGTCCTCTCGCACCATGCCGTAGTCCGAACGGGGGTAGTGCGCGATGGCGATCGGCGCCTCCGTGTCGAACGTCGTGATCCTGGTCCCATCCCCGGTGCCGGCGCCCGAGGCGACGTCCGGCACGAAGCCGTAGAAGGCCCTGGACATGGCCTCGAGCAGCCGGGCGGCCACCCACTGGTACTTGGACGCATAGTACGGGAAGAGGAACTTCTCGACCGCCGCCTCGGACCAGAAGAGGGCGTCGTAGCCCACCAGCGGCTCGGACTGGGGCATCCCCTCCGCCTGGATCGTCACCCCGGTCACCGGGGGGCGGTCGGGCCGCACCAGCCGGGTGTTGCACGGCACCACCACGTCGTTCGGTCCCGATTCGCGGTCGTGCTCGGCGACCGAACTGATGGTGTACGTGCCGGGCTTGTCCCCTGGGCTGGCCACCATGTACATCTGGTCGCCCCCGTCTCCGCGGAGGCTGCTGGACCACTCCGCGATCTCGCGGATCCCGATGGAGTCCAGGGGCATGACCTGCTGCGCGGGGGTGAAGGCCGGGCTGCTGGTGTCCGACATGGCGAGCCTCCGTGCTGGGGTTCAGGCGGCATCTCCGCCTCACGAGCGGCCACCCGGCCGCCCCGTGTGAGGAGCAAGCTAGGGTGGCGGGCTCAATCCCCTGTCCCCATACTCTCAACCTGTTGCACGGGCGCCGCTTGGGCGGCGCGGCGCCGGCCGCCCGGCCACCCGGTGGGGCCCCGGTTTGCGCTCCGTCCGCGCCGCCGCCATCTTTGCGGCGCGCGCCGGGAGTTCCCCGGCGCGCCTGACCACGCCCGTACGCCGACCATCCCCTGAGCCGAGGAACCATGTCGGACCAGAACTCCGGTTTCCGCACCGAGCGCGACTCGCTCGGCGAGATGCAGGTCCCCGCCGACGCCCTGTACGGCCCGCAGACCCAGCGCGCGGTGGAAAACTTCCCCATCAGCGGCATCCGCTTCCCGCGCCGCTTCATCCACGCGCTGGGCACCATCAAGAAGGCGTGCGCCCGCGCCAACCAGGAAATGGGGTGGCTGGAGGCGCCGGTCGCCGACGCCATCGCCCGCGCCGCCGACGAGGTGATCGCCGGAGAGCTGGACGCGTCGTTCGTGCTGGACGTCTTCCAGACGGGGAGCGGCACCTCCAGCAACATGAACACCAACGAGGTGATCGCCACCCGCGCCACCGCGCACCTGGGCACCGGGCGCGTGCACCCCAACGACCACGTCAACATGGGGCAGAGCTCCAACGACGTGATCCCCACGGCCATGCACGTGTCCGCCCGCGTCGCCATCCACCAGGACCTGATCCCGGCGCTGGAGCGGCTGCGCGACGCCCTGTCCGCAAAGGCCGCCGAGTTCGACGACGTCATCAAGAGCGGCCGCACCCACCTGATGGACGCCACCCCCGTGCGGCTGGGGCAGGAGTTCGGCGGCTATGCCTCGCAGGTGGACCACGGCATCCGCCGGCTGCGGAGCGCGTCCGAGGAGCTGGCCGAGCTGGCGCTGGGCGGCACCGCCGTGGGCACCGGCACCAACGCCCACCCCGAGTTCGCCGCGCGGGCCATCGCCGCCATCAGCCGCGACACCGGGCTGGAGTTCCGCGAGGCCGAGAACCACTTCGAGGCGCAGGGCGCAAAGGACGCGTACGTCAGCGCCTCCGGGGCGCTCAACACCCTGGCCGTGTCGCTCCTCAAGATCGCCAACGACGTGCGCTGGCTGGCGAGCGGGCCCACCTCCGGCCTGGCCGAGATCACCCTCCCCGCCGTGCAGCCGGGCTCCTCCATCATGCCGGGCAAGGTGAACCCGGTGATGAGCGAGGCGCTGATGATGGTGTGCGCGCAGGTCATGGGGAACCACGTCACCGTCACGGTGGGCGGGCAGCACGGCAACTTCGAGCTCAACGTGATGATGCCGGTGATGGCCAGCGCGCTGCTCCAGTCCGTCGCCATCCTGTCCAGCGCCTGCGACGCCTTCCGCGGCCGGGCCGTGGAGGGGATCGGCGCCAACCGCGAGCGCTGCCGCGACCTGCTGGAAAAGAACCCCTCCATCGCCACCGCCCTCAACGCCTACGTCGGCTACGACGAGGCCGCGGCCGTCGCCAAGGAGTCCGCGAAGAACTCGGAGTCCGTGCGCGACGTGGTGAAGCGGCGCGGCCTGCTTTCCGACGAGCAGCTGGACCAGGTGCTGAACGTGCGCGAGATGACCGAGCCGGGGATTCCCGGCGGGGGCGCGCCGGGCGGCGGAGCGGGCTGAGCGGTGCACGTCCTCCCCTGCGGCCACGCCGTACGCGACCCCGGCCAGACGCACTACTGCACCTACCTGCGCCTGGACGAGCTGGTCCGCCTCCAGCCGGAGGGCGACCAGCTCCGCCACCCCGACGAGCACCTGTTCGTGGTGACGCACCAGGGCTTCGAGGTGTGGTTCACGCAGCTGCGCTTCGACCTGCGGCGCATCATCGACGCCCTGCAGCGCGACGACGTCGGGCTCGCCACCTGGCTCACGCAGCGCTGCACCGCCATCGCGCGGCTCCTGTCGCCCATGATGCGGGTGCTGGAGACCATGACGCCGTCCGACTTCTACGCCTTCCGGGCCCACCTGTCGCCCGCCAGCGGCACCGAGAGCTGGCAGTGGCACGAGATCGAGATCCTGGCCGGGGCGCGCGAGGAGCGCTTCCGCAAGTACCTGGAGAGCGAGCTTTCCGAGGTGGCCGGGCGAGGGACGCAGGCGTACCTGTGGACGGAGCGGCTGGCGGAGCTGTGGGACGCGCCCTCGGTGGCCTCCGCCTGCCGCGAGCTGTTCGCGCGGCGCGGGGTGGCGCCGGCGGACGCCTACGGGGTGGCGCCGGCCGGAAACCCGCACGCCGACCTGGTGCTCCTTTCCGAGGCGCTCATGGACTTCGACGAGGAGGTCAAGGTGTGGCGCTTCGTCCACGCCCGCACCGCCGAGCGCACCATCGGGCCGGACAACGCCGGCACCGGGCACACGACCGGGGTGCGGTACCTGGACATGGCGGCGATGCACCGGGAGCTTTTTTTTCCGTTCCTGTGGGAGGCCCGCGGAGTTCTGTGGGAGCGGGCGCAGGAGAAGGGCTCTTAGAAGATCGCTGCGGTTCGGGCGTGCCCCCGGCTGCGCCGGGGTCGGGCTTCGGCTCCGTAACGCACGAAACAACCGTGCGTAACGGAGTCGAGCCCCGGCGGAAACAGCCCCGCCGGGTCTCGACCCTTCGGGCCGAAATCCCTCACGCGGCATCGTGCTGCGTCCGCGCGTTTCGCGGGAGGCCCCGCCGTCTTCGGCGGGGTCTCGTCGCATCCCATCTCCACCTCCGCGCTCCTTTATGCCGGCCACACGTCCGCGCTCGCGCGTGCTCTACCTCGTTCTCGCACTCGCCGTCGTCGCGCTGGGGCTGGCCTCGCGGCGGTACAGGCCGGCGCTGCCCCCGTTCGTCGGCGCGCACGCGGGGGACGCGCTGTGGGCGGCCATGGTCTACCTGCTCGCCTGCGCGTGCTGGCCGCGGGCGCGTGTCGCCACGCTCGCGGCGGGGGCGCTGCTCTTCGCCTTCGGCGTCGAGGTTGCGCAGCTGTACCACGCCCCGTGGATCGACGTGGTCCGCGCGACCCGGCCGGGGGCGCTGGTGCTGGGGCACGACTTCGTGTGGAGCGACCTGCTCTGCTACACGGCCGGCGTGGGCGTCGCCGCCGCCATGGACTTGCTCCTGCGCTCCCGGACCCGCCCGGCCTGACGCAGCGTCACGGCGCCCACGTTGGTGCAGCCGGGGGCGGGAAGTCCACCCGTCCCCCGGCTTCCAGCATCGTCAGAACAAGCAGAGGCACGCGCCGTTGTTGCAGCGGCCTTCGATCCCGCCCTGGGCCTGGCACTGCGCGTTGCACCCCCTGGGGTTGCAGGCGCGCGCGGCCTCGTGGCCGGCGGCGGGGGCGGCGAACGCCTGCGCGGCGCCGAACCCCAGGGATGCGGCGAATGCCAGCGCGGCCATCGCGTTCCGTGCCTGCTTCAGCGTTCCGTTCATCCGGACCTCCGGGTTTGGGTTTCCCGCCGCGCGTGCGGCGGGGCGCACGGGGCCCGCACGTCCCGTTCCCGGTGTGAGTCGGCCTGTATGCGAAGCCGCGGCGGAAGAGGCTTCCTTTCCACGGCGAGTCCCGCGGCGGGCCGCGCCCGGTTAGATTCTCCACTCCGGCGACCACGCTCCACCCGCGCCCATGCCCCGTTTCCCGCTTCGCACCGCCGCCGCGCTGCTCCTGGGGGCGCTCGCCGCCTGCACGCACAACCTGCGGCAGGTGCAGGACCCGCCGCGCTCGGCGGCGGTGGCGACGGCATACCCGTGGAACAGCATGGTCTACGTGGCGCGCACCGACAGCGGGGTGGTGGTGGTCGACCTGGGGTGGTACGGGGCGGAGCGGGCACTGCGGCGCGGGCTGCGGCGCGTGGGCGCCGCCCCGGAGGAGGTGACCGGCGTCTTCCTCACCCACAGCCACCGAGACCACATCGCCGGGTGGCGGGCGGTGCGCCACGCGCGCTTCCACGTGGCCGCCGCCGAGGTGGCGCTGCTGGAGGGCGGCGCGCACCACCCCGACCTCCCCTCGCGCGCCGGGGAGCGGCTGGCCGGCAATCCCGCGCCCTGGCACGGCGAGGTGGAGGTGCGCGCCTTCGCCCGGGACACCGCCTTCGTGCTGGGGCGCGACACGCTGCGCGCCTTCCTCGTCCCCGGCCACACCGCCGGGAGCGTCGCCTACCTCTTCCGCGGCGTGCTTTTCGTCGGCGACGCGGTGGCCTACTCCTACCTGAGCGGCTTCCGCCCCGCCTTCGGCATCTTCACCGACGACCCCGCGCGAGGCCGCGCCAGCCTGGCCGCCCTGTGGGAGCGCGTGCACCCCTACGCCCCGCGCTGGGTGTGCACCGCCCACGCCAAGTGCGCCCCCGCGGACTCCGCCTTCGCCCGCAAGGTGATCCGGTAGAACGGAGTACGAAGTACGAAACGGCGCCGCCACCGGGATCTTCC
>JBEVLE010000463.1:0-2742 GCA_040509335.1 Longimicrobiaceae bacterium | reverse complement strand
TTTCCACGGCGAGCTGCACGACGTGGCGGTGCGCCACCATGACGCCCTTGGGACGCCCCGTGCTGCCGCTGGTGTAGACGATGTACGCCAGGTTCTCCGCCGTGGCCCCGCTGCGCGGCGCCTCCGCGGACTCGCGGGCGAGGATGTCCGCGACCTCGTCCAGGAGCACGACCGACACGTCGCCCGCCTCGGCCGCGAAGGCCACGTCGCTCCGGCTCAGCAGCACGCGCACGCTGCTGTCGTCCAGCATCATGCGCAGGCGCTCGGCGGGGTAGCCGGGATCCAGGGGGACGTAGCAGCCGCCGGCCTTGAGCACGGCGAGGATCGAGACGATCAGCTCCACGCCGCGCTCCAGCAGCACGCCCACGCGGCTCTCCGGCCCCACGCCGAGGCCGGCCAGGTGGCGCGCCAGCCGGTTGGCCCGCGCGTCCAGCTGCGCGTACGTCAGCTCCGCGTCGCCCCACACCAGCGCCGGAGCGCCGGGGCGGAGGGCGGCCTGCGCCTCGAACAGCTCGTGGATGCAGACGCCGCGGGGCCACGGGCGCGCCGTCCGGTTCCACGCCTCCACCACCTGCTCGCGCTCGGCCGCGCGCAGCAGCGAAACCTCGGACACGCGCCGCCCCGCCCCGGCCGACAGCGCTTCCAGCATGGCCTCGAGGTGCCCGGCCATGCGCTCGATCGTAGCCGCCTCGAAAAGCGACGCACGGTAGGTCAGCGCCCCCGAGAGCGCGTCCCCGCCGTCCTGGACGGCCAGGTCCAGGTCGAACTTGGCGGCGCTCTCCCCGGCCCCGAACGATTCCGCGGCCAGCTCGCCCAGCGCGAGCCCCCCGCTCGCGGCCGAGCGGTCCAGCTCGAACGTGACCTGGAAGACGGGCGCGTGGGCCAGGCTGCGCTCCACCTCCAGCTCCTCCACCAGGCGCTCGAACGGCAGCTCCTGGTGCTCGTACGCGCCCAGCGCCGTTTCCCGGGTCCGCCGCAGCAGCTCGGTCCAGGTGGGGTCGCCCGACAGGTCGCCGCGAAGCGCGAGCATGTTGACGAAGAAGCCGATCAGCCCCTCCGTTTCCCGCTGCGTGCGCCCGGCGATGGGCGTGCCCACCACGACGTCGTCCTGCCCGGCGTAGCGCCACAGCAGCGCCTGCCAGCCGGCCAGGACCGTCATGAACAGCGTCGCGCCCTGTTCGCGCGACAGCGTCCGCAGCCCCTGCGACAGCCCGGACGAGAGGGTGAATCCGTGGCTCGCGGCGAGCGGGACCATTCCCGGGGCGCGCGGGTGGTCCGTGGGGATCTCCAGCAGCGGCGGGGCGCCGGCCAGGCGCTCCTTCCAGTAGCCGATCAGCGCCTCCAGGGTCTCGCCGCGCAGCCACGCGCGCTGCCAGACGGCGAAGTCGGCGTACTGCACCGGCAGATCGGGCAGACGCGGCTCCTCGCCGCGGGTGAAGGCGCCGTACAGGGCGGAGACTTCACGCACCAGCACCTGCATGCTCCAGCCGTCGCTGACCACGTGGTGCAGCGTGAACAGGAGCACGTGCTCCTCGTCGCCCAGGCGCAGCAGCGTGCTCCTCAGCAGCGGCCCGTGCGCCAGGTCGAACGGACGCAGCGCTTCCTCGGACGCCAGCCGCTCCACCTCGCGCCCCAGCGCCCCGGCCGGCAGGCTCCGCAGGTCGAGAGCGACCAGCGCGACCGGCGCGGCCGGGTGGATGACCTGCACGGGCACGCCGCCCTGCTCCGCGAACGTGGTTCGCAGCGTCTCGTGCCGCGCCACCAGCGCGTCCAGGCTCGCCCGCAGCGCACCCGTGTCCAGCGTGCCGCGCAGCCGCAGCGCGAACGGCATGTTGTACGCGGCGCTCCCCGGCTCCAGCCGGTCCACCACCCACAGCCGCTGCTGCGCGAACGACAGCGGAAGCGGCCCCTCCCGCGACACCCGCTCCATCGGCGGCGCCACCATCGCGCCCGTAACGCGCAGCGCCTCGATGCGCTCGGCCAGCCCGGCCACCGTGGGCGTCTCGAACAGCGCACGCAGCGGCACCTCCACCCCGAACGCCTGCCGCGCCCGCGACACCACCTGCGTCGCCAGCAGCGAGTGACCCCCCAGCTCGAAGAAGCCCTCCTCCACCCCCACCCGCTCCGTCCCCAGCACCTCCGACCAGATCCCCGCCAGCACTTCCTCTGCAGGGGTCCGCGGCGCCACGTAGCGGTCCTCCCCCGCCCCGTACTCCGGGGCCGGCAGCGCCTTGACGTCCAGCTTGCCGTTCGGCGTCAGCGGCAGCGACTCCATCGCCACGAACCCGCCCGGCACCATGTACTCCGGCAGGCTCCGCCGCAGGTGGTCGCGCAGCGCTTCCGCGTCCGCCCCGCCCACGATGTACGCCACCAGCCGCTGCTCGCCCGGCGCGTCCTCCCGCACGATCACCCGCGCCTCGCGGACCTCCGCGTGCGCGCACAGCACCGCCTCGATCTCTCCCGGCTCGATCCGGAAGCCGCGCACCTTGACCTGCTCGTCCACCCGCCCCACGAACTCCAGCCTGCCGTCCACCGTCCAGCGCAGACGGTCGCCGGTGCGGTACATCCGCGTCCCCGCATCCACCGCGAACGGGTCCGGCACGAAGCGCTCGGCCGTCAGATCCGGCCGGTCCAGGTAGCCGCGCACCACGCCGTCGCCGCCCACGTACGCCTCTCCGGCGATGCCCACCGGCACCGGCTCCAGCGCCGCGTCCAGCAGGTAGATGCGCTGGTTCCCCGTCG
>JBEVLE010000462.1:0-3101 GCA_040509335.1 Longimicrobiaceae bacterium | reverse complement strand
CGTGACGTACGGCCCCACCGAGGCGGCGGTGCTCGCGTGCGCGTACCGCGTGCCGTCGGCGGGGGCGGTGGAGGGGCACCGGATCGGGACGCCGCTGGGGAACGTGCGCGTGTACGTGTGCGACGCGGCGGGGAGCGCGCAGCCGGAGGGGGTGCCGGGCGAGCTGTGGATCGGGGGTGCGGGGGTGGCGCGCGGCTACGGCGGGCGGCCGGAGCTGACGGCGGAGAAGTTCGTGCCGGACGCGTTCGGCGGGGTTCCGGGGGCGCGGGCGTACCGCTCGGGAGACCGGGTGCGGTGGCGGGCGGAGGGGGAGCTGGAGTTCCTGGGGCGGACGGACGCGCAGGTGAAGGTGCGGGGCTTCCGGATCGAGCCGGGGGAGGTGGAGGCGGCGCTTGGGGGGCACCCTGGGGTGCGGGAGGCGGCGGTGGCGGTGAGGGAGGAGGGAGACGAGCGGCGGCTGGTGGGCTACGTGGCCGCGGCGGAGGGAGCGGAGGTGGACGCGGGGGAGGTGCGGGCGTGGCTGAAGGGGCGGCTGCCGGAGTACATGGTGCCCTCGGTGGTGGTGGCGCTGGAGGAGCTTCCGCGGACGCCCACGGGCAAGGTGGACCGGCGGGCGCTGCCGGCGCCGGAGTCGTGGGCGGGGACCGTGTACGTGGCGCCGCACGGGGAGGTGGAGGAGCGCCTGGCGGCGATCTGGGCGGAGGTGCTGAAGACCGAGCGGGTGGGGGCGCACGACGACTTCTTCGCGCTGGGCGGGCACTCGCTGCTGGCGACGCGCGTGACGTCGCGGGTGCGCGAGGCGTTCGGGATCGAGCTGCCGCTGCAGGTGCTGTTCGAGGCGCCGACCGTGGCCGGGCTGGCCGCGCGGCTGGCCGCCCCGCCCCCCGAATGGGAGGGCGGAGCGCCCACTCCCCCCGGCGCGCCGTCCGTGCCGTCCACGCCTTCCAGTCCCGGGCCGACGCCGCCCGCCCCTCCGGCTCCCCCCGCCGACGGGATCCGGCGCGTCCCGCGGGATCCGGACGGCGCGCTGCCCCTGTCGTTCGCGCAGCAGCGGCTGTGGTTCATCGACCGGCTGGAGCCGGGGAGCCCCGCGTACAACATGCCGTTCCCGCTGCGCCTGCGGGGCGCGCTGGACGCGCGGGCGCTGCGGCGGGCGCTCTCCGAGATCGTGCGGCGGCACGAGGCGCTGCGCACCGTCTTCGGCGAGAGCGAAGGGCAGGGGGTGCAGATCATCCGCCCCGCCCGTCCGGTCTCGCTCCCCGTGGTGGACCTGCGCGCGCTGCCCGCGGAGGCGCGCGAGCGCCGGGTCCGGGAGCTGGCGCGCGCCGATTCGCTGCGCCCTTTCGACCTGCGGCGCGGGCCGCTGCTGCGCACCGCGCTGCTGCGCGCCGGTGACGACGACTGGGCGCTGCTGCTGAACGTGCACCACATCGTCAGCGACGGCTGGAGCACCGGCATCCTCGTGGGCGAGTTCTCGGCGCTGTACGGGGCCTTTTCGCGCGGCGAGGCGTCGCCGCTGCCGGAGCCGCCGGTGCAGTACGCGGACTTCGCCGTGTGGCAGCGCGAGTGGCTGGCCGGGCCGCGCATGGAGGCGCAGCTCGCCTTCTGGCGCGAGAAGCTCAAGGGCGCGCCCTCCACCCTGGACCTCCCCACCGACCATCCCCGGCCGGCGGCGCCAGGCACGGGGGCGGGGCGCGCCGGCTTCCACTTCGGCGAGGCGACGGCGCACGCGCTGCGGGCGCTCTGCGCGCGCGAGGGGGTCACGCCGTTCATGGGGCTCCTCGCCGCCTGGCAGCTCCTGCTGGCGCGCTACGCCGGCACGGACGACGTGAGCGTGGGGACGGGGATCGCCGGGCGCAACCGCCTGGAGCTGGAAGGGGTGGTGGGCTTCTTCGTCAACACGCTGGTGCTGCGCACCCGGCTGTCGTGGAACCCCCGCGGGCGCGAGCTGCTGAGCCGCGTCAAGGCCACCACGCTGGGCGCCTACTCGCACCAGGACGTGCCCTTCGAGCGGCTGGTGGAGGAGCTCGCCCCGGAGCGCAGCCTGGCGTACGCGCCGCTCTTCCAGGCGATGTTCACCTTCCAGAACCTGGAGGAGGGCGAGCTGGAGCTGGGCGGCCTGCACCTGGAGCCGCTGACGTCCGAAGGGGGGGCGGCCAAGTTCGACCTCAGCCTGACCGCGGGGGAGACGGGGACCACCATCGGCGGGGCGCTGACGTACCGCGCGGACCTGTTCGAGCCGGCGACGGTGGAGCGGATGCTGGAGCACTTCCGCGTGCTCCTGGACGGCCTCGCCGCCGACCCCAGGCGTCCGGTCTTCGCGCTGCCGCTGATGGACGCCACGGAGCGCGCCCGCGTGCTGGAGGCCGCGCACGGCCCCGCCCGCGCCTACCCGCGCCACCTCCCGGTCCACGCCCTGTTCGAGCGACAGGCCGCCCGCACCCCCCACGCCGTCGCCGCCGTGTTCGACGGCGGCTCGCTGACCTACGCCGAGCTGGACCGCCGCGCCGCGGATCTCGCGCACGACCTCCTCCTCCGCCGTCTGGAGCCGGAGACGCGGATCGGGGTGTTCCTGGAGCGCGGCCCGGAGTGGCTGGCGGCGATGCTGGGCGTGCTCAAGGCGGGCGCCGTGTACGTGCCGCTGGACCCGTCGCACCCCGCCGAGCGCGTGCGCTGGGTGCTGGAGGACTCGGGCGCGTCGCTGCTGCTGACGGCCGGGGGGCTGCGCGGGCGGGTGCCGGAGTTCGGTGGGGAGATGGTGGTGGTGGACGGAGAGACCCCCCTCCCCCCGGCCCCCTCCCCCGCAAGGGGGGAGGGGGAGAACGGCAACGACACGTCGCAGGTGGAAGGACAGGAAGCCCTCCCCCAGAATTGCGGGAGGGTGGCGGCTCTAAGGCCGCCGGGTGGGGGCCTCCCCGCGGACGCCAGCCCCGCGTTCGACGAGCCCGATGCAGTTCCCCCCTCCCCCCTTGCGGGGGAGGGGCCGGGGGAGGGGGGTCCTGTCGACCCCGACAGCCTCGCCTACGTCATCTACACCTCGGGCTCCACGGGCACGCCCAAGGGCGTTCTGACGACGCACGGGGGCGCGGCCAACTACCTCG
>JBEVLE010000461.1:0-2847 GCA_040509335.1 Longimicrobiaceae bacterium | reverse complement strand
GGGGTCGGGCTTCGGCTCAGTAACGCAGCAAACAACGCTGCGTAACGGAGTCGAGCCCGCGCAAACAGCCGCGCGGTCTCGCCCCTTCGGGCCGTAATCCCTCACGCGGGGCTCGCGCTGGCGCCCGCGGGCCCCCCTTGGCGCTTCGCGCCACCCCTCCCCCTTGCGGGGAGGGGCCGGGGGAGGGGGTCGCCGTCGCAGGCTGTTCCCTGTTCCCTGTTCCCTGTTCCCTGCCGTTTCACTTCCCCGTTGGCATCCGCGCCGTCCCGGCGTATCTTTGTGGCCGTCCCGCACATCCCCGGCACGGCCGCGATTCCCCGCCAACCGACGGGTGCGGACGCACTTCCCCCCGCATCATCCGCAGCGAAGCACCGCGAGATGTCGCTTTCCCTGGACGACCGGCACCGGCGGGACCTGTGGGGCCTCGCGCTCCTGGCCCTGGCGCTCCTCCTCACCCTCAGCTTCATCCCGCCCGCGCTCTTCGGCGAGGCGGGCGAGCGGCTTTTCGCCACCGGCAACATCGTCGGGGTGCTGGGGCGCTACATCTTCGCGGGGGCGTTCGCGCTGCTGGGGCTCCCCGCGCTGGTGCTGCCGGCGTTCCCGGCGCTCTGGGGCGCGGTGGTCCTGGGGCGCGCCGAGCGCGCCACCGCCATCCGCTGGACGGTGCTCCTGGGCGGCTCGGCGATCCTGTTCGCCACCGCGGCGTTCGTCCTGGCGGACGCCACGCGCGCCGACGCCACGGCGGCCGGGTGGACCGGGCGGGCGCTGGGGGGCGTGCTCGTCACGCTCCTGGGCGGGGTGGGCTCGTCGGTGGTGCTGGCGGTGCTGTTCGCCGCGCTGTGCATCGCCACCATCGGCTGGAACCCGGTGCGCACGGTGGTGGGCGGCGGGCGACTGGCGCTCAGCCACGCCGGCCGCACCGTGTCCGCCATCCCCGAGGTCCTCCCGCGCCGGATCGCGCTCCCCGCCATCCCCACTTTCCCGCGGCGCGCCGCCGAGGTGGAAGCGGATGACGAGGACGACGACGACGACGAGACGGAAGACCTGGGCGACCCGGAGGAGCCGGCGGCGTTCGGCGAGACGGCGGACCACACCGACCCGTTCCCGCCCGCCCGCCCCGCGCCGCAGGGCAGGGGCCCGGCCGTGAAGGAAGCCGCGAAGCCGAAGGCCGCGCCGAGGCCCAGGACCGCCGCCGACGAGCAGACCGAGCTGATGCCGCTGGACGCGGGCGACCCGCTGAGCCGCGACCTCCCGGCCACGGGGATGCTCACCTCGCCGCCCGCGCGCGACGACGCCCGCAACCGCGCCGAGCTGGACCAGCTGGGGCAGGTGCTGGTGGACAAGCTGGCCACCTTCAAGATCGAGGGCCGGGTGGTGGGGATGACGGCCGGGCCGGTGGTCACCCAGTTCGAGGTGGAGCCCGCCCCCGGGGTCAAGGTGGCCCGCATCGCGTCGCTGGACGCCGACCTGGCGCTCGCCATGCGCGCGCAGTCCATCCGCATCGTCGCGCCCATCCCCGGCCGCGGCGCCGTGGGCGTGGAGGTGCCCAACCCCACCCCGGAGATGGTGTTCTTCCGGGAGGTGATCGAGTCCGGGCAGTACCGCGGCACCAAGGCGCAGCTCCCGCTCGCGCTGGGCAAGGACATCGCGGGGCGGCCCTACGTGGCCGACCTGGCGAAGATGCCCCACCTGCTCATCGCCGGCGCCACCGGCGCGGGGAAGTCGGTGTGCGTCAACACCATCATCACCTCGCTCATCTACCGGCACTCGCCGCGTACGCTGCGCTTCCTGATGGTGGACCCCAAGATGGTGGAGCTTTCCATCTACAACGACCTCCCCCACCTGCGGCACCCCGTCGTCACCGACAACAACGACGCGGCCACGGTGCTCAAGTGGGCCGTGCTGGAGATGGAGCGGCGCTACGAGCTGCTGAGCGTCAACGGCGTCCGCAACCTCCAGGACTTCAACCGCCGCGTGGAGAGCGGGCAGACGGTCCGCTCCCCGGAGGCGCAGGGCGAGGAGGGCGACCCGGACCGCTGGATGTACCGCGGCGGCCCGCTCCCCTTCATCGTGGTCATCATCGACGAGCTGGCGGACCTGATGATGACCTGCCAGGGCGACGTGGAAAAGCCGCTGGCGCTCCTCGCCCAGAAGGCGCGCGCCATCGGCATCCACCTGATCCTGGCCACGCAGCGGCCCTCGGTCAACGTGATCACCGGCCTGATCAAGGCCAACTTCCCCAGCCGCATCGCCTTCCGCGTGTCGTCCAAGGTGGACTCGCGCACCATCCTGGACCAGAACGGCGCCGACAACCTGCTCGGCAACGGCGACCTCCTCCTCCTCCCGCCCGCCAGCAGCGAGCCGGTGCGCATCCAGGGCGCCTACCTCTCCACCGAGGAAACGGAGGGGCTGATGAACTGGTACCGCGAGCAGAAGCGCCTGCGCCGCGAGCAGGCCATCGCCGAGGGGCGCGACCCGGACGAGGAAACGCGCGGCGAGGCAAACATCCTGGACCAGGTCCGCTCGCAGGAGGACGACGGCTCGGGCGAGGCGGAGGAGGAGGCCATGGGCGACCGCGACGCGCTGTTCCGCGAGGCCGCGGAGCTGTGCATCCAGCACCAGGGCGGCTCCACCTCGCTGCTGCAGCGGCGGCTGCGCATCGGCTACGGGCGCGCGGCGCGGGTCATCGACCAGCTCCACTTCGCCGGGGTGCTGGGGCCGCCGGACGGCTCCAAGCCGCGCGAGGTGCTCATGGACCACGTGCAGCTGGACCAGATCTGCGAGTAGCGGCGGGACATCGGAGCAGCCGCGGGCGGGAGGGACGCCCCTCGCCGGCCCCGGGCTCCA
>JBEVLE010000460.1:0-5196 GCA_040509335.1 Longimicrobiaceae bacterium | reverse complement strand
CCTGACGGTCCGTTCAGCAGAATGCTTTTTACCGATATCCGGAGAGCGGTCGATGAATCGCCGTGTCGTGATCACCGGGACGGGGCTGGTGTCGCCCGTCGGGCTGGACGTGCAGTCGAGCTGGGCGGCCCTGCTGGAGGGGCGCAGCGGCGCCGGTCCCATCACCCACTTCGACCCGTCCGACTACCCCGTGCGCTTCGCGTGCGAGGTCAAGGACTTCGATCCCGGGCTGTACATCGACCGCAAGGAGGTCAAGCGCACCGACCGCTTCACCCAGTTCGCCATCGCGGCCTCGGTGCAGGCGGTGCGCGAGGCGGGGCTGGAGGAGGGGCTCGGCGGCGTGGACCCGGAGCGCGTGGGGGTGATCATCGGGAGCGGCATCGGCGGGATGGACACCTTCGAGGAGCAGACGCAGCGGCTCCTGGAGCGCGGCCCCGGCCGGGTGTCGCCCTTCTTCGTCCCCATGTTCATCTCGGACATCGCGGCGGGGCTGGTCTCCATCCGCCTGGGCGCCAAGGGCCCCAACTACTGCACGGTCTCGGCCTGCGCCTCGGGCGCGCACGCGGTGGGGAACGGGATGCAGGCGATCCGCCACGGCGAGGCGGACGTGATGATCTGCGGCGGCACGGAGGCGGCGGTGTCGCGCATGGCGGTGGCGGGCTTCGCCAACATGACGGCGCTCTCCACCCGCAACGACTCGCCCGAAACGGCCAGCCGTCCCTTCGACGGCGAGCGCGACGGGTTCGTGATCGGCGAGGGCGCGGGGATCGTGGTGCTGGAGGAGCTGGAGCACGCGCGCGCCCGCGGCGCCACCATCATCGCCGAGGTGGCCGGCTACGGCCAGACGGCGGACGCGTACCACATCACCGCCCCGGCGGAGGGCGGCGAGGGGGCCGTGCGCGCCATGCGCATCGCGCTGCGCGACGCGGGCGCGGCGCCGGAGGACGTGGACTACGTCAACGCGCACGGCACCTCCACGCCGGCCAACGACCGCAACGAGTCCATCGCCATCAAGACGGCGCTGGGCGAGCGCGCCCGGCAGATCATCGTGGGCTCCACCAAGTCCATGACCGGGCACACGCTGGGCGCGGCGGGCGGGCTGGAGGCGGTGATCTCGGCGCTGGCCTGCCGCGACGGGGTCATCCCCCCCACCATCAACTACTCCACGCCCGATCCCGACTGCGACCTGAACTACGGGACGGAGGGCAAGGTCGAGCGGCCGGTGCGGCTGGCGCTCAGCAACTCGTTCGGGTTCGGCGGGCACAACGTCTGTCTCGCGATCCGGAAGTTCGAAGCGTAGGCTTGCGGTTAAATCAGAGTGGGGGCGCACTGGCTCGGCCGGTGCGCCCCCTCTTGCATGGGGCTGCGACCTAGAAGGAAATTCCTCGCGGCTAGCGCCGCATATTTCCATGGCGGCTACAGCGCCCCTATTAAGATATTCCTTGACTTAGGAAATCTGCCGACTACAATGTTCGATGCACGGTGCGGGTGGGAAATCTTTCGCTCTCCAAAGGAGGCCATCATGAACCGGAAGCTACTGATCAACGGCATCTCGCTCGCGGTCATCCTCGTCGCCGCGCCGCTGGCGCTCACGCCCTCGGAGGGGCTCGCGAACGCGGCCGGAGGAGGCACTTGCTGCTCCGGCTCAGGGACTTGCGTCGTTTCCGGCCCGGCCGGGTTCTACTCCCAGTCGAACAGCTACTACAGCGAGGGCAGGTGCTAGCAGTGTCGGAGCCGCTCCTGAACCATTGCCTTGATCGCCACCTTCGCTGCTCCGCGTTGATCTGGAGTTCATCGTGAAGAAGTTCCTGTTCAACGGGGTCTTATTCTCGTTGATGCTGGGGACCACCTCGTGCGATCGGGACGAGACAGGCTCGCCAGGAGCCCGCAAGGTCGCCCGCGGAGAGGAGATCACTCTTCGCGGGCGACCCCTGACGGATACGCTCGTCCTTGGCCTTCCCATGGCCGTCCTGGCGATGGACGGACGCGTGGTCGTGCAGGACATGGCGACGGAGTACGCCGTCCAGGTGTTCGACAGCGTCGGCCGCACCATCGCATCGACCGGGCGCGAAGGGGGCGGGCCCGGCGAATTCACCGACCCTCTCGACGTGTTCACGCGACCTGGCCGGCCGGGTGAATTCTGGGTGTTCGATTCGCGGCAGGGGCGGTTGACTCCGTACCTCCTGAGCTCTTTCACCCCCGGGATCGATCCACGCCCCTCCGGCGAGCCGGTGACCCTTTCGCCTCCATTCGTGTTCGAAACCCCTCGGTGGCTGGACGACACCACAGTGGTCGCGCTCGACCCTATGAGCTCGCCCGGGGACGGCCGGTTCGCGCTGTTCGGCCCCGACGGCGTTCGTCGCCGGACAGTCGGCGCTCCGCCACCGGGCTCCGAGCGGATCTCCCCATTCGTCCGCCAGCAGGCGTACGGCGGGTACATGGCGGTCCACCCTACACGGCCCTTGTTCGTCCTCGCCGGACGCTACGCGGGGCGCCTGGAGATCTTCAGTCACGACGGCCGTCTCGTTGGCCCGATGCAGGTCCCGGAACCCTTCGAGCCGGATTTCTCCCCCGCCCCCGACGGCGTGAACATGGTGCGTGGACCCGCCTTCCGGTTCGGCTACGTGGACGTGGCTGCGACCGGTGACCGGGTATTCGGACTGTACTCCGGGCACAGGTTCGGGGGGGGACCGGACGACCAGGCCCACCTCGGCGACCAAGTCCACGTGTTCGACTGGCAGGGTCGCTTCCTGCGGGCCGTGCGGCTCGACACTGGAGCGATGCGGATCGTGGTCGATCCAGCGGGCACCCGCCTGTATGCTCTCCGCCACGACCCGCACCCGCAGGTGGTCGTGTACGGGTTGGATGGTGCGGGGACCGGGAAGCTCGCCCGCCGATGAGGGAGCGCCTGGCGAACGGGCTGACCGCGGCGACGGCCGTCTGCGCGATCGTGCTGGCGGCGCTCGCCGTACGGAACCAGCTCCGCCCGGCCCGGCCTAACGGGTCGGGAGGGATCCAAGTGGTTGAGAACTGGCAGGCGCTCGCGCGCGAAGGCAACGTTCTCGGGCCACCCGGCGCACCCGTCCGGATCATTGAGTTCTCGGACTTCCAGTGCCCCTTCTGCGCGGAAGCACACCGCTCCCTGCGGGATGTGCGCAGCAGGCACGCGGCCCGGGTAGCCGTGGTGTACCGCCACTATCCGCTGCCGGGACACAGGTACGCACGACGCGCCGCCGTCGCTTCCGAATGCGCAGCCGAGCAGGGCGTGTTCGAGCCCTATCACGACCTTCTCTTCGCGCAGCAGGACTCCCTGGGCATCAAGCCGTGGGACCGGTTCGCGCGCGAGGCGGGCGTCGGCGACCTGGACCACTTCCGGGAGTGCCTGGAGAGCGGGAGGGCCGCGCACCGCATCCAGCGCGACCTGCAAGCGGTGTCGAAGCTCGGAACGCGCGGAACACCCACGTTCATCGTGAACGGGCGGATGTTCACGGGTGCGATCTCGTCGGCGCAGTGGGACGACTGGATCCGGAGTGCGCTGCGAGATCTTTGAAACGGCGCCGAGCACGACGCGCAGGGCGGACCAGGAACCAGGTCCGCCCCGTGTCCTGTTCTCCCCCACGGGCCGTCAGTAGTTCAGCGTGTACAGCGCCTCCATCTGCTTCCGGGCGACCCCGGCAGGGGTGAGGCGCATCGCGGCGTTCCGCAGGGCGCGCGCGAGCGGGCTGCGCAGGTGGACGACGCGGCCGAACTGGCGCGAGCGGTCCACCACCATGCGCGCCTTGGGCTCGCGGATGCGCTGGTACGCGGCGAAAGCGTCCTCCGGCCGCGGGTGCGTGGCGAGCTGCTCGGCGAGCACGTACGCGTCCTCGATGGCCTGGGCGCCGCCCTGGCCCAGGTTGGGCGTGGTGGCGTGCGCGGCGTCGCCCAGCAGGACGACGCGGCCGCGGTGCCACGAAGGGAGCGCCGGCAGGTCGTACATGTCGGTGCGGATCATCCGCTCCGCGTCCGTGGCGGCGATCAGATCCGGGACCGGGGCGGGGAAGGGGGCCGCCATCGCGTCCAGGCGGCGCCGCGTCTCCGCCGGGGAGGCGTCGGTCTCGCCGGCGGGGGCGTCCAGCGTGCCGAACCAGTACACCTCGCCCTCGCCGATGGCGCCGAAGCCGAAGCGGCGCCCCGGCCCCCACACCTCCCACCCCAACCCGTCGAAGCCGTCCGGCAGCCGGAAGGGCGTCACCGCGCGGTAGGAGCTCTGCCCCGAGTAGCGCAGTTGCGCCCCGGGCGCGACCGCCTCCCGCACTCGCGAGTGGGCGCCGTCCGCGCCGACGACCACCTCCGCGCGCACCTCGCTCCCGTCCGCGAAGCTCACCCGCGCGCCCCCGTCCTCCGGCACCACCTCGCGGCACTCCCTGCCGGCGCGCACCGCGCCCGCGGGGAGGGCGTCCAGCAGCACGCGGTGCAGCCGCCCGCGGTGGATCGCCACGTTGGGGTAGCCGAAGCGGCGCGCCATGTCTCCCACGTCGGCACGCTGGAGGACGCCGGCGCGAAAGTCTCGCAGCTCGGCACGCTCCAGCCGCGCCCCCTCGCGCATCACCGCCTCCGCCAGCCCCAGCCGCCCGAGCACCTGCATGGCGTTCGGCGGCACCCAGTTCCCCGCCCCGATGGGGCGCAGTTCCGGCGCGGCCTCGTACACCGGCGCCTCGATTCCCCGCCGCCGCAGCGCGATCGCGAGCGCGAGCCCGCCGATCCCGCCGCCCACGATCACCACTCGCTCGCTCATCTCCGCCTCCGCCGCGGGTCCCGTCCGTACCCGGTGGACAGGGTAAGGCGGGCGCCCGGCGACGGCAACGGCGGCCCCCTGGACTTCCCCCGCAAGCGAGGGAAGGGGGAGAACGACAGTGCGGAGGTCGGCACTCCGCCGACCCTCGGACCCCCCTCCCCCCGACCCCCTCCCCCGCAAGGGGGGAGGGGAAGCACGACACGGCACAGGGTGGGGATCGCAGTGTGGAGATTCCCCTCCCCCGGCACGGGGGAGGGTGGCGAGCCTAAGCGAGCCGGGGGGGGGCCTCCCGCGGACGCCAGCGCCACCCCCGCGTGAGGGATTTCGGCCCGAAGGGGCGAGACCGCGCGGCTGTTTGCGCGGGCTCGACTCCGTTACGCAGCGTTGTTTGCTGCGTTACGGAGCCGAAGCCCGACCCC
>JBEVLE010000459.1:0-7390 GCA_040509335.1 Longimicrobiaceae bacterium | reverse complement strand
ATTCGAGCGCTCCGCATCTCCCTTCTCCATTGCGCCCGCCCGGCGCCGTGTCTCCCCTCCCCCGGCCGATCCGGCTCAGCCCGTGCGCCGTCCGCTCCCGCCGGCCGGATCGTGCTCGCCGCCCGACTTCACCGCGAGCAGGTAGGCGCGGCGGGTCGGCGCCTCGACGCCGGGGTACGGCTCGCGCTCGGTCGCGTCCTCCACCGCGAAGCCGGCCTCGCGCAGCCAGCCGGCCATCTCGTCCACCCCGAAGAACACGAAGTCCAGGCGCACCGGGTGCCCCCACCACTCGTCCATGCGCCGCGTCTCGTCGCCCACGTGGAAGGCGACGAGCAGCGGCGCGCCCGGGCGCAGCGCGCGGGCCACCTCGCGCAGGGCGGCCGCGACGATGCCGCGCGGCAGGTGGATGAGCGAGTAGTACGCGACCGCCCCGGCCCACTCGCCGTCGGGGGCGTCGAGCGCCGTGACGTCGCCCACGCGGAACGGCACCCCCGGCTGGAGCTCCCGCGCCTGCTCGACCATCGCCGGGGACAGGTCCAGGCCGAAGGCGTCGACCCCGCGGTCCGCGAGGTAGCGGGCCACGTGGCCGGGGCCGCAGCCCAGGTCCGCCACGGACCCGGCGCCGCGCACGCGGCCGGCGAAGCGGTCCAGGAGCTCGCGGTCGAGCGGCTTGTGCGCGAGCTCGCCGGCGATGCGCCGGGCGTACTCGCCCGCGACGCGGTCGTAGCTGGCGCGGACGTCCCCGCGGGACGGCGGGTCGTGGGATGTCATCGCTTCCCCGGTCAGTCGCCCGGCCGACATGGAAGGGGCCCAGCGCCCTGGTCCAGCCGCACCACCACCCCCTCCGCCCCGCGCAGCACCAGCGTCCCCTCCACCCTCTCGGCGTCGCGCTCGGGGTGGGTGGAGACCGCCACCGTCCCGGAAGTCCCCCGCCCCATCTCCAGCGTGCGCGTTCCCCCGCCCAGGTTGAGCGCCACCAGGAAGCGCCGCCCTCCCCCGGCGCGGCGGTACGCCAGCACCCCGTCCGGCGCGTCCACCGGCTCCCAGGCGCCCGCGTGCAGCGCCGGCTCGGCGCGGCGAAGCTGGATCAGCCGCCGGTACAGCGACAGCATGGAGGCGGGGTCGCCGCGCTCCGCCTCCACGTTGACCTCGCGCCAGTCGTCCGCGACGGGGAGCCAGGGCTCGCCCGCGGTGAAGCCGGCGCCGGGGCCCGCGTCCCACTGCATGGGCGTGCGCTCCGGGTCGCGCCCCAGCCCCCGGCCGGGGAGGTTCCGTTCCCACGGGTCCTGCACGCGCTCCGGCGGGATCGGCACGTCGCGCATCCCGATCTCGTCGCCGTAGTACAGCGTGGGCGTTCCCCGCAGCGTCAGCAGCAGCATCGCCGCCACCCGCGCCTGCGCCGAGCCCACGCGGGTGGCGATGCGGTGCCGGTCGTGGTTGCCCAGCACCCAGTTGGGCCACGCGCCGGGCGGAAGCAGCCCCTCGTAGCGGCGCACCGCCTCGCCGACGGCGCGCGCGTCCCAGCGGAGGCGGATGAGCTGGAAGTTGTACGGGAAGTGGCAGCCGGAGCCCCCCTCGCCGTAGTAGGGCATCAGCCGGTCCACGGTGTTGTAGATCTCCCCCAGCACCACCCGCCCGCCGCCGAATCCGTCCGCCAGGGCGCGCATGCGGGCGATGTGCGCGTGCACCACCGGCCGGTCGCACGAGTTCTCGCGCAGCAGCGCGTCGTACGGATCGTCCTCGCCGGGGCGGAAGGCGGGGTTCGGCGGGTTGTCGCGCAATGCCGGGTCCTTGCCCAGGTTCTGCACCGCGTCCACGCGGAAGCCGTCCACGCCGCGCTCCAGCCAGAAGCGGAGCACGTCCAGCATCGCCTCCACCACCTCCGGGTTGCTCCAGTCCAGGTCCGGCTGCTCGCGCAGGAAGGTGTGCAGGTAGTACTGCCCCGTGGCCGCGTCCCGCTCCCACGCGCTCCCGCCGAAGGCGCTGATCCAGTTGTTCGGCGGCCCGCCGCCCGGGGCCGGGTCGCGCCAGATGTACCAGCCGCGCCTGGGGCTTTCCCGCGAGGCGCGCGACTCCGCGAACCACGGGTGCCGCTCGGAGGTGTGGTTGGGGACGAAGTCCACGATCACGCGCAGGCCGCGCCCGTGCGCCTCCGCCACCAGCCGGTCGAAGTCGTCCAGCGTCCCGAAGCGCGGGTCCACGCCGCAGTAGTCCGCCACGTCGTAGCCGAAGTCGGCCATGGGCGACGGGTAGAACGGGGAGATCCACACCGCGTCCACGCCCAGCCAGCGCAGGTGGTCCAGGCGGCTGGTGATCCCCGGCAGGTCGCCCACGCCGTCGCCGTCCGAGTCCTGGAAGGAGCGCGGGTACACCTGGTAGATGATGCCGCGCCGCCACCAGGGGGGGTCTTTGTCGGTCATGCGGTTCGTGGAAGGTCTGCTTGTCGTGGCGGGCCGCTACGGAGCCGGACGATACTGCCGTCCGTCTCCTCCGCGGGCTCGGTGAGCCAGGCCAAACTGCCGGCCTGTCTCACCTCGCCGGAGTGAGCCTCGCGGTACTGCATGCGAGTCTCCCTCCGTACATCTTCCTATGGGTACTGCGAAAAACGACCGCCGCGCCGGTCGAGCCAAGCCCCTCACTACGGCACGCGCACGAAGCGGAGCTGGGCGAGCAGCTGCTCCAGGTGCTCGCGCCCCAGCGCCGACCAGACGTTGTAGAGGCACTCCTGCCCGGTGACGCGCAGGTAGGCGAGCTGGTTGGGCCCGGTCCCGCCCTCCGGTCCGTACTCCGCCACGCTCCCGTCCGACCAGCGGATGCGGTGTGGCCAGCCGGTGTACGACGGACCCTCCGCGCTCACGCCGGCCCCCGCGATCCCGAAGGCGCTGCGCCGCTCCGGCAGGTCGTACGCGACGGCCCACCCGCCTGAAAACGTCGCCGCGCGCGGGCGGGCCGCGGCGTACGCGCCGAGGGATGCCGGGGCGAGCGGGGCGCAGGCGGCGCGGTTGGCCGCCTTGCGCCACTCCGCCGCGTACACGGCCGGGACGCTCGCCGCCGGAAGCGGCGGCCCCACCCAGGGCGCCCGCGGGGGTGGCTCCATGGGCGCTGGAGGCGGCGGCGCGGGCGCGGACGGCGGCACGGGCGCGGGGACCGCCGGGGGCGGCGCCGGCGAGACCCCGGCGCACGCCGCGGCGAGGAGGAGCGCGCCGAGCGGCGGAGCGATGCGGGCGTGTCGCATGGATCTCACGTTTCGGGAGGAGCGGTGGGAGCGCCGGGACCGCGGTCTCCGGCCCGCCGGCCGCCGGGCTCGAGCGGCGGCGTATCCACGGCGGGGCGCAGCCGGATCACCAGTCCCTCGTTGCCGCGCAGGTGCACGTCGCCCGAAACGGTCTCGCCCTCGCGGTCCAGGTGGGTGGACGCGGCCACGGTGCCGCGCGGGGAGCCGGACGGGCGATGGAGGACGTGGGGGCGGCCGCCCAGGTTGAGGACCACCAGGAAGTCGCTTTCGCCGCGGCGGGCACGGCGCACGTAGGCGAGCACGTCGCCCTCGGCGGCCACCGGCTCGAAGCGGCCCACCTCCAGCGCGGGCTCGCCGCGGCGCAGCTCGATCAGGCGGCGGTACAGCGTCAGCGTGGAGCGCGGGTTGTCGCGCTCCGCCTGCACGTTCACCACCCGCCAGTCGTCCGCCAGCGGGAGCCAGGGCTCGCCCGTGGTGAAGCCCGCGCCGGGGCCGCCGTCCCACTGCATGGGCGTACGCTCCGGGTCGCGCCCCAGCCCCTTTCCCGGAACCCGCTTCTCGAACGGGTCCTGCACCCGCTCCGGCGGGATCTCCACGTCGTGCATCCCGATCTCGTCGCCGTAGTACAGCGTGGGCGTCCCCCGCAGCGTCAGCAGCAGCATCGCCGCCACCCGCGCCTGCTCCTCGCCCACCCGCGTGGCGATGCGGTGCTGGTCGTGGTTCCCCAGCACCCAGTTGGGCCAGCCGCCCTCGGGGAGCGCGGCCTCGTACTCGTCGATCAGCCGGGCGATGTGGCGCGCGTCCCACCGCGCCAGGATCAGCTGGAAGTTGAAGGGGAGGTGCGCCCCGCCCAGCTCCTCGCCGTAGTAGCACACCAGCCGCTCCACCGGCAGGTAGATCTCGCCGATCAGCACCCGCTCCGGGTACTCGTCGAAGAGTCGGCGCATGCGGGCCACCAGCACGTGCACCTCGTCCTGGTCCACGGTGTGCACCGGGAGCACCGCGTCCGCCGGGTTCCCGCCCGGCGTCCAGGCCGGGTTCGGCGGGTTGTCCCGGAACTCCGCGTCCTCCAGCAGGTGGTAGATCACGTCCACCCGGAAGCCGTCCACGCCGCGGTCCAGCCAGAAGCGCAGCACCCCCAGCATGGCCTCCACCACCTCCGGATTGCGCCAGTTCAGGTCCGGCTGCTCGGCCAGGAAGGCGTGGTAGTAGTACTGCCCCGTGGCCTCGTCCAGCGTCCACCCCGGCCCGCCGAAGTTGGAAAGCCAGTTGTTGGGCGGGCCGCCGTCCGGCGCCGGGTCGCGCCACACGTACCAGTCGCGCTTCGGGCTGTCGCGCGAGGCGCGGGACTCCACGAACCAGGGGTGCAGGTGGGAGGTGTGGTTGGGGACGAAGTCCAGGATCACCCTCAGCCCGCGCCCGTGCGCCTCCGCCAGCAGCCGGTCGAAGTCGTCCAGCGTGCCGAAGAGCGGGTGGATCCCGCAGTAGTCCGACACGTCGTAGCCGAAGTCGGCCATGGGCGACGGGAACACGGGCGAGATCCACACCGCGTCCACCCCCAGCCAGCGCAGGTGGTCCAGGCGCGCCATGATCCCCGGCAGGTCGCCCACCCCGTCGCCGTCCGAGTCCTGGAAGGAGCGCGGGTACACCTGGTACACGATCCCCCGCTGCCACCACGCGTATCCCTGCTTCATCGCTCCACCTCCGCCCCGTGGGTCACCCCGCCTTGGCCAGCTCCGGGAGCACGCGCTCGCCGAAGGTCTCGATGAACCCCTCCTGCGTGCTCCGCGGGATGCCGTGCAGGTTGATCTCCTCGAACCCCATCTCCACGTCGCCCAGCAGCCACTCCAGGTGCTGCTCCGGCTCCGCCGACACGCGCACCTTGGTGCGGATGTCCTCCCTGCGCGCGTACTCGCCGGCCGCCGCGAAGTCCTCGGGCATGCGCAGCGCCGCCAGCACCGGGCTGGGGAACTGCACCGCCCCCCACTGCGCGTGCGCCTCGCGCAGCGCGGTCGCCTCGTCCGGCGCCCACGCGAGCTGCGCCTGCAGGAAGAGCGGCTTCCCCTCCCCGCCCCCCTCGCGGAAGGCGTCCACGATCCGCTGCATGGACTCGCGCTCGCCCACCACGGTGATCAGCCCGTCGGCCCACCCGCCCATCCAGCGCGCCGTCTCGGGCGAGAGCGCGGCGCCCACGATCAGCGGCGGCTCGGGGGGGAGCGTGTACAGCTTGGCGTCCTCGGTGGGGATCAGGTCGTGGCGGGTCACCGTTTCCCCGGCCCACAGGGCGCGGATGATGTCGCACGCCTCGCGGAGCCGCGCGTTGCGCATCCCCTTGTCCGGCCAGTGCTCGCCCACGATGTGCTCGTTGAGGGCCTCGCCGCTCCCCGGCGCGATCCAGAAGCGCCCGGGGAACATCTGCGCCAGCGTGGCGGCGGCCTGCGCGACGATGGCCGGGTGGTAGCGCCACCCGCCCGGCACCGTCACCACCCCGAACGGCAGCGAGGTGGCCTGCAGCGCCGCGCCCAGCCACGACCAGGCGAAGCCGGAGTGCCCCTGCTCCGGCGTCCACGGGTGGAAGTGGTCGGAGCACATGGCGCTCCCGAACCCCGCCTGCTCCGCCAGCCGCACGTAGCGGAGCAGGTCGCGCGGGGAGTACTGCTCGTGGGAGCAGTGGTAGCCGATGCGTGCCACGTGTGCGTCTCCCTCAGCGCGTGCTGGTCTTGCCGGTGATCGCCAGCACCTCGCCGGACACGTAGCGCGCGTCCGCCGAGGCGAGGTACACGTAGCCGCCGGCGAGCTCCACCGGCTGCGCGGGCCGCTTCCAGAAGGTGTCCTCGCCGAACTTCTTGACGTGCTCCGGGGGCATGGTGCTGGGGATGAGCGGCGTCCACACCGGCCCGGGCGCGACCACGTTGACGCGGATGCCGCGATCCGAGAGGGCGTCCGCCAGCGACATGCTGAACACGTGGATGGCGCCCTTGGTGGCGGCGTAGTCCAGCAGCATGGGGTTCCCCTGGAGCGCCACCACCGAGCCGGTGTTGAGGATGACGGAGCCTTCCTTGAGGTGCGGCAGCGCGGCCCGCGCCATGTACATGTACCCGAAGATGTTGGTGCGGAAGGTCCGCTCGATCTGCTCGTCGGTGACGTCCTCCAGCCCCTCCTGCGACATCTGGTAGGCGGCGTTGTTCACCAGCACGTCCAGCTTGCCGAACTCCTCGACCACCCTTTCCACGAACGCCTTGCACTCGGCGGACTCGCGCACGTCGAAGCGGTGGACGATGCAGCGGCGGCCGGCCTCCTCCACCCACTTGCGGGTCTCCTCGGCGTCGGCGTCCTCCTCCTCCGACAGGTAGCCGATGGCGACGTCCGCCCCCTCCCGCGCGAAGGCGATCGCCACCGCGCGCCCGATCCCGCTGTCGCCCCCCGTGACGATCGCCGACAGCCCCTCCAGCCGGCCGCTCCCCTGGTAGCTGCGCTCGCCGTGGTCGGCGCGGGGCTTCATCGCAGCCTCGACGCCCGGGGTGTCCTGCTCGGGGACGTCGGGATCGGGGGTGGGGCCCCTGAAGGGGTTGCGGTCCAGCATGGCTGCCTCTCGTCGTGCGTGGCGTGACGCGTTCGCGAAGGGCGCGGCCCTGCACAAGGTGTACCGGGCGCCACGGCCGCGGCCGCGGGTCCGGCGGCGCCCCAGGATGCGCATAAAAGCCGCCGACACCCCGGACCAGTCGGTGTCCGCGGAGTGTCCATAGTGTCCACAATCGGACTCGCAACCCGACAGAAATCCCCGGGTCCGCAGGGGCTTCCGGAGGTTAGCGTGTCGTGCAGGAACGTACACGCAAAACCCGCCCCCGAGGACCCATGCCCGCCACTCCCACACACCCCTCCGGGCGCCCGCCGCGCTCGCGCGCGACGCTGCGTCCGGGGCGCCTTTCCCCGCCCCCTCCGGCACTGCTGCACGCGCCGGGGGAAACGCTCCCCGGCGCGGAATTGCTGGACGACTTCCGCGGCCCGGCCGGCGCGGCCCTGTGGCTCGCGCTGCACGACGTGCACCTGTGGGCGGCCACGCCGCCGCGGGACCGCGCCCGCGTCTTCGCCGCGGGGGCGCTGCCCCGCCGGCTGGCGGCGCTCGGCCGCGCGGGGGTGGAGCCCGGGCCGGCG
>JBEVLE010000458.1:0-27292 GCA_040509335.1 Longimicrobiaceae bacterium | reverse complement strand
CGAGCGCCGCCATCACGCGTCCGGCCTCGCCCCAGGCGGCCAGGTGCTCCACGGCGGCGGGGACGTGGTGGGGCTCGCGCAGCCAGAGCCGGACGAGCGCCTCCACGCCGCCGCCCAGCCCGCGCGCGAGCGCGGCCCACCACCAGCGCGCGCCGGCCACCCCCGCGCACGCGTCGCGCGCGAAGGCGGCCAGCAGCTCGGCCTGGTCGGCGAAGAGAACCGCCGCCGCGCCCGCGGGGACCACGCCCCGCGCGGGGCGCGCGGCCTGGCGGTAGCGCTCGGCGAGGGCGCCGCGCACCGCGCGCTCCCACTCGCGCGATGGGAGCACGTCCGCGGGGCCGGGCCGCAGCCGCCCGGGGAGCGGGTCGCCGAGCGAGCGCACCACGAGCACGGCGCACGGCGGCATCGCCTCGGGCTCGAGCGAGGCACCGCCCAACAGCCGCTGCATCCGCAGCCGGAGCGCCGGGTCCGGCTCCACCCGCCGGCGGCCGGCGGCGCGCAGCTCGGTGCTCATCGCTCGCCTCCCCGGACGGCCGCCGCGCCGCGCTGCCGGGCGAGGACGAGCAGCCCCGCGCCACAGGCGAACAGCGCGGCCGAGATGAGCTGCGGGAGCGAGAGCGGGCCGGCGAACGGGAGGAAGTCGTCGCGCAGCGGCTCCAGCGCGAACCGGGCGGCCCCGTAGGCGACGGACGCCACGCCGAGGGCCGCGCCCCGCGGGAGGCGCTGCCGGTGGAGGAAGAGAAAGACGGCCGCCCCGGCGAGCGCCAGGTAGAGCTGCACCGGGTGGACCGCCAGCGACGCCGGCGCGTCCCCGCCGACCCAGCCGCGCGCCGCGTGCGCCTCCCACGCGTCGGTGCCGGGGGGGTAGCGCACTCCCCACGGCGGCGCGGACGGCGCGCCGAAGTCGTCGCCGTTCAGGAAGCAGCCGAGGCGGGCCACGGCGTAGCCCAGCGCCGCCGCCGGCGCCCCCAGGTCGAAGTACGCCAGGAGCGGCAGGCGGCGGACGGCGAGGTACGCCCCGCCCGCGAGCGCGGCGCCCGCCAGCACGCCGAAGACGCTCTGCCCCCCGCTCCAGAACACCAGCCAGCCGTGCGCGCTCCCCCCGCCGTGGGCGAGCAGGAAGAGCGCGTGCCCGCCCAACACCCCGCCCGCCGCCGCCGGGAGCGCCGCGCGGTACACCTCGCCGGGGTCCAGCCCGCGCGCGGGGGCCCGCCGCAGCGCGTACGCCGCGGCGAGCACCACCGCCAGGCCCGCCAGCAGGCCCTCGGCCGCCTCCGCGCGGGGAACCGTCACGCCGCCCCCGCGCCTCAGCTCCGGCCGCGGGACCGGCGCCCCAGCCCCAGCAGGGCGAGCCCCGCCAGCGCGAGCACCGAGCCGCCGACGCCGAGCGGGCAGTCGTCCGTGTCGATCTTCCCCCCCGTCTCCTTCCCGAAGCCGGCCGTCACGGCCACCCTGCCGGTCTCCCCGGCCTTCAGCCTCAGCGGCTCGCGCATCTGGGCCTGCACGTTGACGCCCGAGCCCGGCGGGACGAAGGTGGCGAGGTCGACGATCACGGTGCGGTCGGCGTCGTCGGGGTTGGTGACCTGGAACGTCACCGGGATGTTCCCCCGCTCGCGCAGCTCCTCCACCGGCAGCAGCTGGATGGCGCCTCCCAGCGGCTCGATGAACTTGTAGGTGGGTCGGCTGTACGCCGAGCCGGTGGTCACGCCGTAGGTGGCCGCCTGCACCACCGCGTCGGTCCGGCCGAAAAGTCTCCACTCCTCGTCGGAAAGGAAGATGCGCGCGCGCGTCGTGTCTTCGTGCGGGGTCGGCTCCTGGGCGTGCGCCGGGCGCATGGCGAGCATCGCCGCCGCCTCCGACAGCGAAGCCAGCACCGGCGCGCCGCCCGGGAAGGACCGCTCCCGCGGGTCGAACGACACCGCGCACCCCGCCACCGGGCAGGTGGCCGAGGGGTCCGACCAGCGCGAGATGTTCTTCTGCGCCCACTGCGGGTCGGCCAGCCCGTACGCCGCCACGATGTCGTCGAACGTGGAGGCCGGCGCGTTGTTCAGGCCGGTCAGGAACGCCTCGCCGATGGTGGCGTGGAAGGTGGTGGGCAGGATCAGCACCCGCACGCACGGGTGCTCCGCCAGCCCGGTGGGCGGCGAGAAGAGCGCGGAGAGGTGCTGCGTGTTCCCCGCGGGCACCGCCACGTCCTTCAGCAGCCCCACGGTGGTCCACTTCACCTGCGCCGCGTCGCGGTTGCCGAAGAGGAAGAGCACGTTGCGCAGGGTGGCCGTCCCGCTGTTCCGCAGCGTGGCCCGCAGCCGCAGCTTGCAGGGCTTGCCCGCGTAGTACGTGTACGACGGCGTGGAGCACGCCATGGGCGCGACGTCCTCGCTGTTCCAGTACACGGGGCTCCGGGAGATCGTCACGGTGGACGGCGCGGAGGTGCCGAAGCCGCCGCCCCAGGCCACCGGGCTGATCCACTGGTTGCAGTCGCTGCCGGGGTTGGCCGGGTTGGTCAGCAGCCCGTACATGACGTCGTTGAGCGGCATCCCCGCCGGGAAGGCCGTCCCGGTGGCGAAGTTGTTCGAGCCCAGGTCGTTGACGACCGCCACCGCGAGGCCCAGGTTGGCGCCGGCCGCCGGCGAGCCGACCTGGCTCAGCGGAATGCGCACCTCCACCGTGTAGCTGTTGGCGCTGTTCACCGCCTGCGCCTCGATGGCGGCGTTGACCGCCGGGGCCGCGAACGCGTTGCGCGTGACCGCGCCGCACAGCTGGGTCGAGGTGGACGCCGCGGAGCGCACCACCAGCGGCGCCACGCCCCGCTTGTTGATGATCTCGATCCGGTAGTCGCGGGTGATCGCCGTGCCCCCGTTCTCCAGGTCGGCCGTGCGGCTGAAGTTGGGGTCTACGTGGATGATGATCATCTCCCCCAGCGACAGCTCCGTCGCGTCCGTCTGCAGGCGCGTGTGGTCCTCCACCTCGAAGAGGAGGAAGAGGTTGCTCGCGTTGCGCTTGGAGGAGATGCGCAGCGTGCGGCCGGTGAGCGTCGGGATGTTGCCCGCGCCCACCGAGACGCCGTCCCAGTCGTGGAACGCGTCCAGGCAGCCGGTCCCGTCGGCCAGCGTGGCGGCGTCGCCCCACTGTCCCCCCGGCTGGCCGTCGATGGTGGGCGCGGTGCCGTTCATGAACCCCAGCCAGCAGCTCTGCGCGGCCGCTCCGGTGGGGGCCAGCAGGCAGGCGAGGACCGCCGGCAGCAGGGCGAGGGCGCGGCGCGCGCGGCGGCGCCCCGTCGGCGTGGATGGCATGATGGCTTCCTCCTTGGGCAGCGCCCCGTCACGCGCGCCCCAGCGTGGCCGGCGCCGAGTCGGCGGCCACGTTGAGGCGGGTCGACGAGACGCGGGCGTGGAAGGTGAAGGTCGAACCGCTCGCCGTCGGCGCGGTGAAGGTCACCGAGGTGCGGTGGGCGGATGGCTGCGCGCCGGCGGTCAGCAGCACGCCGCGGTTCAGTGCGCCGGGCTGGGCCCCGGCGATCTGCACTCCCCAGCCGCCCTGCGGGGTCTCCGGCACGATCTCGAACTGGAAGGTGTCCACCAGCGGCTCTTCGGTCGCGTTGTACTCGATGTCCCACGCGAACGTCACCGACTGCCCGGCCGCCAGGGCCAGCAGGTTGATGAACGACGGCGGGCCCACCACGTTCGGGAAGGCGAGGGTTCGCGTCACGGGCTCACCGGGCTCCTCTCCGATCTGGAGGTTCAGGGTGGCGTACGCCCTCTGGTTGTTGGGCGCAGGAACGCGCGCTTCGACGCGCAGCTCCACCTGCTCGCCGGCCGCGGCGTCGCTCGGCGGGAGGATCGACACCGCGACGGTGTCCGACTGGCCGCTGGCCACCAGGATGCCCAGCGTGGAGGCGCCGGCCCGGGGTACGGTGACCCGCCCCGCCCAGTCGCCCGCCGGGGGGCTGCCGTCCGGCGCGATGTCCGCCTCCACCACGATGCGCACGGTGCGGTCGGTGGAGTTGGTCACCTCGAAGTCGTGGGTGAACGGGGTGCTGCTCCCGGGCACCAGCACCGCCCCCTGCGGGCTGCCGGTGTGGCGTATGGAGATGAAGCCGATGGCCACCGTGTCGCCCTGGCTCCCCACGTAGTTGTTGATGGCGTCCTGGGCGCGCACCGCGGCGAACAGGCTTCCCGCGGCGAGCGCCGGCTGCAGCCCCGGGCCGCCGCCCGGGATCGACGTCGCCAGGTAGGCGCCCACCACGGTGGCGAACTCCTGCCGCGCCTGGTGCCCGGCGAGAGTGGCGTCGAGCGCCCGGAAGAGGTCGGCCAGCTCGTCCTGCAGGTCGTGCAGCGCCTGGTACGCGGCGAGCGCCCCCGCGCGGTCCAGCAGCCCGGCCGCCGCCGCGGCGGCGCCCCGCGCCGCCTCCGACAGCACGTCCTGGACGGCGGCGGCGATCGCGATCCGGGCGCCGGCCCCGGCGGCCTCCATCGGCTGGTGCACGCCCCGCCGGGCCAGGCTGCGGTAGACGGTCCAGGCGTCGCGCAGCGTCTGCGCGACGCCGTCGTGCTCGGGGACTGCGCGCGGGCCGCGGCGGGTGAACGCCACCCAGGGCGGCCGCCCCGAGGCGCCCGCGGCGGTGAGCCGGAAGAGCTGCAGCGCATGCGGCTGCGACAGGTCGATGGGCGCCTGGAGCAGGGCGGCCGCGCCCAGCACGGGGAGCTGCTCGCCCTCGAGCGGCGCCGGCTGGGTGGCCGCCAGGGTGCCGAAGAAGACCGGGAGGTTGAGCCCGCGCGTGGCGCCGTAGCCCAGGATCGGGACCATGCCCAGCGGGGGCAGGAAGCGGAAGTACTCGTCGGCCTCCACCGCCGCGAGCGCCGTCTGCGTGAGGCTCGACTCCCGCAGCTCGCGCAGCTGCTGCTGGAACTGCAGCACCATGGCCAGCGCCTCGGCGAGCGCGCGCTCGCCCGGGAGGGGAGAGAGCGCCCCGGCGGTGAGGGAGGGGTGGACCGGCCGGCGCACCGCCCAGGCGTCCACCCACTCCACCCCGCGCCGGGTGAGGTGGAAGAGCACGAGCGGCACCTCGCAGGAGGCCAGCTTCCCCTCCTCGCGCATCGCGTCCAGCGTGCCGTAGCGCGGGTCCGGGAAGCCGGTGGCCGCCGGGAAGGGCGCGCGCCGGAGCGCGGGGAGGCGGTCGGCGCCGAAGCAGAGGTAAGCGGCGCCGCTGCGCAGCCGCGAGAGCCGCCGGCCGAGCCGCACGCGCAGCGCGGCTGTGTCGGACGAGCCGCCGCGCAGCACCAGGTCCACGTCCTCGTCGACGTCGTCGGCCAGGCCGGCCAGCTCCAGCGCCAGCGGGGTGGGGGTGCCGTCGGCCGCGGCCAGCGGGAGCGGGACGGCCGCGAAGCGAACCCCCTCCAGCGCCCAGCGGCTGGCGCAGGCCCCGGCCGCGCCGTCGCCGCCCGGCTCCACCAGCGGGGCGCGCTCGTCGCTGAGCCCCGAGGCGGGGCTGGCGGTGAGCACGTAAAGGCCCACGTTGGTGAGCTCCAGCGGGTCGCGCACCGGCTGGCAGACGGCGAAGAGCCCCGCCTCGGGAGCGGCGGCCTCGGCCTCGGTCACCAGCCGCAGCTCCACCGCGCGCGAGAGCGCAACCGCGTCGCCGTCGCGGTTGAAGGCCAGCCCGGGCTGGATGCGGAGCACCGGGGCGCTCCCCTGCGGGCCCGCGTCGGCCACCTCGAAGCCGTGCACCACGCCCTCGCCCACGGCGGCCGCGAGCTGGCGGTGCTGCGCGCGGTTGGCGTGCTGGTCGGTGCGCAGGTCCTCGGCGGTGAGGACGCGCCCGTTGAAGAAGTTCGTCAGCCGGATGCCGCCGCTAAGGACGGGCTCCAGGAGCTGCGTGGCGTCCATGGCGTCTCCTCGCGCGTCACCCGATGCGGTTGATCTCGAGCATGATCCGGTCGAACCGTTCCAGGCCGCTGAGGTTCGCCCCCAGGAGCACCCCGTTCGCCTCCAGCCGCTGGAACACCAGGTTGCGCGAGGCGAGCGTCTGGCTGTCGGCCAGCGTCCCCTTCACCACGTAGGTCACGTCGTCGCGCCGCTCGTAGCTGTCGAACCCGACCAGGATGTTCAGAACCGGCTGGCGCGGCTGCACCTGGAGCCTGGTGTTGTCGTAGACCGGCGACAGCGGGTTGCCGTCGCGGTCGAAGTGCCCGGCGGCGACGATGCGGTAGATGCCCCCCGGCGACTCCACCGCGAAGTGCGGGCGCCACCGTCCCTGGTCGGCGTCGAAGAACAGGAACTGCACCGGCTGCGGGCTGGGGGCGTCGAGCCCGACGCCCTGCAGGGTGCGGATCGCCACGTTCGGCCAGACGCCGGCCAGGTCCCCGGCGGCCGGCGGGATCGTGGCCGTGGGCGCGGCCGGGATCCACTGCGTGCCGTTCCAGGTGAGGACGTTGTTGGTGGCCGGGACGGCGTTCGAGACCGGCCGCGTCTGCAGCCGGATCACGGTGAGGCCGCCGATCGCGCCCGTGGCGTCGCCGCCGGCGGGCGGGACGACCGCCGCGGGGACGGCGGCCGGTCCCCACTGCGTGCCGCTCCAGGTGAGCACCTGGCCGATCGTGGGCACCGTGTTGGCCACGGACCGGGCCTGGAGCCCCACCACGGTCAGCGCGGGGTAGGTGCCCGACACGTCGCCGCTGCCGGGGGGCAGGGCGGCCGCCGGGACGTTGGCCGGCTCCCACTGCGCGCCGTCCCAGGTGAGCACCTGGCCGGCCGCGGGCGCCGTGCCGGCCACGGGACGGGTCTGGATGCGCTCCACCCGGGTGGAGCCCACCGGGCCGGCCGCGTCGCCGGCCAGCGGCGGGAGCACGACGCTCCCCTCGCGGAACACCACGAAGGCGCGCACCTCGGGGCCGTGGCGGTCCAGGAGCCCGCCGGTGGGGCACTCGCCGCCGACGGGGGCGGGGAGGCTGTCGGCCTCGGTGACCTGGGCCAGGTCGAAGCGCAGCTCCACCGTGTCGCCGTCGGCGGCGCCGGGCGAGAGCACCACGTCGAAGGCGTTGTCCATCCCCCCGACGGGCACGACCGACCCCGGGGCCACCGTGGCGCCGCCGTTGACGACCACGCTGACCGCCTCGGCGGGAAGCGAGAGCGGCGCCGCGTGGTGCAGCCACACGCGCACGGTGTCGGTGGCGATCGGCGCCGCCGTGGCGAAGGTGTCGACCTCGGCGCAGCAGCAGCAGTCGCCGTGCGCGAGCCACTCCTGCAGGAGGCGGGTGTGCAGGAGCACCGGCCGGCGCTCCTCGAGGGCCGGGAAGGGATCCCCCGCCACCCGCCACTGGTCGTTGACGGGGAGGTCCACCTCGGCCAGGAGCACGCAGCACTCGTCGGGGTCGCCGCACGCGCAGCCGCAGGTCTCGCCCACCGGCTCGCGGCGGCGCACCCGCGGGCGCACCTCGGTGGCCCACACGCGGATGGCGTCGCGGACGGCGGCGTCGGCCTCGCCCTCGTCCAGGAGGATCCAGTCCCCGGTCTCGGGCGGCGAACCGGCCTCGATCCACCCGGCCTGCTCGGCCAGCGCGCGCACCGCCGCCAGCAGCGCCTCGCGCCCGCCCGGGGGGGCGCCGCCGCGGCACTGCACGCGCACGCGGTCCAGCAGCCGCCCGAAGGCGCGCACCGCCTCCTCCTCGGGCTGCGAGAAGCGGAAGAGCGCCAGCCCACCCGGGTCGTCGCCCGGGGGCGAGTCCCACGGGGCCTCGTCGCGCAGCGCCAGCCGCAGCTCGAAGGAGTCGCGGATTCGCGAGGGCTGCATGGCGTCTTCCTGGCTGCGGCACGGCTCGCCGGGCACGGGCACCACGTCGTCGGGGCACTCGCGGTGGCAGAGGACCACCGCCAGCGGGAGGGTGACGGGTCCCGCGCCGTAGAGGCGCTGCAGGACGGCGCGGTGGCGGTCGAGCCAGGCGTTCAGCCGCACGCACATCGTGTCGGGAACGCAGACCTCCCGGCCGCAGGGGTCCACGGCCACCCCGTCCGTCACCCGGATCTCGGGGTCGGCCTCGCCGGGCGCGGGGGTGGTCACCCGCAGCCCCCAGACGGTGCCGTAGCCGTGCAGGAGGCGGTTGTGCCAGCGGCGCCCCGCGGCGTGGTACAGCTGGTCCTGCTGGAACTCGTCGACCCCCAGCACCAGGCCGAGCGTGTAGTTCACGCGCTTGGAGGGGTCCGCCCGGAGCGGCCCGGCGGCGGCCGTAGCGAATGCACTCATGTCCACCTCGCAGGGGTCCCCCGCGGTTGGGGGCGCACGGCCACGGGGTCGCGCCCCACGACCGTGCGCCCGCGTACGTTCCAGGGCTCCGTCCACGCCAGGTGCCCCGCAGCCAGCTCGCCGCGGCCCAGCTCCAGGGCGGTGAAGCGGCTCCCCTGGCCCAGCAGCGTGTCGGTGCCCAAGCGCGCCTCGCCCACGCGCAGGGCGGCCCAGTACAGGCGCGTCTCCACCACCGTGTGCGCCGGCTTCTCCAGCAGGGCGATGCGCTGCGCCAGGTCGCGCCGGCGGCGCTGGGCCTCCACGCCGTCGCCGGGGGCCACCGGGACCAGCACGGTGAAGCGGTGCGCGGCGCGGTGCATGGGCACCACCACCGAGACGAAGGCGATCCAGTCCCCCAGCTCGTTGCCGCCGGCGGGGAGCTCGGTGGGGAAGGGGACGGCGTCGAACGACCCGTAGGCACTCGTTCCCGTGCGCCCCCACGCCTGGTTGAGCGCTTCGGGGGTGCGGTGGCGGCCCGCCAGGAAGTCTCTCCACAGCGGCAGCTCCGCGGCGTCCGGCGGCCGGTAGGTGAAGCCCAGCCCCTCGCGGAGGAAGCGGCTCCAGTCGTCGCCCTGCCCGCCCGGCCGGAGGGTGGCCGCGAGGCGGATGGAGCGCGAGTCGAGCGAGGGGAAGCTCGTCCCCCACGCCTGGTTGAGCGCCTCCACGCTCCCGTAACGCCCGGCCAGCCAGGCGCGCCAGCGCGCGTGCAGCGGGTCGGCGCCCTGGGCGGGGCTCCACGGCAGCGCGGCGGTGGTGGTCCCCGGCCCCGCCAGGTCGCTCACGTCGCCGTACGCCACCCCCGGCGCGGCGCGGGCGAGGAAGCGCTCCACCACACGCACGCCGAAGCGCGGCCGCGCCGCGCTCTCCTCTCCCTCCCTCCCGCAGGCGCAGCCGCCGAACAGGTGCGGGTCGACGCGCTCCTCCAGCGCCAGCCTGAGCGCGCGGACGAGCCCCTCCCGGGTGCCGCGCGAGGCGTACATGGCGAGGGCGTTGGCGAGGAAGAAGCGGCGCTTGCGCTCGTCCCAGGCGGCGTCGAGGGTGGCGCCAAGCCACCCGGCCAGCCACTCCAGGAACTCGGCCGGGACGGTGCCGGTGTCGAAGAGCGCCTGCGCGCCGGCGATGCGGCCCTCCACCTCGGTGAACGTCCCCTCGACGTTGGCCAGGAAGCGGTCGAGGAACGACGCCGACGCCGGGTCTTCGCGCCAGACGGCCGGGAGGTAGCGCGCCAGGTAGGAGAAGCGGGGATAGTAGACGCGCAGCCCGTGCAGGCGCGGCGTCGTCCTCCCGTTCCCCCTGAGCGTCAGGCGGAGCTGGAGGTAGCGCCCGCGCGCGGCCTGGAAGAGCAGCTCCCAGGTGCCCGCGTGCTCCGCGGGCTCCGCCGCCGGCGGCTCGCGGAAGGGGAGCTCGGGCCCGTGCGAGCGCAGGTACGGCGCGGGCTCCTCCTGCCACGGCAGCGCGGCCAGCTCGGCCACGGAGTCGGCCGCGCGGCTGTCGACCGTCACCGAGGCCTCGGGCGGGATGCAGGCGTCCAGGAAGAGCCGATGCCAGACGCAGCCGGGCTCGCGGCCGTCGAAGGCGCGCTCGTCGCCGACGCCGGCGCCGCGCGCGGGGAGCCGCAGCACGGCCTCGCGCCGGTAGTTGGGGCGGGGATAGGAGAGGAGCGAGACGAAGCGGTCGCCGCTGTCGTACCAGGCCTCGCCCCCCGCGGCCACCAGCGCCCGCCCACCGAAGCGGCGCATCGGGTAGAACGACGGGTCGAAAGCGAGCCTGAGCGCGTCGGCGGGCCCGTCGACCGCGAGCGCGAAGCTCTGGTTGCCGTCGGCCGACACCAGGTAGAGCGTGCCTCGCACGTCGTGCCGCGAGCACCCCTCCCCGGCCACGAAGGCCAGGTCGTGCGCGTGGGGGAGCTCCGCCAGCACGCCCGGCGGCGACAGCTCGGCGCCCAGCGGGTAGGGGGTGTGGACGCCCTCGGCGGAAAAGTGGTGGAGCATGGGCCCGCCGAGGAGGGCGTCGCGGCCCAGGACGATGGCGCTCCCGTCGCACAGCGCGTCCACCGCGACGGGGTCGTCCACGGCGCGGACGTCGATCGCGGCGTCCGTCGTGATCGGGACCACGGCATGGGCGGCGGGGGGAGCGCAGTGGACGCGCCCCGCGGCGGAAACGAAGTCGGGCGCGCCCGGGGCCGGTCCGGCCAGCGGCGCCGGGGCGCGGACGCGGAAGAAGCGGTCGATCGCCCACAGCCGCCGGTTGGCGCGGTCGAGCACCCAGGCCCCGCCGTCCGGCGCGGCCGCGATCTCCCACGGCGCGAAGGCTGCGCCGTCCGGCCAGCGGAGCGCCACCGGCGGGCCGCCCGCGGTCAGGTCGAACACCAGCAGCCCCGCCGGGTCGAGCGTCCCCGCCACCAGGTAGTGGTCGCGCGTGACGGCCAGCCCCCGCAGCTCCACGGTCGCGGGAGCGGGCGGCGCCGCCGCGGGGGCGAACTCCGGCGCCCGGCCTTGGCCGGGCGGGGGCGCCTCGGGGGGCCAGAAGCGCACCGCCCGCCGGTCGTGGTGCGAGCGCGCCAGGATCGTCCGCCGGTCGGGACCGATCCAGTACCAGTGGCCGAAGCGGTCGCGCCCGGCGCCGCGCCGGTCGTCCTGCGCGGGCGGCGCCTCGGCGCGGCGCGCGGGGAAGACGATCGGCAGCCGCAGGAGCGCCAGCGAGCCGTCGGCCCACTCGCTCCCCGCGGCGGGGCCGTGCGCGCCGACCCAGTCGTCGCGCCCCAGCAGCAGGTGGAAGCGGGTGCCGTTGACGTCCACGCGGCCCTCCTCAGCAGCTCCTGGGGACCACGGGCACCGGGCGGCGCTTCGCCGCCGCGCCGGTGGGGGCCGTCGCCTGCGCGTCCTCGGCGTCGCCCGCGCGCACGGAGAGCCGGTCGAGCCGGGGGAGCTGCAGCCCGCGGATCGGGAGCGTGGCGACCTCGGCGCCGGCCGCGTTCCACATCCGCACGCCGCGCACGGAGGCCACGCCCGGGACGCGCGCCACCTGCGCCCACAGCTCGCGGTCCTCCACCGGCGTGTCCAGCGGCCATCCGCGCGGCGCCGGCTCCCCGAACGGCTCGCTCCGCACCGCGTGCCCCCCCACCAGCGGCGAGAGGAAGCTCCGCAGCGCCGCCTTCACCTCCTCGCGCACGATGGCCAGGTCCGCCCCGGCCACCGGGTCGAAGCCCACGGCAACGGAGAGCGGCACGTACTCCGGCCCGCGCAGGTGTACCTCGGTGGTGACCAGGCGGCGCGGCTCCAGGTGCCTGCAGACGGCCTGCAGGAAGAGGCGGTCGGGGACCGGCGCCTCGGGGCGCAGCGGGTCGTTCGGCACCAGCAGCAGGGTGACCACGCCCGGCGCCGGCGCGCCGATCTCCGGGTGGTAGGTGGAGAGGACCTCCGCGCGCCCCAGGGAGATGCCGGGCGTCCCGGCCACGATCTCCCGGAAGTCGTCGGCCGACACCGCGCGGTCCTGGTGCTTCAGGTGCAGCGGGATGCGCCGCTCGGCCTCGGCGGTGGTCTCGCCGTCGTCGCCGCCCCACGTAGGGAGCGGGTTCATGGCCTTGAACCCCGCCGGCAGGAGCGGGCCCGTCTTGACGGCGCCCACGCCCACGTTCCCCGAGCTCCCGCCGCCGTACGCGTAGGCCGCCACGATCGCCGCCCCGGGTGCGGGGCGCATCCCTGCGTAGCCGTTGCCGAAGCTCAGCGTCCCGCTCTCGCGGTCCACCGCGTACACGCGCGGGTCGCCGGCCGGCTCGGGCCCGGCGCCGGGGGGGAGGAGCGGGTCGCGCACGGGCACTTCGGGCGGGGCGGCCAGCAGGTCGTCGGTGCGCGTCCAGATCTCCCCGTTCACCGCGAGCACCACCGACTCGGGGATGACGGGGGTGTTCGCCAGCGCGAGCGACTGGTCGGGCTCGCCGGTGCCGCTCCCCACCCGCTGCGCGGCCACGGGGATGCGCTGCGACACGCGCGCGGCGTTCACCCCCAGCCAGGAGAAGCGCGCCTCCCACCCCTGCGACGCGGTCGACGCCGACCCCGGGCCGGACGTCCCCGTGTCGGCCAGGCGGATGCGGATCCAGCAGAGGACACGGCTGGCAAGCGCCTGGTCGTCGAGCGCCGGGGGGAGGTCGCCCACGCCCTCGTCCATCGGGTCCAGGTCGTCCCAGACGCCGAACTCCCCCTCTTCGGGGAGCGTGAGCTGCACCAGCGAGAGGTTCTCCAGCGCGTCGTCGTCGGCCGCCGCGTCGAGCGCGCGGTAGACGGGGGTGTCGCCGTCGAACGTGCCCGTGGAGACGTCGAAGGAGAGCTGCGGGACCGAGCGCGCCGACGCGCCGCCCGGGCGCAGGACGCGCTGCGTGGAGTCCCACGCCGGGACGATCCCGAGCGTGAGCACCTTGCCGGCGATGCGGGCGGCCACCTCGCGCCTGACCGCGTCGTCCGGACGGTCGGCGGCGCGCAGGAGCACGGCCAGCCAGAGCGCGTGGTCCACGGCGTCCTCGCCGAGGCTCACCGATGGGATCCGGGCGCCGCTCACCGGCCACTCGAACGGAGTGGTGCGGTAGAAGTCGAGCGCGGCCGCCTCGCCCTCCTCCTCCTCGGCGTCGAAGAGCTGCGAGAACATCCGCTGCGCGCTCTGCGTCTCCTCCCCCGCCGCCAATTCCGCCCGGTAGAACACCCTCCCCTCTACCGGGAGCACGTCCAGGCCGTTCTCGGTGACGAACCCCGTGGCTCCGGCGAAGAGCTGGAGGCCGGGCGCCAGGGTGACGGTGTCGAGCGGCCCCCGCTCGTTGGAGATGGCCACCACTCCCGTGGCGGGGGCCGGCGGGCGCAGGGGGATGCCCAGCAGCTCCAGGAACTTCAGCCGGTTGCGCTCGGGGATCAGGTTGGCGCGGTACAGCAGGCTGTCCGTCATGAAGGCGAACAGCTGCAGCAGGGTAACCCCCGGGTCGGCGTCGTTGAAGTTGCGCCACTCCGGGTTGTGCACCGGAATGCGGGCCAGCGCCTCGGAGAGGAGCTGCGCGTAGTCGCGGTCGTCAATGCGCGGGACGATGAGCGGCATGACGGGCCTCTGGCAGGTTGACGAGCGCCGGACGGGGCTCTCCCCCGGCGTCATCGCTCACTTGGGACTCCAGCACTCACCCAGGACTCGGCTTCTGCGTCCTTTCGCACTTCGCGCTATCCCGCCAGCTGCACCCTCAGGCTCACCTGCTCCGTCGCCCGGTCGGCCACCAGCTGGTAGCGCACGGTGGCGGTGGCCGCGCGCGGGTCGTCGGGGTCCTCCTCCACCGACACGCCCTGCAGCTCCACGCGCGGCTCCCAGCGGCGCAGCGCCGTCTGGATGCGCTCCTGGATCAGCCTGCGCGTGGACACGGTGTTGGGCTCGAACAGGAAATTCCCGGCGCCGCCGCCGAAGTCGGGGAGCATCACCCGCTCGCCCGGCTCGGTCAGCAGCACGTGGCGGATGCACTCGCGCACGTTGTCGGGCCCGCGCGAGACGGCCACCCTGCCCTCGGGGCCCAGGCGCACGGGGAACGAGATCCCCGAGCCGAAGACGCGGTCGCCGGCCATGTCACTCCTTCGCCTTCAGGGTGGGCACGGGGAAGCACGTGATGAAGAAGGGGAGCCACCAGAAGACGATGTTCAGGAGGCTCACCATCAGGATCAGCACGATCAGAGCGCAGATGGTGATGATGGGGATCGACAGCGAGCAGACGACGGAGATGTCGAGCCCCGAGGGGTTGTCCACCTCGCCGTCCATCAGCTCCTTCATCCCCTTCACGCGGCTCATCTGCTTGCGCAGCTCGTCGCTGAGCAGGAAGACCACGTTGCGGTCGTACTTCCTGAGCCCCGCCGGCGTGGTGTCGACGGGGAGCGCCACACGGACCGGGCGCTGCGGCGCGTCGGCGTCGAAGAAGCCGGCCAGGCGGAACGGCTCCGAGGCGTCGCTCGCCACCGGCGGCGCCTGCCGGCCGCACTGCGGGCGCGCGTAGACGCAGCGGACCACGTACAGGTCGTCGCCCTGCGCGTTCAGCGGCGGCAGCGTGGGTGGCCGCTGCGTCCCGGCGTCCGGCCTCCCCCCGCCCCCCGCTCCCGTGGACGCGTCCCACTCCTCCAGCGCGTCCAGCAGCTTCTGCACGACCGGGCGGCGGTGCACCCCGGGCGCGTCCTCGGGGAGCGTGGCGTCGCGGTCCAGCAGGCCGCGCAGCGCCAGCTCGTCGGCGTCGATGGCGGCCTGCGTGGCGGCGGGGAGCCCGGCGACCCCCGGGTCGCCGGTCAGCAGCTTCGCGGCGTAGCCGCCGGGGAACGACGGCGCGGCGCCGGTGGCGAGCGTCTGCGCCTCCAGGTCGGCGCGGCTGTCGTCGGCGTCCACGAGCGCCTGGCGGAAGGGGGCCGTGCCCGTGCCGGTCCGGTTCCACAGGTCGAACGCGAAGGCGTCGTGGAAGGCCTTCTGCGCGGGAAACGAGGCGAGCGCGGCGGCGAGCGCGGGGGTCTCGAGCGCGTCCCACACCTTCGGGAGCTCGGCCCGGAGGAAGGCGGCCAGGTCCAGCAGGATCAGCGCGGAGGCCTGCTCCGCGGCGGTGCGCGCCACGCTCATCCGCGCCGTCTCGCCGGACGCGATCTCCGCGTCGTACCACGCCAGGAGCCCCACCCACGGGTCCAGCACCGAGCGCTGGAACTCCAGCGCGCGCGGGTCCTCGGTCGACACTCCGGCCGGCGCGGCCGGGGACGGGGAGGACGACCCGTTGGAGGCGGACGCGCCCGCGGGGGCGATCTCCCGGCCGCCCACGTACTGCTCGCGGCGGTCCACGGGGATCAGCCCGGCGAAGAGGCGGCGCGTGAGCCCGTCCGCCTCGAAGCAGGTGCCGAACATCGGCAGCCGCTCCTCGTCCGCCAGCGGCGCGGCCGAGCCCGCCCGCGTCCACCCCTGCGCGTCCCCCGCCTTCACCCAGGCAAGCTCGCCCGGCACGCCTCCCGCGCCCGTCGTCAGCCGGCGCAGGTAGAAGGCCACGGTCTCGCCCGCCGCCAGGTCCACGGTGTGCTCGGGGAGCCCGGGGACGCGGCACGCGAGCGAGGCCGACACCAGGTAGAAGCGGCCGTGGACGGGCTGGTAGAGCTTGAGCTTTTCCGCCCCGGCCGCCGGCAGGGTCCCCCGCGGCGGGAGGCCGGCGGCGGGGCGCCTCCAGGTCTCGTAGCGGGCCACGTAGCCGCGCACCCTGTGGGGCTCCGTGGCGAGCGCGGCCTGGAAGTCCTGCATGAAGGTGTCGCTGGCGAAGCGCAGCACCGCCGGCCGGCGGAAGGCGGCGCCGCCGGCCAGGTCGTCCCACAGGGGCGACGGCGAGAGCCAGACCACGCGGCTCACCAGATGTTCCCCGCGCCGGGGGTGTAGGCGGCGCTCACCACCGAGTTGGTGATGAGCGTGCTGCACTGCACGACGCCGCTGAAGGTGGACATCCCCGAGTTCACCGAGACGGAGCCGGCGCTCACCTCCACGGTGCTGGCCTGCACGGTGACCTTGGCGGACGCGGTGACGGTGATCCCCGCGGTCTCCAGCTTCACCGAGTTGCCGTTGGAGTCCTCGATGCGCACCGCGCCGGGGCCGTCCTGCAGGGTGAGCTTGCAGCCGCCGGGCGTCTCCAGCACCAGCTTCTCCTGGCCGTCGTGGTCGTCCAGGGTGACCATCACCCCGTTGCGGCTGCGGATCTTCTTGATGTAGTTGCGCCCGGCGCCGTCCATGCTTTCCGGCGGGCGGTCCTCGCCGTTCCACAGGGCGCCCACCACGCAGGGAAAGCGCACGTCGCCGCCGGCGAACACCACCAGCACCTCGTCGCCCACGTCGGGGACGAGCCAGCTTCCGCGGCCGTTCCCCGCCATCAGCGTGGCCAGGCGCGCCCACGCCTCGTAGGATGCCCCGCCGCCGTCGGGCGACCAGGGGAGCGACACCTTCACCCGCCCCTGGCCGTCGGGGTCGGCCACGTCCTGCACCAGCGCGGGCCAGGCGCCGTAGAAGCGCCCGCCGTAGCCGCGCGGGACGCGCGCGTCGAGCTCCGCCAGCAGCGGGTCGAAGATCACGCGGGCCTCCCGAGCGCCGGGCGCTCCACGCCGAAGGCGGTGCGGTAGCCGTTCGCCAGGTCGAAGGTGTGCCGCACGCGGGTCAGGAAGTACTTCCCCTCGAAGAGCGGGCCCACCTCCTTCAGCTCCACCTTGGCGCCCACGCGCAGCCGCGCGTCGCCCTCCGCCACGCCGCTGCCGGTCACGAAACGGCGCGCCGTCCGCGCGTAGTGCGCCTCGGCCAGCGCGCGGGCCTCGTCGGCGTTGACGGGGAGGTCGTGCACCACCTGCTGGTCGCGCGCGGCGAGGGCCGACTCCAGCACGCTCCCGCCGGCGTCGCCGCCGTTCAGCTCCGCCTGGACGACGGAGGCGGTGGCCCGGTGGCTCACCGCGCGCTTGCCGGCCACGTCCCAGCCGGCCACGGTGAACCCCGAGGCCTGGTGGGCCAGGTCGGCGGTCACGGCGAACTCGATCAGCCCCGCGCCGAAGGTGAGCCTGGCCGAGCCGTCGCCCCGGTCGGTCCTGGCCCTGGCCTTCAGCGTGTCGCCGTCCATCCACAGCTCGGCGCCGGCGGCGCGGGCGCGCTCGCGGGCCAGCGCCAGGTCGCTCTGGTTGACCTGCGCCACCACCCGGTGGGTGGGGCCGCTGAAGTCCACCTCGGCGCGCAGGCCGTGGTCGGCGGCCACGCGGCGCACCACGTCGGCGTCGCTCGCGTCCTCGAAGGTCCGGGTGCGGCGGGTCATGCGCAGGTCCTGCAGGCGGTCCTCGGCCAGCACCAGCAGCTCCGGCGGGCGGGCGCCGGTGAAGCGGCCCTCCAGCGCGGTGATGCGGCCGTCGAAGATGGTCCCCTCGGCATCGCCGGCCCCCATCTCGACCTTCAGCGTCCTGCCGAACTCCAGCAGGTCGCGGCCGAAGTAGAGGAACGTCACCGACCCGTTCTTCTGCCCCCAGTTCAGGAAGGTCAGCTCTGCGCGGTACAGCCCCTCCACCGTCTCCTCCACGAACAGCCCCAGGAGCTGCTCGGCGAGCGCGGCCTCCTCGCGGCCGTCCAGCGTGAGCCGGGGCCGGGGGGAGTAGAGGCTGGGGGCGCCGCCGGGGTCGGGCATCGGTCCTCGGATGCGATGTGCGGGTGCGAAGCGCGGGCGCGCGGGCGTCAGTGCGCCAGCAGGCGCAGCTCGGTGCGGTCGCGGCGCTCCAGCTGCTCGGCCAGGTCGCGCGGGGTGAGCGCGGGCGGGGCGGAGGCCGCCTCGCCCGCGCCGCCGCCGCCGCGCTGCGCGCCGGGCTCCGTCGACGCCACCACCACCTCCAGCTCGTTCACGATCACGGTCATGGGTCACCTCGCGCGCAGGGAGGCCGACGCGGAGAGCGACGCCGGGGCCGACGCGCCCGCGCCGATCCGCGCCGCTCCGCCGAACCCCGCCGCCGCGCCGGCTCCCGCCCTGCCCCCCGGCGCGGTGGAGCCGCTCAGCCCCAGCGAGGCCGCGGCCGAAACGGAGACGGTGCCGGAAACATCCAGGAGCTTTCCCGGAGAGAGCAGGCGCGGGTTCTCGATGCCGTTGGCGATCGCCACCTTCTTCCAGTCCGAGACTCCCGCGCGGGCGGCGGTGGCCTGCACCGTGTCGCCGTCCCGGGCCATGGCCAGCGGCTGGGTGCCCGCGGCGGGGGAGCCCGCGCCTTCCGAGGCCGCCGCGGCGGCATCGGCCTCCGGCGAGGTGCCGCCCTTGCCCGCCTCGCCGAACTCGATGTTCAGGTCCTGCTTGGTGACGGTCATCGACAGGCTGGCTCGCAGCGGCTTCCCGTTTTCGGAGAACAGCTCGAGCGACTCCTCCAGCGAGTCCACCGTCCCCTTGAACAGGAAGGTGCCCCACTGGAACTGCACCGCGGGCGGCAGCAGGCCCGTCCTCCCCTCGCGGGTCACCTTCTGCGGGGTCATGAAGAAGGCGACCTCCTTGGTCAGGTTGCGAACGTCGCCCTCCGGGTCGGGGGTGCCCTTGGGGAGCTCGAGCTGCGCGTCGAACCAGAGCTGCAGCGTCAGCTTGGTGGTGCCCTTGCCCACGAACTGCACCGACGACCCCTTCGGCTGGTCGCCTCCCGCGTTCTGGTTGGCGAAGGCCAGCTTCAGGGTGTCGGGGTTGAACTGCACCGTCACCTTCTTGGCGGCGTCGGGGTTGCCGTCCTTGTTCTGGACCTGGAGCTCCTTGTTGCTCCCGGGCCACATCTCGGTCAGCACCGCCTTCTCCAGCGTTCCCGGCTTCGGCATCGCGCGCTCTCAGCGTTCAGGTCCCTTCGATCCGTCCGCCCGCTCCCGCGCTCCCGCACGCTTCATCCCCTCACCTCCTTTCCGCCCGAGATCAGCGTCAGCGACTCGTAGGCGACCTGCATCTCCTCGATCGCGAGCTGGCCGTCCTTGCCCGACAGCGCGGCCGCCTTGAGCTTGACGGGGAGGCACCCCTCCAGGCGGAACCGGAGCTGTTCGATCGACCTGTCGGCGGCCAGCATCACCACCTCCGCGGTGCCGCGCAGCCCGCCCTGCCCGGGGGAGTGCACCCGCTCGAACCACCGCCACAGGTCCACGTTGGCCGTCATCCCGCGCTTCAGGCTGAGCTGCCCGTAGCTCACCGGCCCCAGCATGTGCACCGGCCCCGAGTTGCGCCCGCCCTCGCGGATCGTCTTGGGCTCCATGTTCATCTCCAGCCCGTCGCACTCGCTGAAGGCGGCCGAGCACAGCTCCTCGGAGACGCCCCGCACCTCCACCTCCACCAGGAAGTTGAAGGCGGTGAACGGGTGGGCGGCCTCGTCGGCTGGGTCGAAGGGGCCGGGCACGTCAGCGCTCCTGCACGGCGAGGCCGGCGCCGGTCTGCACCAGGCGCACGGTCAGGAAGGCGAGCGGGCGCGAGGGCGCCACCCGCAGCTCCACCACGAAGCGGCCGGTGTCCACGCTTTCGGGCGGGTTCACGCTGTCGTCGGTCACCACCCGGTACGCCTGGTCGTGGCTGGCGCCCGCGAAGGCGCCGCTCGCGTACATGCCTCCCAGCAGGTAGTCGAACTGGCGCTGCACCAGGCGGCGGAAGGCGCGGTCGTTGGGCTGGAAGACGTACAGGCTCCCCTCGCGCAGGGCCAGGCGGCGCAGCAGGATCAGCAGCCGCCGCACGCCCACGCCGTCGAGCTCCGGGTCGTCCGAGAGCGTTTCCTCGCTCCACACCATGAAGCCGCGTGGGAAGGGGGCCACGGCGTTCACCCGCCGCCCCAGGAAGGCGGCGCGCGCCGTCTCGCCCAGCCTGGGCTCCAGCGCGGCCACCCCCACCAGCGGCTGGTTGGCCGGCGCCGCCCACGCCCCCATCGCGATCGAGCGCGAGGCGATCACCCCGCTCGCCGCGCCGTCGGGGGGCACGGCGCGCAGCGGCGCCCCCGCCGAGGTGGTGCGGACGACGGTCCAGGGGTGGTAGAGCGCGCCGAAGGAAAGGGTGCGCGCGGCCGGGTCGCCGGGCTCGGCCGAGCCCGAGCCCAGCCGCGACGCAAGGGCGGCGGCGTGCGCCAGCGCCTCCTCCTCGCGGTGCCCGGCCGGGAGCGAGAGGACGGCGAAGATGTCGGAGCGCGCCGCGCAGAAGCGCAGCATCGCCACGTGGACTTCTTCGAGCAGCGCCGGGTCGGCGTCCTCCGGGGCCACCGCCTGCCAGCGCGAGGCGGGCGGCGGCGCGAACTCCTCCGTCTCCGACCAGGGGCTCTCCTCGTCGCCCAGCCGCGCCGCCACGCGGAAGTACGCCGCGCCGGCGGGGACCCAGAGCTCGTACTCGCGGCCGGGCCCCTCGTACAGCACGGTCGGCGCGCCGAAGGTCGGCTCGGCCGAGCTTTCCAGCACGAAGGCCTCGCCGGGCCCGCTCCAGGTGAGCACCAGCCGCCCCTCCTCCTCGTCGACGGGGTCGAGCACGGGCGCGGGGAGCGGGCGGTGGTCGCAGTCGCGAAAGCGGCCCCCCGCCACTTCCATCGGGCGCGTGGCGGACCAGGGGCTCGTGCCGGCCGGGGACCGCGCCAGGACGCGGAGGTAGAGGGTCGCCGGGCGGACGGCGGGGCGGAGGAGGCGCGCCCGCGGCCCGGCGGCGGCCGTCGCGCGCACGTCGCGGCGGAAGCGCGGGTCGGACGAGTCCTGGAGCGTGTAGCCCGTGGCCCCCGCCGGGGCCGTCCACTCCACGCGGATCACCCCTTCCGCGTCCGGGTCCTCCACCGTGGTGATGGTGGGCGCGCCGGGGAGGGGCGGGGGGGCGTGCTCGCTCCCCTCGCGCCAGCTCCACCCGGGGTGGACGGCGTCGGGGAGGGCCAGGATCGAGGCCTCCTCCACCGGGAGGAGAGCGTGCATCCGCGTCGGCGGCTCGCCGGGCTGCGCCTGGTACTGGCGGAAGAAGGCGGTGTCGAGGAGCGTCCCGGCGCCCTCCCCGCGCAGCGCCGGGTCGAGGAAGAGGCCGAGGCGGACCTCCCGGTCGAGCCCGGGGTCGAGGCCCGCCAGCCCGTCGCGCTCCAGCGCCGAGCGGCCCGACGTCGCGGCCGGCTGGTAGGCGTCGTCGCGCGGGAGGGCCGGAAGCCCCAGCGGGAGGTAGACGTCGCCCGCCGTCTCCGCGGGCGCGGCCAGGGGGAAGCGGGGGCGCCCCAGCTCGGCCCAGAGGGGGCCCGCCACCCCGCGCTCCACGTCGGACCAGAGGCCGAGCCGCGCCAGGCCGGCCCGCAGCTCCTCGAGCGGCCGGTGCAGGTGCTCGTCGCCCGGGAAGAAGCCGAAGTAGCGCGGATGGCCGGGCACGAGCGCCACGTCGGCGGCGCGCAGCAGCGACTCCGTGCTGCGCCGCGCCCACAGCTCCGCCGCCGCCAGCGAGGCGACCCAGGGCTCCGGGTCCACCTCGTCCCACGCCGCGGCCGGCTCCAGCGCCTGCCACGCCTGCCGCACCACGAAGGTCGTGGCGGCGCGGCCGGGCGGCGAGGAGGGGCCCCGGTCGGACCTCCGCTCCTCCTCGTCGACCAGCAGGAAGGCTTCGGGGAGGAAGGGCGCGGGGGACAGCGGGAACTCCGCTCTCAGCCACCCTCCCGGCCGGATCCCCGCCGCGTCCGCTTCCGAAAGCGTGACCCGCACCTCGCCGTCGCCCGCCGACCAGTCGAGCGGCGCCACCGCGCGGCTCTCGCCGGAGGGCGGCGTGGCCGGGGCGCCGCCCGCGGCCAGGAAGACGAGCGAGGCCGGCGCCTGCGGCGGAAAGCGGCCGGGGAGGAGCGCGCGGAACCAGTAGGCGTCCGCGGCCGGGCGCAGGAGTTCGGCGTCGCGCTCGGCGCGGGTGCGGTCGGCGGGCGCGGAGGAGGGTGGGGGCGGGAAGAAGGCGACCGTGCCGCTCTCGGGAAAGTCCACGCGCAGCAGGTCGCGCGTGTCCGGCCGCAGCAGCCGGAACCCGTCCACCGGCGGGCTCGCGTCCGCCTTCTCCACCACACCGGCGGGGAGGCTCTTGCGCAGCGTGGTGGCGTTGACGCTCACCCCGTCGGCCCAGCTCCCGGGCGACGCCGCGCGCGCCCACGCGGCGCCGGCGACCGACCCGTTCCGGGCGCGCAGGAGGCCGGGGACCAGGAAGGCGGCGGCCTCCGCGCCCTCGGCCAGGCGCAGCACCCAGCAGCGCCGGCCGCCGTTGCGGAAGAACTCACGGACGGCGCTCGCCAGGTGGGCGTGGGTGGTCTCGCCGCGGGCGGCGTCCCACGCAAGCGGCAGGTCGCCGCCGAAGATCTCGCCGAAGCGCACCACGTCCTCCACCGCCACGGGGATCCCCACGGGGCCCGAGGCGGCGAAGCCGGCGAACGCCGCCACGTCCATCCGCGGCAGCCCCGGGGGCCGGGGCGGCGGGACGGTCTCGAAGCGGATGCCGGGCAGGCGCGGCGCGGTGGTTGGCATCGTTCCTCGCGAATGCCGGAGGCGGCTACTCGAGGGCGATGTGCTCGGCGGCCAGCACCAGCTCCTCGATGGCCACGTCGGTGCCCTTCCCCGACAGCGAGGGGCCGGTGTACTTCATCGGCCGCGCGTTGGTGAGCTTCCACGCCTGCACGGTTTGCGTGCGGTCCTCGCTCTTCAGCTCGATGGTGACCGTGCGCAGCGCCGTCTGGCTCCCCAGACGCACCTCGTTGATCCAGTTGTAGAGCGTCCCCAGCTCCCCCATCACCCCGCGCTTGAGGGTGACGTCGGGCACCTTGGACATCCCGGTGACCTTCAGCGGGGCGTTGTCCTTGAAGTTGCCCCCGCGGTACTCGGCCACGGTGATCTCGAGCCCGAGCCCGCTCACCTCCTGGAACGCGGCGCGCGCGCTCTCGGCGTCCGGGCCGTTCTCGATCACCACGTGGAAGTTGAACTGGCTGTAGGGGCGCTCGCGTTCGACGGCCATGGTCGCTCTCCTGGGCTCGTGCGCTTCGTTGGTCCCGAGTCGTGTGGGTCTTCAGTCCCGAGTGCCGAGGTCCGGGCGGTCCGTTGCTCCGCACCTGGCACCTGGCTTCCTCACACCCTCCGATCGCCCGTCCACTGCCCGATCCGGAAGATCACGAACTCCGCCGGGCGTACCGGGGCCACGCCGATCAGGCAGATCAGGCGGCCGTTGTCGAAGTCGTTCTGCGTCATGGTGGTGCGGTCGCACTTGACGAAGTACGCCATCTCGGGCTTGTCGCCCATCAGGTGGCCCTGCTTCCACTCGCTGAAGAGGAAGTCCTCCACGGTGCGCCGGACGTTCGCCCACAGCGGCTCGCTGTTGTTCTCGAACACCACCCACTGCGTGCCGCGCTCGATGGAGCGCTCCAGGTAGGCGAAGTAGCGCCGCAGGTTCACATACTTCCACTCGGGGTCGCTGCTGATGGTGCGCGCGCCCCACAGGCGGTTGCCGCGCCCCTCGAACCAGCGGAAGCAGTTGATCCCCTCGGGGTTCAGCACGTCCTGCTGGGCCTTGTTGAGGGTGATCTCGAAGCCCAGCGCGCCGCGCACCACCTCGTTGGCGGGCGCCTTGTGCACCCCCTTCTCCACGTCGTTGCGCGCGTAGATGCCGGCCACGAAGCCGCTGGGCGGCAGCACGATCTCCTGGTCGGTCACCGGGTCCAGGATGCGCACCCACGGGTAGTAGAGCGCCGCGTGGGTGGAGTCGAGCTGCGACCGCTGCGCGCGCACGTCGGCCAGCCCCTGGTCGTCGGCGCTGTCGAGCACCGCGATGCGGTACTTCATCCGCTCCGCGTGGCTCACCAGCGCGTTGCTCACCGCCTGCGCGGCGGCGCGTGCGGTGTCGTCGGCGTTGCCGCCTGCCGAGTAGCCCGGCGCGGCCACGATGGAGATGTCGGGGACGTCCTCGAACGCCCTCAGGCCCGTCTTGCGGCGCACGTCGGTGTCGTCGCCCTCGTAGTGCTCGGCCTGCGGCCGGTAGCCGTCGCTGCCGCCGATCAGCGCGATCTCGAAGCTCTGGCCGCGGGCCGCCAGCACGTCGTTGCCCACGGCGGGCGAGAGCTGGTCCAGCAGCAGGCGTGCGACCTCGGCGCCCTCGTCCAGCCCCGAGGCCAGCTCGATCAGGATCGGCGTGCGCAGCGCCTGCGTCCGGTTGGGGATGTCGGCGGCGAAGGTGGTGCCCAGCGAGCGGCGGCCGTCCGGGTGCAGCCCCAGGTTCTCGAAGGTGTCGCGGCGCAGCACGTTGCCCAGGCGGTCCACGAAGGTCACCTCCACGCTCACGCTCACCACGTGCACGTTGTCGCGCCCGGCGCCTTCGGCCTGCAGCCAGCGCAGGTCCCACGGCGCGCTCCCGTCGCCCGGGTGCAGCCGCCAGTTGCTGCGGCCCAGCAGGTCGTCGAAGTAGCGCTCGGCGCGGAAGAGCGTGCCGCCGCCGGGGGGCGCCGCCACCGGGCTCCCCACGTCCGCCACCCAGACCACGTCGTCGGGGTTGACGCCGCGCAGCACGTTGAAGGGGGCGTCGCTCACCGTGTCGCGGTCGGCGGTCAGCACGTTGCCGCCCACGCGGAAGGTGAACGACACGCGGCAGTCGCCCGCGCGCCCCGGGAAGCGCGCTCGCACCGTGATCCCGGAGGCGCCCAGGGCCGCGCTGGCCCGCCCGCCGCTGGCCGCCAGCGCGGCGTCGGATCCGGTGAGCGAGCCGCCCTCGGGCGGCTCCGGCAGCCGGTAGACGCGGCTGACGTAGAGCCGCTTCCCCCCGTTGTCGAAGAAGCTGCGGACGCCGTGCGCCAGGTAGTTGTGGGCGCGGCCCGCCTCGCCCACGTACTCCAGGCGGTCCAGGCCGCCGAAGACGCGCTCGAACTCGGCGAAGCTGGTGACCAGCTCGGGGAGCCCGTTCACGGGGCCGTAGCGGGCGGGGCCCGTGAACCCGGCGGTGCTGGTGCTGACCCCCTCGATGCTCTTGGCGCGGAAGCTCGTCTCTTCGACGTACACGCCGGGGGCGAGGTATTCGGGCATCGTCGTCTCCTGAGGTTACGGGGGGGACGCTCCGGCGGAGATCCAGAGGCGCGAGGAGGGCGTCCCGCCGGCGTCCACGGTGCGGAGCACCAGCTCCTCCCCGTACACGAGCTCGGCCGCGTGCTCGCTCGCCGGCGCCAGTCCTTCCTCCTGCCAGACGAGCGCGGCGCGCTGCTCGTCGAGAACGCTCTTCAGGCTGGGGCGATCTCCCCAGGCCGGGTGCAGGTCGCCGCGCCCGGCGAACGGGAAGCGCAGCGCGGCGGGCTCGTACCACACCCCCACCGTCACCGCCCAGCGGTTCCCGGCCGGCGCGCCCTGCCCGCTCCCCGGGGGCGAGCCGAGCCGCAGCCGGTCCACCGAAGGGACGGGGAAGAGGAGCAGCGCACGGCCGTCCTGGTCGGCCACGGTGGTGTGGGTGGCGCCCTCCACCGTGGCGCGCAGCACCGCCCAGGCGGCCGGACGGTCGGCGTCGGCGTCCCATAGGTCGGCGCGGACGGCGGCGGCGCGCGCGGGCACCGGGCGCGACGGCGCGGAGAAGAGATAGGCCCGCCCCGCCGCGCTCCCCGGCGGCGAGAGCCCGCCGGAAAGGAACTCGCCGCGGTAGCCGAGCGGGAGCGTCACGGAGAAGGCGACGGGGAGGAAGAGGCCGCCGGGGTCCTCCACCGAGATCGCGTACTCCTGCACGGGCCCGGCGGATTCGGGAGCGTCCTCGCGCTCCGCCGGGTATTCCTGCGCGGCGCGCCCCGGGAGGCCGTGGAAGCCGTAGATGCCGGACGGGCTGCGCACCCCGCGCACGGGCGCGAAGTCGCCGCCCGCCAGCCAGGCGTGCACGCGCAGCTCCGCGGCGGCGGGGACGTCGAAGGCGGAGTCCCAGAAGCGGATGCCGAGCGGGGTGAACACGCGCACCCGCTCGAGCACGGCGATGCCGGGGGCGAGCGGGTTCACGGGAAGGGCTCCACCAGCGTGCCGGGCGCCAGCACGCGCTCCTGCACGGGTCCGAAGAGGGCGTCGCTGCGCGCCGACTCGATGTCGAGCGTGCGCGCCACGTACGGGACCGAGAGCTGGTACGCGTGCTCGATCATCACCTCCCAGATCCGGAACACGTCCTCCACCGACAGGTCGGTGAGCGTCACGGTGACCGTCTCTTCGGGCTGGAACACGCCGGGGCGGTAGCTGTTGAGAAGCCCCGCCGGGAGGATCGGGTTGTCCTCCAGCACCCGCATCATCCACCCCGTGATCTCGTGCTGCAGCGAGGCGCGGCGGGCCCAGGCGGTGGCCAGGAAGTGCAGGTCCACCGGTAGCCGGGAGCGCTGGCGCCGCCCGTCGGGGAGGGTGCGGCCGGCGGGCCCGCGCGCCGAGCCGTTGTGGTAGACGCGGTACAGGAACAGGCTGACCCCCTGCTCCATGGGGTGGTTGAAGTCGTCGGAGACGTAGACCTGGAAGTCGAGCACGGCGCCGTTGAACTCGGCCGGGTCGTAGCTGGCGCGCAGCAGCCGGACGACGGCTTCCATGGTGCTGGCCACGGCGGCGTGGGTGCTCACGCCGCGCCTCCGTGCTCCGCCCGCACGGCGGCAAGCAGCCGCTCGCGCCCCAGCTCGCCCAGCGCCGCGCGGTGCGGGCGGAGCTCGTAGAGGAAGGCGTGGCGGGCATCGCTGGACAGGGCCAGCACCCGGGAGCGGGGGGCGCGGTAGAGCATCCTGGCGGGGACGGCCTCGTTTTCGGGATCGTTCATCGAGAGCACCAGCACGTCGATGGGGGATGGTTCTTCCGGGGCGGCCTCGCCCTGATCCACCAGCACCATGTCATGCGCCGCGGCCAGGATCTCGCGGATCACGTCCCGCAACACCGGCGGTTCCACCGCGAGAGCGACGCGGATCAGCGGGGTGCTCCTGGTGAGGCGTGGGCGGCCCGAACCCGCGGGCCGGACGTGTACAATGCGGGGTGGCCGCCGCCGGCGGATGAGTCGATGGGTGGACGCGGCGGTCCGGTGGCCGGTCCGGACCGGGTAGCCGCGCGCACGGCCGTGCGCGGGAATACGGAGCGGACGCGCGGCGGCGGCACGCGGGTCTCCTGTCCGCCGGGACGGCGTCGCGGCGGTGGAGCGAGCTAGGGGAGGCGCGGAACGTGGACGGAGGGGAGATGGATCGAGAGATCCCGGCGGAGATTCAGACGAGGGATGGATCCGAGGTCCGGACCGCCTCCGGGGAGGCCCAGAACCAACAGAGTCGGCGAAGGAATTCCTCCGCCGACTCTGCGAGAACGATTCTGTTGCCGCACGCCGGCCTCCCCGATTCGGCCTGGAGGGGCGCGGCGTCTCACGTCATACCAAGCTGCTGAGCATCCGGCTCTGGACGGGAACAGGTTGGAATCACGCGGAGAGACGGAGAGTGAAGCTCTCCGCCTCTCCGCGTGAGATCTTTTTCAGCTCTCCTGGCCGGACCAGGCTCTGCGAACCGCAAAACGGCTGCGCGCGTCGGAGCGCAGCGGTCCGGCGTC
>JBEVLE010000457.1:0-5411 GCA_040509335.1 Longimicrobiaceae bacterium | reverse complement strand
GGCGTGCCCCCGGCTGGCGCCGGGGTCGGGCTTCGGCTCCGTAAGCCCGCAAACAACGCGGGCTAACGGAGTCGAGCCCCGGCGGAAACAGCCCCGCCGGGTCTCGCCCCTTCGGGCCGTAATCCCTCACGCGATAGTCGACGCGGCCGCGATATCCAGCCGTTGCCCCCTCTCCCAGAATGGCGCTTCACGCTTCGCGTGAACCGTATGAAGGGAGAGGGTGGCGAGCCTCAAGCGAGCCGGGTGAGGGCCGTCCGTTCAGTGCGGACGAAGGCCGCGGATGACGAGCCCGATCCCGCCGGCCATCAGGCCCAGGATCATGAGGGTGGCGAACAGGCTGGTGGGCTGGAAGTAGATGCGCAGGTTCGCCACGATCCCCGCGACGATGATCACCGAGCCCACCAGGAGCAGGAACCAGCCCAGCACCGAGCGCGCATTGAAGAAGAGCACCCCGATGCCCACCAGCAGCGGGAGCATGGACAGCCCGAAGGCGTCGTAGCCCCACAGCGTCCAGTAGCCGCTGCTCACGGTGACGCGCGTGGTCAGCAGGTACCCTCCCGCCACCACCATCGCCACTCCCCCCAGGAACTCCACCAGTCCGCCGGAGGTGCCGCCCGGGCTGCGAAGCCTGCTGTCAGAGTCCATGCAAGTGCTCCGGAAAAGGGTGTCGGACGCCGAACCGAAAGAACGGGAATGGATTACGTGCAATCCGGCCGCGGGGTTTCCGGCGTAGAAGCTGGAGGCGGGCCGCAACCGGCTCGAGCCGCGTGGAACCCGGCCGCAGGACGGCCCATCCCCAGGAGACAGCATGACAACGTGGACAGACACCTCGTTCCCCGCCCGCAGGGCGCTCCGCGCCGTCTGCCTGGCCGCCGCGTGCGCGGCGCTGGCCGCGGCGTGCGAGGACGACGCCACCGGGCCGTCCGGCCCCTTCGGGAGGGCCGTCTACGCGGTAGACGACGCGAACACGCTGGTCCGCTTCGGGAGCACCCGGCCGGACCAGGTGACGCGGCGGGGCACCATCAGCGGGCTCCAGGCGGGCGAGACCGTCGTGGGGATCGACTTCCGCGCCGTGGACGGGCGACTGTACGCGGTGGGCAGCTCCAGCCGCATCTACACCGTGGACAGCGTGACCGCCGTCGCCACCCCGGTGGCCGCCGCCGCCTTCACCCCCGCGCTCAGCGGAACGGCGTTCGGCGTGGACTTCAACCCGGTGCCGGACCGGGTGCGCGTGCACACCGACACCGAGCAGAACCTGCGCCTCAACCAGCTCACCGGCGCAGTGGCCGCCACCGACGGCGTGCTCGCCTACGCGGCCGGGGACGCGGGCGCCGGCAGCAACCCCGCCATCGCCGGGACCGCGTACACCAACAGCGTCGCCCCCGCCCCCACGGCCACCACGCTGTTCGCCATCGACGCCAACCGCGACGTGCTGGTGACCCTCGCCAACCCCAACGACGGCCAGATGCGCACCGTGGGGCCGCTGGGCGTCGCCACCACCGACCGGGTGGGCTTCGACATCGTGGGGAGCGACGGCAGCGCCTTCGCCTCGCTCACCGAGACCGGGGCCACGCGCTCGCGCCTGTACACCGTCAACACCGCCACGGGCGCCGCCACGCTGGTGGGGACCATCGACCACGCCGGCCCGCTGCGCGGGATCGCCGTTGCTCCCTGACGATTCTGCCGTGAGGGGATGAACGGCACTGGACGGCGGGTTCGGGCGTGCCCCCGGCTGGCGCCGGGGTCGGGCTTCGGCTCCGTAGCAGACGAAACGACCGTCTGCAACGGAGTCGAGCCCCGCGAAACTGCCCGCGGGTCTCGCCCCTTCGGGCCGAAATCCCTCACGCGGGCGGCAGCGGATGTCCCGGCCCGGGCTCAGCGCCGCCGCGCCCTCGCCCGCCCCGCGCGGGTGAGGTCCGGCAGCGACCCCGCGAACGCCACCATCTGCGTGAGCCACGCCCACGCGGCCACCGCCAGCGTCGCCACCGCCACCGTGTCCCGCCGCCCGAAGGCCGCGGTCACCAGCGCCGGCCCCTGCACGAACGCCAGCGCCAGCACGTACGCCGCCAGCAGCAGCGCCGCCACCCGCGCCAGCCCCCACCCCCGCCGCAGCCCCCAGCCGATGGCGACCGCCGCCGTCGCCTGGAGCAGGTACACGCCGAGCAGGAGCGGCGAAGCCCCGGTCGCGCCCAGCGGGAGCAGGGTGACCGCCAGGAAGAGCGGCACCGGCGCGTACAGCAGCTCGGCGAGCGCCGCGAAGCGGAGCGGCCGGGAAAGCACGGGAGGTGATTCCACGAAGGAAGCCGGGGAGGAGGAAAGACCCGCGTGAGGGATTACGGCCCGAAGGGGCGAGACCCGGCGGGGCTGTTTCCGCCGGGGCTCGACTCCGTTGCAGACGGTTGTTTCGTCTGCTACGGAGCCGAAGCCCGACCCCGGCGCCAGCCGGGGGCACGCCCCACGCGAAGCGGCCGCCGTTCAGGTCTTCTGTTTCGCCTTCCGCGCCCGCTTGGGCTTCGCCTCGGCAACCACGACGGTCTCCGGCACGATCGGCGCCGACACCATGGACGCCAGGAACCGCCCCGTGTACGAGCGCGGCGTCCCCGCCACCTGCTCGGGAGTCCCCTGCGCGACGATCTCGCCGCCCGCGGGCCCGCCCTCCGGCCCCAGGTCCACGATCCAGTCGGCGGTCTTGATGACGTCCAGGTTGTGCTCGATGACCAGCACGGTGTTCCCCTTCTCCACCAGCTTGTGCAGCACCTCCAGGAGCATGCGCACGTCCTCGAAGTGCAGGCCGGTGGTTGGCTCGTCCAGGATGTAGAACGTCTGCCCGGTGGCGATCTTGGCCAGCTCGGTCGCCAGCTTCACCCGCTGCGCCTCGCCGCCGGAGAGCGTCGTCGCCGCCTGCCCCAGGTGGATGTAGCCCAGCCCCACGTCCGAGAGCACCTGCATGTACCGCCGCAGCCGCGGCACCGCCTCGAACACCTCCAGCGCCTCGTCCACGGTGAGATCCAGCACGTCGGCGATGGTGTGGCCCTTGTAGTAGACCTCCAGCGTTTCCCGGTTGTAGCGCTTGCCCTTGCACACCTCGCAGGGGACGTACACGTCCGGGAGGAAGTGCATCTCGATCTTGACCAGCCCGTCGCCCTGGCACGCTTCGCAGCGCCCGCCCTTGACGTTGAAGGAGAAGCGGCCCGGCGTGTAGCCGCGCATCTTGCTCTCGGGGAGCTCGGCGAACAGGTCGCGGATGATGGTGAACAGCCCGGTGTAGGTGGCCGGGTTGGAGCGCGGCGTCCGCCCGATGGGCGACTGGTCGATGTCCACCACCTTGTCCAGCAGATCCAGCCCGGCGATGCGCTCGTGCGCCCCGGGGACCGTCTTGGCGCGGTAGAACTTCCGCGACATGGCGCTCCACAGGATGTCGTTGACCAGGGTGGACTTTCCCGATCCCGAAACCCCGGTGACCGCCACGAAGCACCCCAGCGGGACGCGCACGGTGAGGTCGCGCAGGTTGTGCTCGCGCGCGCCGTGGATCACCAGCTCGTGCCCCTCGCGCGGCGCGCGGCGCGCGGCCGGCACCTCGATGCGGCGCTCGCCGCGCAGGTAGGCGCCGGTCAGCGACTCGGGCGCGGCGACGATGTCCTCCAGCCGGCCCTCCGCCACCACCCGGCCGCCGTGGCGGCCGGCGCGCGGCCCCAGGTCCACCACGTGGTCGGCGGCGCGGATGGTGTCCTCGTCGTGCTCCACCACCAGCACCGTGTTCCCCAGGTCGCGGAGCGCCTTGAGGGTTTCCAGCAGCCGCTCGTTGTCGCGCTGGTGCAGCCCGATGGAGGGCTCGTCCAGGATGTACAGCACCCCCACCAGCCGCGACCCGATCTGCGTGGCCAGGCGGATGCGCTGCGCCTCGCCGCCGGAGAGCGTTTCCGCGGAGCGGCCCAGCGTCAGGTACTCCAGCCCCACGTTCACCAGGAACGAGAGCCGCTCGGTGACCTCCTTGAGGATGGGCGCGGAGATGTCGCGCGGCAGGTGGGGCATGGTCTCCGCCGCGCGGAAGAAGTCCAGCGCCCCGCTCACCGGCATGGCCACCACCTCGCCGATGGAGCGCGCCCCGATGGTCACCGCCAGGCTCTCCGGGCGCAGGCGCGCCCCCCCGCAGGTGGTGCACGGGAGCACCGACATGTAGTCCTCCAGCTGCTCGCGGAGCGAGTCGCTGGAGCTGTCCTGGTAGCGCTGGGAGATGTCGCGCAGGATGCCGCCCCACTTGAGCTTCTTTGGGACGGAAGCCCCGGCGCCGGCCTCCGCGCCGTGCAGGAGGACCCTGCGCACCTCGTCCGGGAGGTCGCGCCAGGGGGTGTTCAGGTCGAAGCCAAGGGCCGCGGCCAGCCCCTCCAGGATGGTGCCGCGCAGGTGCCCGCGCGGGACGCCCCAGGGGAGCACCACCCCTTCCAGGATGGAAACCGAGGAGTCGCCCAGCACCAGCTCCGGGTTGGGCTCGCGCCGGGTCCCCAGCCCGCCGCACGCGGTGCACGCGCCGTACGGGGAGTTGAAGGAAAACTGCCGCGGCTCCAGCTCCGGGATGTTGACCCCGCAGGCGGCGCAGGCGTAGTGCTCCGAGAACAGGTGCGGGGTGGGCCCGCCCTCGCCGTGGGCGTCCACCTCCACCACCCCCTCCGCCATGCGCAGCGCCGTTTCCACCGAGTCGGCCAGGCGCGAGCGGTCGTCCGGGCGCACGACCAGCCGGTCCACCACCAGGGCGATGTCGTGGTTCTGGCGGCGGTTGAGCTTTGGCGGGTCCTGCAGCTCGATCAGCACCCCGTCCACCCTCGCGCGGACGAAGCCCTTGCGGACCATGTCCTCGAACAGGTCGCGGAACTCGCCCTTGCGGCCGCGCACCAGCGGGGCGAGCACCTCGATGCGCGTGCCCTCCGGCCACCCCAGGACCTGGTCCACGATCTGGGTGGCGCTCTGGCGGCGCACCGGCTCGTGGCACTCCGGGCAGTGGGGGGTGCCCACGCGCGCCCACAGCAGGCGCAGGTAGTCGTACACCTCCGTCACTGTTCCCACCGTGGAGCGGGGGTTGCGGCCGGCGGTCTTCTGCTCGATGGAGATCGCGGGGGACAGCCCCTCGATGGCGTCCACGTCCGGCTTCTCCATCATCCCCAGGAACTGCCGGGCGTACGCGGAAAGCGATTCCACGTAGCGCCGCTGCCCCTCGGCGTAGATGGTGTCGAACGCCAGCGACGACTTGCCGGACCCGGACAGGCCGGTGATCACGATCAGCTTGTCGCGCGGCAGGTCGAGGTCGATGTTCTTGAGGTTGTGGGTGCGTGCTCCGCGGATGCGGATGTATTCCATCGCCATCGGGTGGGGGGATCCGGTTGGGAGGTGTCCGGCGGCGGCCGGGAGAGCGGGTG
>JBEVLE010000456.1:0-2596 GCA_040509335.1 Longimicrobiaceae bacterium | reverse complement strand
CGGGGGAGGCGCTGCGGCTGGCGCGGGCCGGGCTGGCCGACGCGCCGCTCGCCGGGGTCGGCGCACGGCTCCGGGGCGCGCTCGCCGCGCTGGGACAGGCCCGGCTCGCGGCGGACGCGGCCGGGCCGGCGGAGGAGTGGATCGCCTGGAGCGCCCGCAGGATCGACGAGCACCTGGCGGACGTGACCGCGGACGCGGCGGGGACGGCGGCCCGCCTGGACGCGCTCGCCGCGCGCGCCGACCGCTACGTGGCGGAGATGGACTTCGGCTTCCTCTTCGACGCGTCGCGCGAACTGTTCTCCATCGGCTGGCAGCACGCCGGCCAGTCGCTGGACGCGTCGTACTACGACCTGCTCGCCTCCGAGTCGCGCCTGGCGAGCTTCGTCGCCATCGCCAAGAAGGAGGTCCCGGTGGACCACTGGTTCCGCCTGGGCCGCTCGCTGACGCACGCGGCGGGGGAAACGGCGCTGGTCTCCTGGAGCGGGAGCATGTTCGAGTACCTGATGCCGGCGCTGGTGATGCGCCCGCTCCCCTTCACCGTGCTGGACCAGACGTACCGCGGCGCCGTGCGCAGGCAGGTGGCCTACGGCGCGGAGCGCGGGGTGCCCTGGGGGGTGAGCGAGAGCGCCTACAACCTCCGCGACCGCCACCTCACCTACCAGTACCGGGCCTTCGGTGTCCCCGACCTGGCGCTCAAGCGCGGGCTGGGCTCCGACCTGGTGATCGCCCCGTACGCCTCCGCGCTTGCGGTCATGGTGGACCCGCAGCGCGCCCTGGCCAACCTGGCCGCCCTGGAAAGGAAGGGGGCGCTGGGGCCGTACGGCTTCCGCGACGCGCTGGACTACACGCGCCCCGAGCCGGGCGCGCGCTACGCCGTGGTGGGCAACTACATGGCGCACCACGTGGGGATGGGGCTCGTGGCGCTGGCAAACGCCCTCGACGGGAACGCGTGGCAGGAGCGCTTCCACGCGGACCCGCTGGTCCGCTCTGCGGAGCTGCTCCTGCACGAGCGCATCCCGCGCCGCCTGGTCCACCAGGAGGCGCAGGAGACGCGCGCCGACGAGGCGCTCCCCGACCCCGAGACCGAGAGCCCCGCGGTGCGCGAGTTCGACCGGACGGACACGCCGCGGCCGCACGTGGGGCTGCTTGGCCGCGCCCCGTACACCGTGATGGTGAGCCACTGCGGGGCGGGGTACAGCCGCTACGAGGAGCTGGCGGTGACCCGCTGGAGGGCGGACGGGACCAGCGACTCCACCGGGCAGTTCTGCTACGTCAAGGACGTCACCCGGAATCGCGCCTGGTCCGCGGCGCACCAGCCGGTGTGCGCCCCCGCCGACTGGTACCGGGCGCTCCTGGCCACCGACCGGGTGACCTTCCACCGCTCCGACGGCGGCATCGAGACGCGCACCGAGATCGCGGTGGTCCCGGAGGACGCGGCGGAGGTCCGCTGCGTCACCCTCACCAACCACGGCGACGAGCCCCGCGAGGTCGAGCTGACGAGCTACGGGGAGATCGTGCTGGGCCCGCCGGACGCCGACCGCGCCCACCCCGCGTTCGCCAACCTGTTCGTCCAGACCGAGTGGCACGAGTGGTGTACGGCGATCACCGCCACCCGGCGGCCGCGCTCCGCGGCGGAGCCGTCGCTCTGGTGCGTGCACGTGGTGGACGCGGGCGCGGACCGGGTGGGGACGGTGAGCTGCGAAACGGACCGCGCCCGCTTCCTGGGCCGGGGAAACTCCACCCGCGACCCGGCCTCGCTCGCGCAGGACGGGCCGCTCTCCGGCACCACCGGCGCGGTGCTCGACCCGGTGTTCGCCCTGCGCGCGCGCGTGCGGCTCGCGCCCGGCCAGTCCGCGACGGTGGCGTTCACCACGCTCGTGGCCCCCACGCGCGAGCGCGCCTTCGAGCTCGCCAGCCGCTACCACGACCCGCACGCCGCGCAGCGGGCGCTCGACCTGGCCTGGACCTCCCAGCAGGTGGAGCTGCGCGAGCTCGGCCTGACCCCGGCCGACGCCGCCGTCTTCCAGGAGCTCGCCGCCTTCCTCCTGTACCCTCACCCGGAGCTGCGCGCGCCGCAGGAGGAGCTGCGCGCCAACCGGGGCTCGCAGCCGCTGCTCTGGGCGCACGGCCTTTCGGGCGACTGGCCCATCGTGCTCGCGGCCATCGACTCCGCCGAAGGGCTGCCGACGCTGCGGCAGCTCTTCGCCGCTCACCACTACTGGCGCCGCCGCGGGGTGACCGCCGACCTGGTCATCCTCAACGCCCAGCCCTCCTCGTCGTACCTCCAGGAGCTGCACGAGCGGATCCTGGAGGCCATGTTCGCCTCCAACGACACGGAGATGGACCGCCCCGGGGGCGTGTTCATCCGCAGGAGCGACCAGCTCGACGCCGACGCCCTGCTCATGCTGCGGGCCACCGCGCGCCTGGTCCTGCGCTGCGACGGGCGCCCGCTCGACCACTTCCTGGAGGTGGGAGCCGCGCGCGGGGCGGCGGAGCCGGGCGACCCCGGCCCGTCCGGGTCCCGGCCGCGGACGCTGGAGCAGCACTCGCCCGCGGCCTCGCTCGCCGGGCGGCGCGTGCGGACGCACCCCGCGGG
>JBEVLE010000455.1:0-10224 GCA_040509335.1 Longimicrobiaceae bacterium | reverse complement strand
CGGCGGCACGCGTCGGTGGGGGACGCGGCGGTGGTGGCGCGCAGCGACGGAGGGCGGACGCGGCTGGTGGGGTACGTGGTGGCGGCGCGGGGGGCGGAGGTGGACGCGGATGCGCTGCGGGCGCACCTGGCGGCGTGGGTGCCGGAGTACATGGTGCCCTCGGCGCTGGTGGTGCTGGACGCGCTCCCGTTGACCCCGAGCGGCAAGCTGGACCGGCGCGCGCTCCCGGCACCGGAGGTGGGGGCGGGGGTGAGCGCGGAGCACGTGGCGCCGCGGACGGAAGCGGAGGCGGCGCTCGCGCGCATCTGGCGCGATTTGCTGCGGGTGGAGGCCGTGGGCGCGCACGACAACTTCTTCGAGCTGGGCGGCGACAGCATCCTGGGGCTCCAGGTGGTGGCGAGGGCGGCGGCCGCGGGGCTGCGGCTCACGCCGGACCAGATTTTCCGCCACCAATCGCTCGCGGCGCTCGCCGCCGCCGCCCGGACCGACGTCGCCGCGGCGGCGGACCAGGGCGAGGTGACCGGCGAGGTGCCGCTCACGCCGGTCCAGCGCTGGTTCTTCGAGCACGAGCACGGGCGGGCGGACCACTGGAACCAGGCGTGGATGCTCGCCCCGGGCGAGCCGCTGGACCTCGGCGCGCTCCGGGAGGCGGTGGACGCGCTCCAGCGGCACCACGACGCGCTGCGGCTCCGCTTCGCGCGGGAGGCGGACGGCGGGTGGCGGCAGTGGACCGCGCCGGCCGGCGATCCCGCGCCCGTGGAAAGCGTGGAGCTGGCGGGGGTGGACGCCGGGGACCGGGCGGCCGCGCTCGCGGCGGCGGCGGACCGCGCGCAGGCGAGCCTGGACCTCGCCGCCGGGCCCATCTTCCGGGTCGTGCTCTTCGATCTCGGCGCGGAAGGGAGCCGCCTGCTCTTCTGCGTGCACCACCTGGCCGTGGACGGCGTGTCCTGGCGGGTGCTGCTGGAGGACCTGGCGGCGGCGTACCGCCTGCGCCGCCGCGGCGAGCCCGTCCGCCTGCCGCCGAAGACCACGTCGTTCCGGGCGTGGGCGGAGCGCCTGGCGGAGCACGCCGCGTCCCCGGCGGCGCACGCGGAGGCGGGGTACTGGCGCGGCGTCGCCGCCGGGCCCGTCCCCGCGCTCCCGCGCGACCTGCACGGCGACAACCCCGAGGGCGGCGCGCGCGCCGTTTCCGTGACGCTGACCGCGGAGGAGACGCGGGCGCTGCTCGTGGAGGTGCCGCCTGTCTACCGGACGCAGGCGAACGACGTGCTCCTCGCCGCGCTCGCCCGCGCCCTGGGCGGGTGGGCCGGCGCGGACGAGGTGCTGGTGGACGTGGAGGGGCACGGGCGCGAGCCGCTGTTCGCGGACGTGGACCTGTCGCGGACGGCGGGGTGGTTCACCTCCGTCTTCCCCGTGCGGCTGGACGCCCGGCCGTCGCTGGACGCCGGGGAGCTGCTGGCGGCGGCCAAGGAGCGGCTGCGCGCCGTGCCGCGGCGGGGGATCGGCTACGGCATCCTCCGCTATCTCGCCGGCGCCGCGGACGTCGCCGTGGACCCCGAGGTGAGCTTCAACTACCACGGGCAGCTCGACGCCTCCCCGGGCGCGGACGCGCTCCTCCGCCCCGCGGCGGAACCGGCCGGCGCCACCCGCCACCCCGCCGCGCGGCGGCGCTACCTGCTGGACGTGGTCGCGGCCGTGGTGGACGGCCGGCTGCGAGTGCGCTGGCACTACGGCGCGGCGGTCCACCGGCCCGCGACGGTGGAGGCGCTGGCGGAGCGCTACGCCGCCGCGCTGCGCGCCGCGGTGGCGCACTGCCGGCTCCCGGAGGCGGGCGGCCGCACGCCCTCGGACTTCCCGCTCGCGGAACTGGACGCAGCGGCGCTCGGCGGGCTCGCCGCGGCGACCGGGGCGGGGCCGGGGGGGAGGGAGCTGGAGGACGTGTACCCGCTCACGGCCATGCAGGAGGCCATGCTCCTGCACGCCGAGGCGGCGCCGGGGAGCTACCTGGTGCAGTTCGTCCATCCGCTCCATGGCGACGTGGACGCGGCGGCGATGCGCCGCGCCTGGGAGCAGGTGGTCGCGCGGCACGCCGTGCTGCGGACCGCGTTCGCGCGCGACGGCCTCCCCGTGCCCATGCAGGCCGTGCTGAGGCGGGCGGAGCTGCCCTTCGAGGTCGTGGATCTGCGCGGCGTGCCGGAGGCGGGGCGGGCCGCGGAGATGGAGGCGCTGCTGCGCGCCGACCGGGCCCGCGGCTTCGACCCCGCGCGCGCGCCGCTGCTGCGGGTGGCGCTGGTGCGGTGGGCGGACGACGCGTGGGAGATGGCGTGGAGCTTCCACCACGCGCTGCTGGACGGCTGGTCCGCGGCCCGCGTGGTGGGCGAGGTGGCGGCGGTGTACCGGGCGGCGGCGGAGGGCCGCCGGGCGGCGCTGCCGGACCCGTGGCCGTTCCGCGACCTGGTGGAGTGGACGCGCCGCGGCGACGCGGGGGAGGCGGAGGCGTTCTGGCGGCGGGAGCTGGACGGCTTCGCCGCGACGACGCCGGTGGGGACGGACCGCCCGGCGGGGGCGGGATCGGCGGGCGGGAGCGGGGACGTGCGCGTGGCGATCCCGGCCGCGGCGGTGGACGCGCTGCGGGCGCTGGCGCGCGAGCGGCGGCTGACGCTGAACACGCTGGTGCAGGGGGCGTGGGCGCTGGTGCTGGCGCGGCGCGCGGGGACGGACGACGTGGTGTTCGGCGCCACGGTGTCCGGCCGCCCCGCGGAGCTGCCCGCGGTGGAGGAGCGCGTGGGGCTGTTCATCAACACGCTGCCGGTGCGGGTGCGCGTGCCGCGGGACGGCACCACGACGGCGCGGTGGCTGGAGCGGATGCAGGAGCGCCAGGCGGAGACGCGCCGCTTCGAGCACACGCCGCTGGTGGAGATCCACCGCTGGAGCGGGCTCCCCTGGGGCGCGCCGCTCTTCGATTCGCTGCTCGTCTTCGAAAGCTACCCCACGGACCCCGCGCTCTCGTCCGCGGAGGGCGGGGTGCGCTTCGGGCGGGCGCGCGCGGTGGAGCGCACGGGGATGCCGCTGACGGTGCTCGCGCGCCCCCAGGGCGGCCTGTCGCTGGGGCTGCTCTTCGACGCGGCCCGCTTCGACGCGGCCACGGCGGAGCGCATCCTGGGCGAGCTGGCCGACGCGCTCGCCGCCATCGCCGCGGGCCCGGAGCGGCGCCCGGCCGACCTCCCCGTCGCGGACGCCGGCATCGCCCCGGATTGGGTGACGGAGCGCGCCGCCGCCGCGCCCGCCGCACGCCGGGAGGCCGCGGAGCGCACGCTCCTCGACATCCTGGGCGAGGTGCTCGGGACCGCACCGGCCGGGCCCGGTGAGGACTTCGTCGCCCTGGGCGGCGATTCGCTGGCGGCGGCGCGGACCGCCGCGCGCGTGCGGCGGCGGCTCGGCGTGGAATTGCCGCTCCGGGAGGTGTTCGACGCGCCGTCCATCGCCGATCTCGCGGCGCGCGTCGCGGGTTCGCCGCCGGCGCCGGAGGCCGCGCCGGGCCGTTCCCGCGCCGAGGGGCCGCTCCCGCTCTCGCGGGCGCAGGAGCGCCGCCGGCGGGAGCACGCCGCGGGCGCGCGGGGGGCGGACGTGGTGCCGGCCGTGGTCCGCCTCGCCGGCCGGCTGGACGTGGACGCGCTGCGGCGGAGCGTGGAGGAGCTGGCGCGCCGCCACGAGACGCTGCGCACCGTCGTCCGGGAGACGGAGGACGGACCGGTGCAGGAGGTGCTCGCCGCCGGCAGCATCGACCTTCCGGTGGAGGACGCCACGGGCGCGCGCCTCCAGGAGCGGATGCGCGATACGGTTCGGCGCCCCTTCGACCTGGCGCGCGGGCCGGTGTTCCGGGCCGCGCTCTTCCGTGCCGCGCCCGCGGAGCACGTGCTGCTGCTGGTGGTCCACGCCATCGCCGCGGACGGCCCCAGCATGGGCATCCTCCAGGGCGAGCTGCGCTCGCTGTACGCCGCCTTCGCGCGCGGCGCCCCGTCGCCGCTCCCGGATCCGTCCGCCCGCTACTCCGACCTCGCGATGGGGGAGCGAAGTCGCGGAGGGCAGCCAGCCCTCCCGGACGCGCGCCCCCGCCGCCCGGCGGCGCTGCACGCCGCCACGCTCCCGGCCGGGCTGGCGGACGCGGTGCGCGCCCTGGCCCGCGACGCCCGAGCGACGCCCGCCATGGTCCTCCTCGCCGCGCTCCAGCTCCAGCTCGCCGCGTCCGCCGGCTCCGCCGACGCAGCGGTCGCGGTGGGGACGGACGGGCGGCGCCGCGTGGAGCTGGAGGGGATGGTGGGTCCGCTCGCGGAAGCGCTCCCTGTGCGGACCCGCGTGGCGGACGACCCGCCCTTCCGCGCGCTCCTCGCCCGCGTCCGCGACGGTGTGCTGGACGCGCTCTCCGGCCCCGGGGAAGCCGGTCCCGAAGGCGGGCCGCTTCCCGACGTGGCGTTCACGTACCGCGGCGCATCGCGGTCGGCCGCGGAGGCGCTGGGGCGGCGGCTGCTTCGCGCCGCGACCGAGGGTGGCACCGTGGAGCACGAACTGTCGCTGGAGGTGGCGGAGGCGGACGGTGGGAGCCTGGCGTGCGCCTGGGAGTACGCCGTGGACGCCATGGGCGCGGAGGCAGTGCGGAAATTCGCGGACGGGTACCAAGCCCTGCTGGAGCGCGTGGTGGCCGCCCCGGACGCTCACCTGTCGGAGCTGGCGCCCGCCAGCGCGTGGACGCCGCCGCGCGCCGACGGGCGCACGGTGGACGAGCTGCTGGCGGAGCTGGAGGACGCGCCGGACGACGACCTGCTGCCGGCGTAGAAGAAGTACGAAGTACGAAACGGCGGATGGGGCGTGGTTCCGGGCGGTTCCCCGCCGTTCCCCGTAAGATGTCGCGGAGGGAGACCCGCCGCAGTTTGGCGGGGCTCCCGCAGCCGGAGCGGAGACAGCCGGGCAGTTTCGGCTGGCTCCGCGACCCGCGCAGGAGACGGACGGCAGTATCGTCCGGCTCCGGAGCGGCCCCAACCACGAGACTCACCGGAGCACGACACGATGAGCCGGCCCGACGTAGAGGACATCTACCCGCTCACCCCGCTCCAGCAGGGGATGCTCTTCCACACCGTCTTCGCCCCGGGCTCCGGCGCCTACGTGGAGCAGGTGGGGTTCACGGTGCGCGACCCGGGCTTCGACCCGCAGGGCTTCGCGCGCGCCTGGCAGCGCGTCACGGAAAGGCATCCGGTCCTGCGGACGGCGTTCGCGTGGGAGGAGATGGACGAGCCGGTGCAGGTGGTGCAGCGCCGCGTGGCGATCCCGGTGGAAACGCTGGACTGGAGCGGCCTCCCGCCGCACGTGCGCGAGCGGGAGCTGGAGGAGCTGCTGGCGGAGGACCGGCGCCGCGGCTTCGACCTGCTTGCGGCGCCGCTGATGCGCCTGGCGCTGATCCGGACGGGCGCGGACGAGTGGCGCGTGCAGTGGAGCTTCCACCACCTGCTGCTGGACGGCTGGTCGCTGCCGCGCGTGCTGGACGAGGTGCTCGCCTTCGAGGCGGACGCGCGCGCCGGCCGCGAGACCGGCCTGCCGCGCCCGCGCCCCTTCCGCGACTACGTGCTGTGGCTGCGGGAGCGGGACGCCGCCGCCGCGGAAGCGTTCTGGCGCGCCCGCCTGGCCGGCGTGGAGGCGCCCACGCCGCTGGGGATCGGCCGCCCCGCCCCCGCCGGCGCCGCGGAGGACCCGTCGCGCTACGCCGAGGCTGTGGTCCGGCTCCCCGCGGCCACGATGGCGGCGCTGGCGGCGCTCGCCCGCCGCGCCCGCGTCACGCCGGGGGCGCTGGTGCAGGGCGCCTGGGCGCTGCTGCTGTCCCGCTTCTCGGGGCGGGACGACGTGGTCTTCGGGGCGGTGGTCTCGGGGCGGCCGGCGGCGCTCCCGGGGGTGGAGGAGATGGTGGGGATGTTCATCAACACGCTCCCCGTGCGCGTCCGGGTGGACGAGGACGCGCCGCTCCTCCCCTGGATCGCGGAGCTCCATGCGCGGCAGGTGGAGGCCGGCGCCTGGGAGCACGTGTCGCTCACGGCGGTGCAGGGGTGGACGGAGGTTCCCCGCGAGCAGCGCCTGTTCGAAAGCATCCTGGCCTTCGAGAACTACCCGGTGGGCGGCGGGGCGGGGGCGGTGGGCGGGCGGCTGGCGATCCACGACCCGCGGGTGGAGGAGCGCACCGGCTACCCGCTCACCGTGGTGGCCTCGCCGGGGGACGGGCTGGCGCTGCGGGCCGTGTGGGACACGGCGCGCTTCGGCGACGCGGCGGTGCGGCGCATGCTGGCGCAGTGGGGGACGCTGCTGGAGGCGATGGCCGCGGACCCGGACCGCCCGCTCCGCGACCTGCCGCTGCTTACGCCGGTGGAGCGCGAGGCGGCGCTCGCCGCGGGCGCGCCGCTGCGGACGGAGTGGCCGGCGGGGCGCACCGTGGTGGAATTGTTCGACGAGGCCGCGGCCCGCTGGCCCGACGCGGTGGCGGTGGCGTACCCCGACGCGGCGCTCACCTACCGGGAGCTGGACCGGCGCTCGGCCGCGCTGGCGCGCCGGCTGCGCGCGGCGGGGGTGGGGCCGGACGCGCGGGTGGGGCTGCTGCTGGACCGCTCGACCGAGATGGTGGTGGGGATGGTCGCCATCCTCCGGGCGGGCGGCGCGTACCTCCCGCTGGACCCGCGGCACCCGGCGGAGCGTCTCGCCTGGATGCTGCGCGACTCCGGCGCGCGCGTGCTGCTGGCGCAGGAAAGCCTGCGGGACCTGCTTCCCGCCGCCGGGGTGGAGGTGATATCTTTCGGGACAGCTTTGGTGCCGGAGGGCGAGGTTGCCGGGGACGCGGGTGCCGTTGCAGTGGCAGGCTGTCCCCTGTTCCCTGTCCCCTGTTCCCTAGCCTGCGTGATCTACACTTCCGGCTCCACGGGGGAGCCAAAGGGCGTCGCGGTCACGCACGCCGGCATCCTGCGCTTGGTTCGCGACACGGATTACACGGAGGCGGGCCCGGACGACCGCGTGGCGCAGATTTCCAACGCCGCCTTCGACGCGGCGACCTGGGAGGTGTGGAGCGCGCTGCTGTCCGGGGCGCGGCTGGTGGGGATCCCCCGCGAAACGGCGCTGGACCCGGATGCGCTGGCGGCGGCGCTGCGCGCGCAGGGGGTGACGCAGGCCTTTCTCCCCACCTCGCTCTTCCACCGCGTGGCGGGGGAGCGGCCGGACGCCTTCGCCGGGCTGCGCTACGTGATCGTGGGCGGCGAGGCGATGGACGCCACGCGCTCCGCGGCGGTGCTGGAGGCGGGCGGGCCGGCGATGCTGGTGAACGGCTACGGGCCCACGGAAGGGACCACCTTCTCCACCTGGCACCCGGTGCGCGGCGACGAGGACCGCGCCGCGCCGCTCCCGCTGGGGCGCCCGGTGGCGAACACCGGGGCGTACGTGCTGGACGCGCGGCTGGAGCCGGTGCCCCCCGGCGTCCCCGGCGAGCTGTACCTGTCCGGCCCCGGGCTGGCCCGCGGCTACCTGGGGCGCCCCGCGCTGACGGCGGAGCGCTTCGTCCCGCACCCGTTCGCGGCGTCGCCGGGGGAGCGGCTGTACCGCACCGGCGACCGGGTGCGCTGGTCGGAGGAGGCGGCGCTGGAGTTCCTGGGGCGCGCGGACCAGCAGGTCAAGGTGCGCGGCTTCCGGGTGGAGCCGGGCGAGGTGGAGGCCGTGCTGGGTGCGCACCCCGCGGTGCGCGCCGCGGCCGTGGTCGCGCGCGAGGACGGGCCCGGGGAGCGGCGCCTGGTGGGCTACGTCGTCGGCGCGGACGACATGCCGGCGGAGGCGGAGCTGCGGGAGTGGCTGCGCGCCCGCCTCCCGGAGCACATGGTGCCCGCCGCGCTGGTGCGGCTGGGGGAGCTTCCGCTCACCCCCAACGGCAAGCTGGACCGCCGCGCGCTCCCCGCGCCGGAGCTGGGCGCCGGGCCCGCCTCCGTGCCCCCGCGCGGCGACGTGGAGGCGGTCGTCGCCGCCATCTGGGCCGAGGTGCTGGAGGTGCCGGCGGTGGGCGCCTTCGACTCGTTCTTCGACCTGGGCGGGCACTCGCTGCTGGCGACGCAGGTGATCTCGCGCGTGCGCGAGGCGCTCCAGGTGGAGGTGCCGCTGCGCGTGCTCTTCGAGGATCCCACCGTCGCCGCGCTGGCCGCCGCGGCCGTGGCGCTGGAGGCGGAGCCGGGGCAGACGGAGACCGTCGCCCGCATCCTCCGCATGCTGGACGGGATGTCGGAAGAAGAGATGCAGGCGATCTCGGCGGAGGAGCTGGAGCAGGCCCTCCGCGCGAGCCACCCCACCGGAGAAGTCTGACGTGAACAAGCCCGCGGGCGGGATCTCCGCGCAGAAGCGCGAGCTGCTGGCTCTCCTCCTCAAAAAGGAGGGGATCCGGCAGGTCGAGGAGGACCGCATCCCGCCGCGGGCCCCCGGGCCGCACGCCCCCGTTTCCTTTTCCCAGCAGCCGCTCTGGTTCCTGGACCAGCTGGAGCCCGGGAGCGCGCTCTACAACATCACCAACGCGCTGCGGCTCAACGGCCCGCTGGACCCTGCCGCCCTGCGCCGCACCCTCGCCGAGATCGCGGCGCGCCACGAGGCGTTCCGCACCTCGTTCGCCGTGGTGGACGGCGAGCCGGTGCAGGTGATCGCCGACGCGGTGGAGGTGGAGCTCCCGCTGGACGACCTGTCCGGCTGGGCGGAGCCGGAGCGCGGCGAGGAGCTGCGGCGGCGCGTGGCGGCGAGCGTCCGCGCGCCCTTCGACCTGGGCCGCGCGCCGCTCCTGCACGCCCGCCTCTTCCGTGTCACCGGGACCGAGCACGTCCTCGCGCTCTCCATGCACCACATCGTCAGCGACGGGTGGAGCATGGGGATCTTCGCGCGCGAGTTGGGCGAGCTGTACCAGGCCTTCTCGGCCGGGCTCCCCTCGCCGCTCCCGCCGGTGCCGCTCCAGTACGGCGACTTCGCGGCCTGGCAGCGCCGGCGCCTGTCCGGGACCACGCTGGACGACCTGCTGGCCTACTGGCGGCGGCAGATGGAGGGCGCCCCCGCGCTGCTGGAGCTGCCCCTGGACCGCCCGCGCCCGCCCATCCAGCGCTTCCACGGCGAGTCGCAGCGCTTCATCCTGTCGCACCGGGTGATGGAGGGGGTGCGCGAGCTGAACCGCCGCGAGGGGACCACGCTGTTCATGGCGCTGCTCGCCGTGTGGAGCGTGCTGCTGGCGCGCCTGTCCGGGCAGGACCACGTGGTGGTGGGCTCGCCCATCGCCAACCGCACGCGCAAGGAGCTGGAAGGGTCCTTCGGCTTCTTCGTCAACACGCTGGTCCTGCACGCCGACCTGTCCGGCGACCCCACCTTCCGCGAGGCGCTTCGCCGCGTCCGCGAGACCACGCTGGGCGGCTACGCGCACCAGGAGCTCCCCTTCGAGCGGCTGGTGGAGGAGATCGCCCCCGAGCGCTCCCTGAGCCACACGCCGGTCTTCCAGGTGATGTTCGTGGTGCAGAACGCGCCCATGAAGCCGGTGCAGCTTTCCGGGCTGGCGCTGTCGCCGGTGGACGCGGACAGCGGGATGTCGGCGTTCGACATCTCGCTCTTCGTGGAGGAGCGCTCCAACGGCATCCACGCCGTCTTCCGCTACAACCCGGACCTGTTCGACGCCGCGACGCTGCGCCGCATGGGCGCGCAGTTCCAGGTGCTCGCCGAGGCCGCGGTCGCCGACCCCGACCTCCGCCTTTCCGACCTCCCCGTCCTCGCGCCCGCCGAGCGCGCGCAGCTGCTGGTGGAGTGGAACCGGACGGAGCGCGCCCTGGACCCGCGCCCCGTGCACGAGCACGTCGCCGAGCGGGCGCGCCTCGCCCCGGACGCGCCCGCCGTGGTGCTGCGCGGCGAGGCGATGTCGTACGCGGAGCTGGACCGCCGCGCCGACGCGCTCGCGCGGACGCTGCGGGAGCGCGGCGCCGGCCCGGAAAGCCGCGTGGCGATCCTGCTGGAGCGCTCCCCGGAGATGGTCGTGGCCGTGCTCGCCGTGCTCAGGGCGGGCGCCGCCTACGTCCCCCTGGACCCCGGCTACCCCGCCGAGCGCGTGGCGTACGTGCTGGAGGACTCCGGCGCCGCGCTGCTGGTCTCCGCGGACGGGGTGACGGACACGGCGACCCCCCTCCCCCCGGCCCCCTC
>JBEVLE010000454.1:0-6636 GCA_040509335.1 Longimicrobiaceae bacterium | reverse complement strand
AGCGAGGCGGCGATGGCGCGCTCGGCCTGGCTGTAGAGCTGCAGCCGGCGGGCGCCGACGACCGGGACCTCGCGCACGAGCCGCTGCTGCAGGACGAGCTCGGGCTCGAACCAGCCGGCGAGCTCGTCGAGCCCCGCGCGGACGACGCCGCGGGTCGTCTCCTGCTCGGGGCGCGCGCGCAGGCGGGCGGCGAGCGCGGCCGCGAGCGCTTCCAGGGCGGCGTAGGTGAGCGCGCGGCCGCCGTACGTCACGGCGGCGGCGTCCGGCGTGCGCAGCGCCTGCTCCGCCACCATCTCGTGCACGGCGCGCGGCGGGGGCGGCGCGGCGGGGCCGGGGCTCCACTCGCGGAGCACACGCTCGCGCTCGGCGGCCCCCAGCAGGGGGAGGTCCAGGATGCGGCGGGAGGGGTCGGCGGCAGCGGCCTCCAGCAGCAGGGCGTACGCTTCCGCGACGCGCTCCACGGTGGCGGCGTCCCACAATTCCTCGCGGTAGGCGAAGCGCACGCCGAGCCCCGCCGGGCCCTCGGACACGGACACCGCCAGGTCGAACTTGGCCGCGGGGGTGCCGGTGGGGTGGTGCTCGACCCGGAGCCCGCCGAACGGGCGCGGGGCGCCCGCGCCGTCGTCGGCGGAGAACATCACCTGGAAGAGCGGCGTGCGGCCGGTGGCGCGCTCCACGCCCAGGGCGTCCACCAGGCGCTCGAAGGGGACGTCCTGGTGCTGGTAGGCGCCCAGCGTGGCCTCGCGCACGCGGGCCAGCAGACCGCGGAACGCGGGGCTCCCGGACGCGTCCACCCGCAGCACCAGCGTGTTGGCGAAGAAGCCGACCAGATCCTCCGTTTCCCGGCGCGTGCGGTTGGCGACGGGGGTGCCCACCACCACGTCGTCCTCGCCGGACCAGCGCGCCAGGAGCACGTCCAGCGCGGCGAGGAGCACCATGAATGTCGTGGCGCCCTCGCGGCGCGCCAGGGCGCGCACCGCCTCCGCGGTCTCGCGGGGGAGCACGCGCACGGCGCTCGCCGCGCGTGCGCCTGGGAGCGGCGGGCGGGGATGATCGGTGGGAAGCTCCAGCGCGGCGGGGGCGCCGGCCAGCGCGGCCCGCCACCAGGCCAGCTCCCGCTCCAGCACCTCGCCGGCGAGCCAGCCCCGCTGCCACACGGCGAAGTCGGCGTACTGCACCGGGAGCGCGGGGAGCGGCGACGGCGCGCCCGCGACGTGCGCCCCGTACAGCGCGGACAGCTCGCGGAGCATCACCCCCACGCTCCACCCGTCCGAGACGACGTGGTGCATGGCGAGCACCAGCACGTGCTCCTCCGCGGCCAGCCGCAGGAGGTGGACGCGCAGCAGCGGCCCGCGCCGCAGGTCGAACGGGCGGCGCGCGCACTCCTCCACCCGGCGGCCGGCCTCCGGCTCCCGCGCGGCCGGGGCCAGCCCGGACAGGTCAGCCACGCCGGGCGCCGCGATCCCCGCGGCGTGCACGACCTGGAACGGCGTCCCCCCGTCGTCGCCGAACGTGGTGCGCAGCGCCTCGTGCCGCCGCGCCACCCCGCCGGCGGCGCGCGCCAGCGCCCGCGCGTCCAGCGGCCCGCGGAGCCGCAGCGCAAGCGGCATGTTGTAGGCGCTGCCGCCGGGCTCCAGGCGGTCCAGGATCCAGAGCCGCTGCTGCGCGAACGACAGCGGCAGCGGCGCATCGCCGCGCGCGGCGGGGACCAGCGGCGGCGCCCCGCCCCCCGCGGGCGCGTCCGTGCGCAGACGGTCGATGCGGCGCGCCAGGTCCGCCAGCGTGGGCGCCTCGAACAGGGCGCGCAGCGGCAGCTCGGCGCCGAGCGCGGCGCGCACCCGCGACGCCACCTGCGTCGCCAGGAGGCTGTGCCCGCCCAGCGCGAAGAAGTCGTCGTCCGCGCCCACCCGCTCCACGCCCAGCACCTCGGCCCAGATCCCCGCGAGCACCTCCTCGGCGGGGGTGCGCGGCGGGGTCCACTCGCGCGCGCCGCCGGCCCGCTCCGGCGCGGGGAGCGCGGCCCGGTCGACCTTGCCGTTGCGGGTCAGCGGCAGCTCGTCCAGCACCACCACGGCCGCCGGCACCATGGGCTCCGGGAGGCGGGCCCGCAGGTGCTCCCTCAGCTCCGCCGGGGAAGCGCCGCCGCCCGACGGGACCACGTAGGCGACCAGCCGCCGCTCGCCGGGCGTGTCCTCGCGGACGAGCACCGCCGCGTCGCGCACCGCGGGGTGCGCCGTGAGCCGCGCCCGGATCTCGCCGGGCTCGATGCGGAAGCCGCGCACCTTGACCTGGCCGTCCAGGCGCCCCAGGAACTCCAGCGTGCCGTCCGGGAGCCAGCGCACGCGGTCGCCGGAGCGGTACATCCGCGCCCCGGCCGTGTGCTGCGCGGCGAACGGGTCCGGCACGAAGCGCGCTGCCGTCGGCCCCGCCGCCCCCACGTAGCCCCGCGCGGTCCCGCTCCCGCCGATGCACAGCTCGCCCGGTACGCCCACGGGCGCCGGCTCCCCCGCCGCGTCCAGCACGTACAGCGGCGCGTTGCCGAGCGGCCCGCCCAGCAGGTACCTCCCGCGCGCCTCGCCGCCCCGCGCGCGGTGCGCGGCGCAGATGATCGCACCCTCCGTGGGGCCGTAGAGCACGCGCACCGCGGCCGCCGGGAACACCTCCCGCATGGCGGCGGGCAGCTCCGGCGGCACGGCGTCGCCCCCCACCAAGGCGCTCCGCAGCGCCGGCAGGGTCCCCCGCCCCGCCGCGACCCGGTCCACCACCCGGCGCATGAGCGCGGGGACGGCGTGCAGGTGCGTGGCGCCCTCCAGCTCCTCCACCAGCGCGTCCACGTCCACCACCCGCTCGCGCGGCACCATGCGCACGCTGCCGCCGGAGATCAGCGGCAGGAGCGCCTCCAGGAGCCAGATGTCGAAGGCGAAGCTCGCCAGCGACGCCATCACGTCGCCCGCGCCCAAGCCGAACGCCGCGCCCGCGGCGAGCAGCGTGCCCGCCAGCGCCCCGTGCGGCACGGCGACGCCCTTGGGGGTGCCGGTGGAGCCGGAGGTGTAGATGACGTAGGCGAGAGAGAGGGAACAGGGAACAGGGAACAGGGAACAGCCTGCAACGGCAGTGTCAGCCGCGGATCCGTCGTGCCCCCGCGTTCTCCCTCTCGCGAGGGAGGGGTCCAGCGCGACGACTTCGCCTCCGAAGTCGGCCAGCCTGTCTCCCGCGGCGCCGTCCGTCAGGAGCACGCGCGCGCCGGAGTCCTCCAGCATGAAGGCCAGGCGCTCCGCCGGGTACTCCGGGTCCAGCGGCAGGAAGGCGCCGCCCGCGCGGAGGACGCCGAGCACGGCGGCCACCATCTCCGGCGAGCGCTCCACGCACACGCCCACCGGCGCATCCGGCCCCACCCCGCGCTCCCGGAGCTCCCGGGCGACGGCGTCCGCGCGCAGCGCCAGCTCCGCGTAGGTGAGGGAGTCGGTCGCGGACGACACCGCGACGGCGTCCGGCGTGCGTGCGGCCTGTTCCGCGAACAGCTCGTGGACGCAGCGGTGGGGCGCGCCGCGTGACGCGGCGTTCCACGCCACCAGGAGCTGCTCCCGCTCGGCGGCGCCCATCAGCCTCAGCTCGGAAAGGCGGCGGCCGGACCCCGCGGCGGCCTCGTCCAGCAGGCGCGTGAAGTGGCCGAGCATCCTTTCCATCGTCGCGGCCTCCCACAGGTCCGTGCGGAAGGTGAGCACCCCCAGCAGCCGGTCCCCGCCCTCCACCAGGGTGAGCCCCAGGTCGGTGCGCGCGGCGTCCTCCTCCGTGGGGAACGGTTCCAGGCGCAGCCCCTCCAGCCGCATCGCCGTGCGCTGGTGGTTCTGCACCGCGAACAGCGTCTGGAACACCGGCGAGTGGCCCAGGCTGCGCTCCACCCCCAGCTCCTCCACCAGCCGCTCGAAGGGCAGGTCCTGGTGCTGGTAGGCGCCCAGCGTGGCCTCGCGCACGCGGCGCAGCAATTCGCCCACGGTGGGGTCGCCGGACAGGTCGCCGCGCAGCGCCAGGGTGTTGACGAAGTAGCCCACCAGCGGCTCCATCTCCGTGCGGCGGCGCCCGGCGATGGGGGCGCCCACCACCACGTCGTCCTGGCCGGCATAGCGCGACAGGAGCAGCTGCCACGCGGCCAGGAGCGCCATGAACAGCGTGGCGCCCTCCGCGCGGGCCAGGGCGTGGAGCCCGCGGGTCGCCCCGGCGGGGACGGCGAAGTGCAGGCGCGCGGCGCGCGTCCCCGGGATCGCCGGGCGGGGGAAGTCGGTCGGGAGCTCCAGCAGCGGGGGCGCCCCCGCGAGGCTCGCCCGCCACCAGGCCAGCTGCCGCTCCAGCACCTCGCCCGCGAGCCACCCCCGCTGCCACGCCGCGTAGTCGGCGTACTGGAAGGCCGGCTCCGGGAGCGGCGAGGGGCGCCCCGCCGCGAATGCGCCGTACAGCGCGGACAGCTCGGTGTTGAACACGCCGGTGGACCACCCGTCGAAGACGATGTGGTGCACCGTAAGCAGCAGCGCCCAGTCCCGGTCGGCGAGCCGCAGCAGCGTGGTGCGCAGGAGCGGGCCGCGCCGCAGGTCGAAGCGGAAACGGACCTCGCCCTCGGCCAGGCGCCGGGCCTCGCGCTCCGCCGCCTCGGCGGCGAGGGAGCTCAGGTCCACCCGCGGGAGGGGGACGGGCGCGGGCGGGTCCACCACCTGCACCGGCTCGCCGCCGACGTCCTCGAACCGGGTGCGCAGCACCTCGTGGCGGCGCACGGTCTCGCCCACCGCCCGGCGGAGCGCCCGCGGGTCCAGCGCGCCGCGCAGGCGGAAGGCGAAGGCCAGGTCGTACAGGGGCGCGTCCGGGTGCAGCCGGTCGATGAACCACAGGCGCCGCTGCGCGAAGGACAGCGGCAGCGGCCCGTCGCGGGGGACGCGGACCAGGGGCGGGAGCGTCATCCCCGCGCCCTCGCGGAGGAGCGCGTCCACCCGCCCGGCGAGCGCCGCCAGCGTGGGGGCCTCGAACACGGCGCGCAGCGGCACCTCCACCCCGAACGCCCGCCGCACCCGCGAGATCATGCTGGTGGCCGCCAGCGAGTGGCCGCCCAGCCCGAAGAAGTCGTCCCCGGCGCCCACCTGCTCCCGCTGGAGCACCACGCCCCAGATCCCCGCCAGGATCTCTTCCGTCGCCGTGCGCGGCGCCGCGCGCTCCCCGGCGGCGTCCGCGGCCTCCGGGTTGGGGAGCGCCGCGCGGTCGAGCTTGCCGTTGGCGGAGAGCGGCAGGGCGTCGAGCGCCGCGAAGGCGGCCGGCACCATGTACTCCGGCAGTTCGCCGGCGAGGTGGGCGCGGAGCTCCGCGGGGGACGCGGCCAATCCCGCGGCCGGCACCACGTACGCCACCAGCCGCAGCCCGCCGCGCCCATCGCCGCGCGCGTCCACCACGGCGTCGCGGACCGCCGGGTGCCGCCGCAGCGCGGCCTCGATCTCCCCCGGCTCCACGCGGAAGCCGCGCACCTTTACCTGCTGGTCGGTCCGCCCCAGGTACTCCAGCTCGCCCGTGGGCAACCAGCGGGCGCGGTCGCCCGAGCGGTACATCCGCGCCCCCGTCTCGGCGGAGAACGGGTCCGGGACGAACTTCTCGGCCGTCAGCTCCGGCCGCCCCAGGTAGCCGCGCGACACCCCCGCGCCCCCCACGTGCAGCTCGCCCGCCACGCCGGTCGGCACGGGCCCACCGTGCGCGTCCAGCAGGTACACGCGCGCGTTGGCGATGGGCCTCCCCAGGGTGACACGGTCCGCGTCCTCCACGCGCGCCACCGTGGTGTTGACCGTGGCCTCCGTGGGCCCGTAGTGGTTCCAGATGCGCACGCCCGGGAAGCGCTCCAGCGTGCGCCGGACGAGCTCCGCGGGCAACGCCTCGCCGCCCAGGAGCACCGCCCGCAGGTCATGCGGTGCGGGGCGCTCGCCGGCCTCGATAGCGTCCATCACCGCGCCCCACAGCGAGGGCACCCCGCCGAAGGAAACGCGCCCGCGGCTCCCCAGCGCGTCCAGCAGGGCCACGGGGTCGGCGACGGCGTCCTCCGGGAGCACCCAGACGGGCTCGCCGCGCAGCAGCGGCGGAAAGAGCTGGCGGACGTGCGCGTCGAAGGAGAGACGGGAGACCAGGGGAAGCGCGAAGCCGTCGTCGCCCAGGATCTCGCGGTCGAAGAAGGCGAGGTAGTTGGCGAGGCCGCGGTGGGTGACCAGCACGCCCTTGGGGGTGCCGGTGGAGCCGGAGGTGTAGACGACGTAGGCCAGGTTGTCGGGGTCGATGGAGATCCCGCTGGCGTCCTCGGGGCCCCCACCCGGCTCGCTAAGGCTCGCCACCCTCCCCCAATTCTGGGGGAGGGCTTCCTGACCCTCGAACTCCGCACTGTAGTTCTCCCCCTCTCCCCTTGTGGGAGAGGGGGTCGGGGGGTGAGGGGTGGCCCCCACCACCGCCCCGCCGAAGCCGGCGATCCGCGCCGCCATCTCCGGGTCCGTCACCACCGCCGCGGCGCCCGCGTCGCGCAGCATGAACAGCAGGCGCTCGTCGGGGTGGGAGGGGTCGAGGGGGAGGTAGGCGCCGCCGGCCTGGAGGATGCCGAGCACGCCGACGACGAGGCCGGGG
>JBEVLE010000453.1:0-4480 GCA_040509335.1 Longimicrobiaceae bacterium | reverse complement strand
TGCAGGCTGTTCCCTATTCCCTGTTCCCTGTTCCCTATGAGAATAAAGTCAGTCGAGTTCGCGGGGGCCATCGGGCAGATCGGGCAGGCGCAGCCGGAGGCCGCGGAGGGAATGCCGCAGGTGGCGTTCTCCGGGCGCTCCAACGTGGGCAAGTCGTCGCTGATCAACCGGCTGCTGGGGCGCACGCGGACGGCGATCGCGCGGGTGTCGGCGCAGCCCGGGAAGACGCAGGAGATCAACTTCTACGACGTTCGGGCCGAGCCGGGGAACTTCTTCCTGGTGGACCTGCCGGGGTACGGTTACGCCAAGGTGCCGCAGGAGCTGCGCAGGAAGTGGCAACCGCTGATCCACGGCTTCCTTTCCACCTCGCGCGAGCTGCGGGGGGTGGTGCAGCTGGTGGACATCCGCACGGGCCCCACCGAGGACGACCTGCGCTCGGTGGACTACCTGGCGGAGATCGGCATCCCCACCCTGTTCGCGCTCACCAAGGCGGACAAGCTGGCGACGGGAAAGCGCGAGGCGGCGCTCCGCAAGACCGCGGAAAAGCTGGGCGTGGACACGGACCAGGTGGTGCTCTTTTCCGCGCTCAGCGGCGACGGGCGCGACGACCTGCTGGACACGCTGGAGGGGCTGCTCTTCCCCGCCGCGCCCGAAACGGAGGACATGGAGACGGAGCAGGCGGAGGTCGAGACCCCGGAGCCGTAGCCGGCGGCGGCCCTCCGCCTGGCACGCTTGCTGCGCGCCGGGTGGATTCCCGGCGCCGCGGCGCGGCCCCGACACACCCGTCCCGGAGGAGGAATCCCATGCGGCTTCGCGGCTCCCTGTGCGTCCCCGCGGCGCTCGCGCTCGCCCTGCTGGCCGGCGGGTGCGCGCCGGCCGCGACCGCCGGCGGCCCGCCGTCGGCGCAGGAGCAGGCCGACGCCATGAACCGGATCTCGGTGCAGGTGCGGAACACGGTGGTCCCGCCGACCTCGCTGACGGTGTACGTGGTGGACGCGGCCGGGAGCGCGCGCAGGATCCTGGGGAACGTCAGCCCCAACGCGCGCGCCACGCTCACCTTCAACCCGGCGGCCACGGTGAACACGTACCGCCTGATGGCGCGCGCCACGGGCGGGCAGGAGCTGTTCTCCACCCCCTTCAGCGCGGGGGTGGGGCAGACCATCCTCTGGGACGTGCAGATCAACTCCATCCGCATCCTGTAGGGAAGCCGGCGGACGGAGACCGGCAGCCCCCGCGTGCGCCCGCACGCGGGGGCGTTTTCGCGCGCCCCCGAACGATCGTTCCATCCGCAAGGCACTGGCTACCTTACGCCCTGCCAACGCGTTGAGTTTCCACATGTTATCAGACACCTATTGACGATACCGGCGTTCGTGTTAGGATTGAAGACGGGGCGCGCCTAAAGTGTCACGAGTGGACACCGCGCCTGCTCTCCTCTGGCCGGTGAGCCCGTTCCCTCAACCGTACCCGACATGTTCGGCTGGCTCAGGAAGACCCGCGGCGACGCCGCCCCGGCACCGCACGACGCCGCGTTCCGGCGCGCGGAAAAGGTGGTGTCCGCCGCCGAGGGGGACCGGACCGTTCTCCTGGACCCGGTGCGCGGGGAATACTACGGGCTGGACCAAGTGGGCACGCGCATCTGGGAGCTGCTCCCGGCGTGTCCCACGGCGGCGGCGCTGGCGGAGCGGCTCTTCGACGAGTACGACGCCCCCCGCGACCGGCTGGCGGCTGACGCGGCGGCGCTGCTGGGGAAGCTGGCGGCATTGAAGCTGGTGGTGCGGGGATGAAGGCGCCCTCGGTGGCGCGCTGCGCCCTGGCGCTCCTCGCGGTGCGGGCGCACCTCAAGGCGCGCGGCTTCGGGCCGGCGGTGGCGCGGGCGCGGCGGCTGGGCACGCGGGCGGGCGGGGCGGGGCTCCCGCCGGAGGAGGTGGAGCGCGCGTCGTACCACGTGGCCGTGGCGGCGGCGTTCTTCCCGGGGCGGGCGGTGTGCCTGGAGCAGTCGCTCGCGCTGTACCTGCTGCTGCGCCGCCGCGGCGTGCCGGCGGAGCTGCGCCTGGGGGTGCAGGCGTACCCCTTCTACGCGCACGCCTGGGTGGAGGTGGACGGCGAGCCGGTCAACGAGGACCGGGAAACGGTGGACAAGTTCCGGGCCCTCCCGGAGGTGGCGGCGTGAACGGCTTCGGATGCGCGGCGGCGGCGCCCGGCGCGCCGCTCCCCCCGGAGCTGCGCGCCCGCCTCGCGGCGCGGGTCGCCGTCCCGGGGAACCGGGCGGCGGAGCTGGCCGCAGACGGCTTCGCGGCGGCGGCGAGCGCCGAGCCGGACGCGCTGCGCCCGCTGCTGGCGCGCCGCGGCGCCCTGCTGGCCTGCGGCGACGTGCGATTGGACAACCGGGCGGAGGTGGCGGGGTGGGGCGGGCCCCACGCCACGGAGGCGGCGGACCTGGAGCTGGTGCTGGCGGCGTACATGGCGCGGGGGGCGGCCTGCCTGGACGGGCTCCTGGGCGACTTCGCCTTCGCGCTGTGGGACGGGCCCCGCGCCACGCTCACGGCGATGCGCGATCCGTTCGGGGTCAAGGGGCTCTTCCTGGCGCGCGAGCAGGGCGCGCTGGTCCTGTCCTCCCGGCTGGACGCGCTGGGCGGCGGCGGCTACGACGAGGAGTGGGTGGCGGACTTCCTGGTGGGGGGCGCCGCGCACTCGGAGCGGACGGTGTGGGCGGGGGTGCGCGTGGTGGCCCCCGGCGAGTGCCTCACCTGGAGCGGCGGGCGGCTGGCGTCGCGGCGCTTCTGGCGGGCGGCGGACTTCGTCCCGGCGGAGGCGGTGGACGAGGGGGCGGCGACGGAGCGCTTCCGCGAGCTCTTCGAGGAGGCGGTGCGCGCGCGGACGGGGGATGGACCGGGGGTGTGGTCGCAGCTGTCCGGGGGGCTGGACTCGTCGTCGGTGGTGTCCGTGGCGCAGACGCTGGCGGCGGCGGGGCGCGGCCCCGCCCTGGACGGGACGGTGACGGTGGTGGACACGCTGGGCGACGGCGACGAGCGCCGCTACTCGGACCCGGTGGTGCGCCGCTGGGGGCTGCGCAACGAGCAGCTGGTGGACCACTGGGCGTGGCAGGACGACGGCGCGCCGCCGGTCGCCACCGACGAGCCCCGCACGCACTTCCCCTTCTGGGCGCGCGACCGCGCGCTGGTGGCGCGGGTCCGCGGCGCCGGGGGACGGGTGCTGCTGAGCGGCCAGGGGTCGGACCACTACCTCACCGGGAACTGGAACTACGTCACCGACCTGCTGGCGGCGTGGCGGGTGCGCACGGGGCTGCGCGAGCTGACGCGCCTGTCGGTGGCGGCGCGGCAGTCGTTCTGGACGGGGCTGGGGCGCCACGGCGTCTTCCCCTTCCTCCCCACCGCGGCGAAGCTGCGCTTCGCGCGGCCGCACGAGGAGATCCCGGCGTGGCTGGACCCGGACTTCGTACGGCGGGCCGGGGTGGCGGACCGCCTCCCCTCGGTGCGCATGCTGGCGGCCCCGCGCGGGGGGAGCCGCTTCGCCCACGAGGTGGCGACGGAGATCGCGACGCTCCCCGCGTTCGTGGAGCGCGGGCCCTTCCAGGACGGGATCGAGATGCGCTACCCCTTCCTGCACCGGCCGCTGGTGGAGCACGCGCTCCGCCTCCCGCCGGCGATGCGGATCCGCGCCGGCACGGGGAAGTACGTGCTGCGCGAGGCGATGCGCGGAATCCTCCCGGAGGAGGTGCGCACGCGCCGGGGAAAGGGCGGGATCGACGCGCGGCTCCTGTGGGCCATGGCGCACGAGGCGGACCGGCTGCGCGAGCTGCTGCGCGACCCGGAGATCGCCCGGCGCGGCTGGGTGCGCGTGGAAGCGCTGCGCGCCGCGACCGAGGCGGCGCGCCAGGGCGAGGTCCGCAGCCTCCCCTTCCTGCTCTGCTCGCTGTCGCTGGAAACGTGGCTGGCGGTGCGCGCGGGCCGCTGGGCCCCGGCGCGGACGTCGGCGCTCCCCGCCGCGTAGGCGCGGTGGAGCCGGCGAGCGGAGCGCGGCGAAGCCGCTCCGCACGGATGCGAGCACGACGCGAGGAACAGCACACCGGCGGGACGATCCGCCGGACCCGGGCCGGGCGCGGGTGCGCCCGCCCAGATCAACCTCCTTTCAGGAGAACGCACGGTGCAGAAGAAGACCTACAGCGCCCCGATGATCGTCCGCCACGGCAACGCCGTCGAGGTCACCCTCGGGACCGCCACCAAGCTGCTCGAGCTGATCAGCTGGCGGCCGCGCTGAGCCCGTTCCACGACTCCACGACTCATTCCAGGAGATAGAGCCATGCAGAAGAAGACCTACAACGCCCCGGCGGTGGTCCGCCACGGCAGCGCCGCCGTGGTCACCCTCGGCAACGGCGGCCGGCTCCTCGAGCTGATCAACTGGCGTCCGCGCTGATCACCCGCCGGGCAGTACGCCCGCGCGCCCCGGGAAACCGGGGCGC
>JBEVLE010000452.1:0-6424 GCA_040509335.1 Longimicrobiaceae bacterium | reverse complement strand
GGGCGGCGGCGCGCTCGCCGCCGCGGCCGGGGCCGGCGCGGGGGCCGGCGGCGTCGGCGCCCAGGTGCTCCGCGAGGGCGGCCACCGTGGGGAAGCGGAACAGGTCCACGATGGGGATCTCCAGGCCCAGCGTTTCGCGCAGGCGGGCGTGCACCTGCGCCAGCAGCAGCGAGTGGCCGCCCAGCTCGAAGAAGTTGTCGTGCACCCCCACCCGCTCCACGTTCAGCACCTCGCGCCACACGGCGGCGACGGCGTCCTCCACGGGGTTGCGCGGGTCCGTCACCTCCTCCGCCTCGCGCCGGGGCTCGGGGAGGGCGGCGCGGTCCGTCTTGCCGTTGGGTGTCACCGGAAGCGCCTCCAGGAAAACGAAGGCGGAGGGGACCATGTAGTCCGGGAGCCTCTCGCCCAGGTGCCGCCGCAGCTCGGCCGCGTCCAGCGGCGCGTCCGGCGCGGCGACCACGTACCCCACCAGGCGGCGCTCGCGCGCCTCGCCGCGCACCTCCACCACCGCCTCGCGCACGGCCGGGTGCTCGGCCATCACCGCCTCCACCTCGCCCGTCTCGATGCGGAAGCCCCGCACCTTGACCTGCCGGTCCACCCGCTCCATGAACTCCAGCTCGCCGTCCGGCCGCCAGCGCACCCGGTCCGCGGTGCGGTACATCCGCGCGCCCGGCGCTTCCGAGAACGGGTCCGGGAGCCACTTTTCCGCGCTCAGGTCGGCCCGCCCCAGGTAGCCGCGCGCCAGCGAGTCGCCGGACAGGTACAGCTCGCCGGGGATCCCCGGCGGGACCGGGTTCAGCGCCGCGTCCAGGACGTACGCCGCCATGTTGTCCACCGGCCGCCCGATCCCCGGCACCCGCGCGCTCCCCTCCGCCGGCTCGATGGTCCCCGCGGCGGCGATCACCGTGCACTCCGTGGGGCCGTAGTCGTTCACCAGCGAGAAGGGGAGCCCCGGCCGCGGCCGCAGGTGAAGCGTGTCGCCGCCGGTGTGCAGCGTCCGCAGCGGCGCGTCCGCCGGCCACTCCAGCGCCAGCGCCGCCTCCGCCAGCGGCGTGGGGAGGAAGGCCACGGTGATCCGCGACTCCAGCAGCCAGTCGCGGAGCGCCGCGGGCGCCGCGCGCACCTCCTCGGGCACCACGTGCAATTCCGTCCCCGCCGCCAGGAAGGGCCACGTTTCCCACACCGTGGCGTCGAAGCCGGGCCCGGCCAGCTGCGTCATGCGGTCGCCCGGCCCGTCGTCCCACACCCGGTGGTGCCAGTGCACCAGGTTGAGGAGGCCGCCGTGCGTCACCAGCACGCCCTTGGGGCGCCCGGTGGAGCCGGAGGTGTAGATCACGTACGCCAGGTTCCCCGCCGACACGCCGCTCTCCGGCGCCTCCGGGCTCTCCTCCGCCGCGATCCGCGGCCACGCCTCGTCCAGCGCCAGCACCTCGGTCGGCAGCCCCGCGAGGCGTGGGGCCAGCCGCGCCTGGGTGAGGAGGAGCGGGGCCCCCGCGTCCCCCACCACGTAGGAGATGCGCTCCGCCGGGTAGGCCGGGTCCAGCGGCACGTACGCCGCCCCCGCCGCGAGCACGCCCAGCTGCGCGACCACCGCTTCCGCGCCGCGCTCCATGCACACGGCCACGCGCGCCTCCGGCCCCACGCCGCGGCGGCGCAGGTGGTTCGCCAGGCGGCCGGCGCGCCCCGCCAGCTCCGCCCAGGTGAGCGCCGAATCCCCGTCCACCAGCGCCACCTCGTCCGGGCGGCGCTCCGCGTGCGCCAGCACCAGCTGGTGGGCCAGCCGGTCCGCGGGGTACGCCGTGCGCGCGCCGGCCCAGCCGCGCAGCACCTGCTCCCGCTCGCCCTCGCCCAGGAAGGAGATCCCGGAAACCGGGCGCGCCGGGTCCGCGATCATCCCCTCCAGGAGCACCCGGAAGCGCTCCCCAAGCCGCTCCGCGCTGGCGCGGTCGAACAGGTCGGTGGCGAACTCCAGCTCGCACCGCAGCCCGTCCTCCGCGTTCATCACCCCCAGCGTCAGGTCGAACTTGGCGGTCCCCGTCTGCCCCTCCATGGCGCGCATCGCCAGCCCCGGGAGCTCGGGGACGGTGAGCGGCGCGTCCATCAGGGTGAACATCACCTGGAAGATGGGCGAGTGGGCCAGGCTGCGCTCCACGCGCAGCTCCTCCACCAGCTTCTCGAAGGGGACGTCCTGGTGGGCGTAGCTCCCCAGCACCGCTTCCCGCGTGCGGGCCAGCAGCTCGCGGGTGGAGGGGTCGCCGGCCAGGTCGGCGCGCAGCGGCAGCGCGTTGACGAAGAAGCCGATCAGCTCCTCCAGCTCGCGCCGCGTGCGCCCCGCCGTGGGCACGCCCACCACCAGGTCCTCCTCGCCGGAGTAGCGCGACAGCAGCAGCTCCCAGGCGGAGACCAGCACCATGAACAGGGTGACGCCCTCGCTCCGCCCCAGCCCGCGCGCGGCGTCCGCCGTCGCCAGGGGGACGGTGAAGGCGTGCACCGCGCCGCGGGAGCCCTGCACCGCCGGGCGCGGGTGGTCCGTGGGCAATTCCAGCACGGCGGGCGCGCCGGCCAGCTGCTCACGCCAGAAGGCCACCTGCCGCTCCAGCGCCTCGCCGCGCAGCCACTCCCGCTGCCACGCCGCGAAGTCCGCGTACTGCACCGCCAGCTCCGGGAGCGGCGACGCCTCGCCCGCCAGGTACGCCGCGTACAGCGCGGCCAATTCCCGCAGCAGCACCCCCATGCTCCACCCGTCGCTGACGATGTGGTGCATGGAAAGCAGGAGCGCGTGCTCGTCCGCGCCCAGCCGCAGCAGCGCCACCCGGAAGAGCGGCCCCGCCTCCAGGTCGAAGAGCCGGTGCGCCTCCTCGCCCATCCGCGCCCGCAGCGCGGCGTCCGGCTGCGTCCCAGCGGCGACCTCCTCCACCGGGAGCGCCAGCGATCCCGCCGGGCGGACCACCTGCACCGGCCGGCCGCCGGAGCGGGCGAACACGGTCCGCAGCGCCTCGTGGCGCCGCACCACCTCCTCCAGCGCGCGCCGCAGCGCCTCCACGTCCAGCGGGCCGGACATGCGCAGCGCCGCGGGGATGGCGTACGTCGCCTCGCCCGGGCGCATCTGCTCCAGGAACCAGAGCCGCTCCTGGGCGAACGACGCGGGGATCGGCCCGTCGCGCTCCACGCGGCGCAGCGGGACCGCGTCCTCGCCGGCCCCTTCGCCGCGCGCCGCCTCGACGCGCGCGGCCAGGCGGGCCACCGTGGGCGCCTCGAAGAGAGCGCGCAGCGGCAGCTCCACCCCGAAGAGCTGGCGCACCCGGGAGATCACCTGCGTGGCCAGGAGCGAGTGCCCGCCCAGCGCGAAGAAGTTGTCGCGCGTCCCCACCCTCTCGCGGCGCAGCAGCGTGCTCCACACCCCGGCGAGCACCTCCTCCGCCGGGGTCCGCGGCGCGGCGAAGCCGCCCTCCGCCGCCAGCTCCGGCGCCGGCAGCGCGGCGCGGTCCGTCTTGCCGCTGGGAGTCAGGGGAAGCGTTTCCAGGAACACCAGCGCGGAGGGCACCATGTACTCCGGCAGGCGCGCCGCCAGGTGCGCCCGCAGCCCGCCCTCCGCCGCCGCGTCCGCGGCCACGTAACCCACCAGGCGCGCCTCCCCCGCCGCGTCCGCCCGCACGACCACCGCCGCGTCCCGCACGCCCGGGTGCGCCAGCAGCACGGCCTCCACCTCGCCCGGCTCGATCCTGAAGCCGCGCACCTTGGCCTGCCGGTCCATGCGCCCCAGGAACTCCAGCTCGCCGCCCGGGAGCCAGCGCACGCGGTCGCCGGTGCGGTACATGCGCGCCCCCCGCTCCCCGGCCAGCGCGTCGGGGACGAACGCCGCCGCCGTCCCCTCCGGCCGCCCCAGGTATCCCCGCGCCACCGAGGCGCCGCCCAGGCACAGCTCGCCCGGGACGCCCGCCGGCAGCGGCCGCAGCCCCGCGTCCAGCACGTACGCCCGCACGCCCCGGATCGGCCGCCCGATCCCGGGGGAGCGCCCGCCGCCCTCCGGCCCCACCGCGCCCGACGTGGCGACCACCGCGTTCTCGGTGGGCCCGTAGTTGTTCACCAGCGCGAAGGGAACGCCGGCGGAGGGCCGGGCGCGCAGCGCGTCGCCCCCCACCAGCAGCGCGCGCAGCGCCGCGTCCCGCGGCCACTCCAGCGCCAGCATCCCCTCCGCCAGCGGCGTCGGGACGAACGCCAGCGTGATCCCGCGCTCCAGCAGCAGCGCCCGCAGCGCCTCCGGCGACGTCCGCACCTCGTCGTCGGCCACCAGGTGCAGCGCGGCTCCCGCGGCCAGGTACGGCCACGTTTCCCACACCGAAGCGTCGAAGCCCAGCCCCGCCAGCTGCGTCGCCCGGTCGGCCGCCGTGACGCCGAACGCGCCCAGGTGCCAGTCCACCAGGCTCGCCAGCGCGCCGTGCGTGACGACCACGCCCTTTGGGGTGCCCGTGGATCCCGAGGTGTAGATGACGTACGCGGCGGAGTCGGGGAACGGCGCGTGCGAACGTGCGTCCGCGCCCTCCACACCGTCGTTCTCCCCCTCCCCCCTTGCGGGGGAGGGGGCCGGGAGGAGGGGGGTCTCGTCGATCAGCACGACCTCGCCCCCGAACCCCTCCAGCCGCTCCGCCGTGGTCGCGTCCGCCAGCACCACCGGCACCGCCGCGTCCTCCAGGATCACGGCGACGCGCTCCGCGGGGGTGCCGGGGTCCAGCGGCAGGTACGCGGCGCCCGCGCGGAGCACGGCCAGCATCCCCGCCACCAGCTCCGGCGAGCGCGCGGCGAGCAGCGCCACCCGCGTTTCCGGGCCGGCGCCCAGGGCGCGGAGGCGCTCCGCCAGCTCCGCCGAGCGGCGCGCCAGCTCGCCGTACGTCACCCGCTCGGCGCCGGCGACGAGCGCCACGGCGTCCGGGGCCTCGGCGGCGCGCGCGAGCACCCGCTCGTGCACCGGCGCCCACGCCGCCGCGGGCCCGGCGGGGAGCGCGGCGCCGCTCCACTCCTCCAGCACCTGCCGGCGCTCGGCGTCGTCCAGCAGCGACAGGTCGGCGAGGCGCGCGTCGGGGTCGGCGGCGATCCCGGCCAGGAGCACGGCGAGGTGCCGCGCCATGCGGCCGGCGGTGGCGGCGTCGAACAGGTCGACCGCGTACTCCAGCGAGCCTGCGATCCCGTCCGCGCCGTCCACGAGCGCCAGCGTCAGGTCGAACTTGGCGGTGTGCGTCTCCTCCTCCCGCACGCGCATCCGCAGCCCGGGGAGCTCCGGCGTCCCCCGCTCCGCCGACTGGAGCGAGAACACCACCTGGAAGAGCGGGTTGCGCGCCAGGTCGCGCTCCGGCGCCAGCTCCTCCACCAGGCGCTCGAAGGGGAGGTCCTGGTGCGCGAAGGCGCCCAGCGTCTCGTCGCGCGTGCGGGCCAGGAGAGCGCGGAAGCTCGGCTCGTCGTCCAGCCGGCCGCGGAGCGCGAGCGTGTTGACGAAGAAGCCGATCAGCCCCTCCAGCTCCGGGCGCGTGCGCCCCGCCACCGGCGTCCCCACCAGCAGGTCGTCCTGCCCCGAGTACGTGGCCAGCAGCGCCTGCCAGCCGGCGAGGAGCGTCATGAACAGCGTCGCGCCCTCGCGGCGGGCGAGCGCGTGCAGCCCGTCCGACAGTTCCCGCGGCAGGGCGAAGGCGTGCAGCGCGCCGCGCCCGCTCTGCACCGGGGGGCGGGGACGGTCCGCGGGGAGCTCCAGCACCCGCGGCGCGCCCGCCAGGCTCGCGCGCCACCAGGCCAGCTGCCGCTCCAGCGGCTCCCCCGCAAGCCAGTCCCGCTGCCAGGCGGCGTAGTCCGCGTACTGCACCGGGAGCGGCGGCAGCGGCGACTCCTCGCCACGCGCGAACGCCCCGTACAGCGCCGCCATCTCCCCGAACAGCACCCCCAGGCTCCACCCGTCCGAGACCACGTGGTGCATCCCCACGAACAGCAGGTGCTCGTCGGGGGCGAGCCGGAGGAGCCGGACGCGGAACAGCGGCCCGCGCTCCAGGTCGAAGGGCGCGAGCGCCGTTTCGCGGACGCGGCGGTCCAGCTCGGCCGCGCGCTCCGCCTCCGGGAGGGCGGACAGGTCCTCCGGCTCCAGCGCCAGCTCCGCGGCGGGGAGCACCACCTGCTCGGGCCGCCCGTCGGTGGCCGGGAACACGGTGCGGAGCGCCTCGTGCCGGCGGACGATCTCCTCCAGCGAGCGCCGCAGCGCCGGCGCGTCCAGCGCGCCCGAAAGGGACACGCGCGACGCCATGGCGTACGTGCTCCCGCCGGGGCGGAGCTGCTCCACGAACCAGAGCCGCTCCTGCGCGAACGACAGCGGCAGCGCCCCCTCGCGCGGGAGGGGTGCGAGCGCCGCCTGCGCGGGCGCCGCCTCCGGGGCGGCCGCCGGCGG
>JBEVLE010000451.1:0-4766 GCA_040509335.1 Longimicrobiaceae bacterium | reverse complement strand
CGGCTGGCGCCGGGGTCGGGCTTCGGCTCCGTAACGCACGAAACAACCGTGCGTAACGGAGTCGAGCCCGCGCCAGCACCTCTGAACTGAGGTGCCGCGCGGTCTCGCCCCTTCGGGCCGAAATCCCTCACGCGACTGCTCGATGAAACCGCCGACCACGGCACGTCTCCGGGATCCATGCTCCTGCTCGCCCTGACGCTCGCGGCCGGGACCGCCGCGGCGGACACCGCGGCGCTCTCGCCCGTTTCCGCTCCCGCGAACGCGGTGGCGGGGATGGTGGCGGTGCACCGCCAGCCGGCCATCCCCATCGTCGCGCTCCGCCTGTCGCTGCTGGCGGACGACCCGCCCGGGTACGCCGGGGCGGGGCACCTCCTGCAGCACCTGCTGCTCCCCTCGCTGCGGGAGCAGGTGCAGCGCGTGGGGGGCGAGGTGCAGATCACCCGCGGCGCCGACGCGGTGGTGTACACCGTGGTGGGGCCCGCCTCCGAGCTGGACTACCTGGCCGGGGTGCTGCGCTCCACGCTGCGGCAGCCCACCGTGGGCGAGGCGCAGCTGGTGGCGGCGCAGCGCGAGCTGCGCGACGAGCGGGGCGCCGAGTGGGAAACCGCTGCCGGCCACGTGCGCGCCCTGCTGCGGGGGCGCCTCTTCCCCGAGGAGCTGTCCCCCGCGGGGACGCCGGCCGCGGCGGAGCGCTTCACGCCGGAGGCGGTGCAGGCGCTGTGGGCGGCGATGTACCGCCCCGAGCGCGTGTCGGTGGTGGCGGTGGGCGACGTGCAGGTGGGCCGCGTGCGCGACGCGTTCGCGCGGCTCCCGGCCGCGCCGGAAGGCGGGGCGGCGGAGGCGCTCGCCGACACCGTCGCCGCGGCCCCGCCCGCGCCGCCCGAGGCGACGCGCGGCTGGATCGGGCTGGGGTGGTCCGCCCCAGACGCCGACCCGGCCGCCGTGACCGTGGCCGCGCGCCTGCTCCGCGACCACCTGCGCGAGCGGCTCCCCTCCGCCTCGGTGGAGGCCGAGCACTGGTGGACGCGCCAGGGGCAGGCGCTGGCCGTGGTGGTGGCCGCGCAGCCCGCGGGGCTCCCCGCCGCCCGCCGCGCCGTGGGCGCCTCGCTGGCGTCGCTGGGCGAGTCGCTGGACGCGGGCCGGGTGCGCGCCGCCGCGGCCGGCGTGCGGCGCGACATGCTTTTCTACGCCCGCCGCCCGGAGCGCATGGCCGACGTGGTGGGTCAGTTCATCGACCGGGCCGGGCAGGCCGACGCCGCGCAGCGCTTCTACGCCGACGTGGAGCGGGTGGACGAGGACGCGGTGCGCGCGCTGCTCGCGCAGCTCGCCGAGCGCACCCCCGCCGCCGTAGACGTCCCCCCCCAGAAGATCATCCCCCGGACGCCATGACCCGCGCTCTGCTTTTCCGCGCGGCGCTCGCCGCCCTCGCGACGCTCCCGCCGTTCCTGGCGCCCGGCGCGCTCCGCGCCCAGGAGCACGTGGTGGTGCGCCCGGAGCCCGGGACCCCGGTGGTCGCGGTGGAGATCCTGGTCGCCGCCGGCCCCGCCGAGGAAACGCCGGAGCAGGCCGGGCTGGCGTACCTGACCGCCCGCGTCGCCACGGCGCCCATCCGCCCCATCCTGGACTCGCTGGGCGCGCACCTGACGGTGCAGGCGCACAAGGACGCCCTGGGCTTCACCCTCACCGCCGCGCCGGACGCCTGGCAGGAAGCGTCGCGCACGCTGCTGGTGGCGCTGTTCCGCGACCCCGCGGACTCGCTGGCGACCGTGCGCGAGCGGGCCGCCCTGCGCGCCGAGCTGATCGGCCGCGAGGCGAGCCCCGCCGACGCGCTGGCGCGCGAGGTGGACGCCGCCGTGTTCGGGCCGGACCACCCCTGGCGCCGCCCGGCCGCGGGGTTCTCCACCACGGTGGAGAAGCTGACGCTGGCCGACGTGGACGGCTTCATCCGCAGCTACCTGGTCCCGGAGCGCACGGTGGCCGCCGTGGTGGGGCCGGTGGACGCCGCCGCCGCGCGCGAGCACCTTGCCGCCTTCCTGCGCGGCTCGCCCTGGCAGGCGCCGCGCGCGGAGCCCCCCGCCCCGGTGGAGTCGCCGGTGCGCAGGGAGTACAGCTCCATCACGGCGTGGATCGCGGCGAGCTACCCGTTTCCGCCGGAGGTGGACGAGGAGGCGGTGCGGATGCTGGGCGAGCTGGCGGTGGAGGGGCTTTCCTTCGGGCCCAGCCGGCGCTCGGTGTACAACGCCCGCGCCGAGGTGGTGCGCCGCGCCGAGGGCGGCGAGCTGCGCATCCAGATCGTGGTGCCGCCGCGCGAGGTGGACGCCTGGGCCGGGCGCATCGACGAGGCGGTGGCCCGCCACGCCGACAGGGCGATGGCGGCCTCGCTGTTCGCGGACCGCGTGCGCCGCTTCCGCGGCCTGCGCCTGCGCGAGCTGGACACGCCGGAGGCGCGCGCCCAGGAGGCCGCCCGCGAGCTGTTCGTGGGCGGCCAGGGGCGCCTGGCCGACCTGGAGCGGCTGGACGCCGAGCACCTGCTCGCCGCCGCCCGCGCCCTGCGCCCCGCCACGCTGGTGGTGCTGGGCCCCTTCGTGGACGGCACCCCCGCCGCCAACGACTGACCCGGCGGCGAGCCGCTTCCACTCCCCACGACGAGGGTGCTGCCTTGGGATGGATGGTGCTGGTGAACGTGCTGGAGGTCCTGAAGTGGCTCATCATCGCGCGGGCGCTGATGTCCTGGTTCGTGGACCCGCGCTCCGCCAACCCGCTGGTGGCGTGGATCCGCGGCGTCACCGACGCGATCCTCGGCCCCCTCCGCTCGCTCCTCCCCGGGATGGGCGGGATGGACCTGTCGCCGCTGGTGGCGATCCTGCTGATCCAGCTCGCCCAGCAGGCCATCTACAGCGGTCCGGCGAGCTACTAGCCCCGCTCCGCCGAACTCAGAAGGCCTGCGACCAGAGCAGGCGCCAGTTCGCCTTGATGCTCAGGACCGGCCCCCGCCGCTCTCCCCTCACCGGCGCCACGAAGTTGAGAGTGACGCTGGACGTGGGCGTCACCGGCACGTTGAGCGTTCCGGTGAGGCCGATGGACGTCGTTTCCTCGTCGGACGCCGCGTCGCCCGTGCGGTGCTGGAAGTCCACGCCCGCCGCCAGCGCCAGCCGCTGGTAGCTGTAGTACCGGATCGACTCGAAGCCGAGCCCGCCCTCCACGGCCACGTGGTTGTCTTCCCTCCCGTCGACGTCCCAGTAGCGGACCCCCAGGTGGGTGCGGACGCCCCCGGTCGCGTCCGCCTGCCGCATGAACCGCTGCCCCCAGCCGATGCCGGCGAAGAGCGCGGTCCCGGTGACGGTGTCCACGCCCGCCAGCGACAGGTCCCCGAAGTCGGCCCGCAGGTCCAGCCCCAGGTACCTCGAGTCCGCCTGGATCCGGGCGGCCTGGATCGCCTCGCGCAGCCCCGCGACGACGGTGGGGTCCTCCGCGACGGGAGCGCCTCCGCACGTCTGGGTGATGCGGCCGACCGCGTCCTCGTCGAGCGACTGCGTTTCGGCGAGAAGGCGGATGCAGGGCTCCAGGCTTTCCGGCGGAAGGGTGGACAGGAGGCCCTGGATCCGCAGGATCTGCGGGGTGCCGGCGCCGAGGAACCGGTTGTAGGCCGCCACGACGGCGCGGTGCAGGATGCTCCCCCGCCTGAGCCCGGTGACGTTCAGCCCCCAGCGGACTCCCACGTAGTCCACGGCCTGGCCGTCGCCCCCGGCGGCGTCGCCCTCGCCGTCGTCCATGTCGCTCACGGGCACCAGCAGCGTGACGTCGCTGACCCGGCTCCAGCGCGCCACGGCCTCCGTGTCGGAGGGATCCACGAAGAAGATGGAGGGGTTGAGCGCGATCGCGGCCACGGCTCCCGCCCCCCTGTCCGTTCCGACGGCGGCGACCGAGCCTCCCGCCGCCTCCACGGGCTCGATGGGCGCCGCGATCTCGCCCGGGGAGGCGGTGGTCTGGTCCCGGGTCGCGGCCACGTCGCGCGGGTCCACGGCGGTGCCGAAGAGCTCCCGCGTCCCCCAGTCCGACGTCACGGCGACCGCGACGCGCCGGCACCCGTTCGCCGGGTTGGCGGTGCTCAGCGGCCGGAAGCCGGCGTTGTCCCGGACCGCGGCGTTGTACCTCTGGATGCATTCCGCGTCGCGGTCGCCGGACTGCGCCTCGGCGCCGGTGACCGGCAGCAGCATGCCCACCGCCGCGAGGGCCGGCAGGATCCACCGGCGGCGCGGCCGGGCGGGCAGGGGGATGCGGGCGCCCATCAGACGATCCCGTACGTCCAGACGACGTCGCCCACCTGCGCGCGGTCCCGGAGCTCGTCGTTGACGACGACTTCGAGGAACCCGCTCCCGCCGGCGGGAACGTCCACCGTGATCTTCACGCCGAACGCCGGGCGGATGCGCGTATGCTGGGTCTCCACGGCTCCCGGCGCCACCATGTCGAACTCCGTGGGCGCCGGAGGGTTCACGCCGTCCGGCACGAACCCGGTGGCGAGCGCGCTGCTCCCCTGGTTGCCGGCGTCGGCCCGGAAGGTGACCTGCATCTTGTCATCCGTGGACACTTCTCCCATGAACGGCATGGAGTTCCTCCAGTCGCGCGGGGTGGGGTTGAGCGCGGGAAACCTCGGGGAGCGGGGTAGTAGATTGTTCCTGCGGAACGATGTCAAGGGCGGCACCGGAGCGCGCGCCGGAGCAACCCGGGGCACGAGCGACACGTGCCGGGAGCGCGGAAGCGCCCCC
>JBEVLE010000450.1:0-5302 GCA_040509335.1 Longimicrobiaceae bacterium | reverse complement strand
CGGGGGAGGGGGCCGGGGGGAGGGGGGTCGCCAGACGGACCGATCCTGCCCCTCGCTGCCGTGCTCCCCCTCGCGAAGGATCGGAGGGGTCCTCAGCAGCGGCGGTAGCGCTTCCCGGGGAGCTGCTCCGCCGCGCCGCGCAGCTCCAGCCCCAGCAGCGCGGCGAGCACGCCGCCCGGCGCGAGCCCCGCGGCGGCGGCCACCTGGTCCACGTGCAGCGGCTCCGCGCCGAGCGCCGCCCACGCCTGCGCCTCGTCCGCCGACAGCCCTTCCGGCTGCAACGGCGCGGGCGGCGAGGTGTGGAAGCCCGGGTCGAGGGATGGCCGCGAGGCGGCGGCGCGGGCGGGGCGCGCCGCGCTGGTCCGGCCGACGCCGCGGAGCTCCTCCAGGATGTCCTCCGCCGAGGTGACCACCCGGGCGCCTTCCTTGAGGAGCTGGTTGGTCCCCGCGCTCATGGGCGAGCCGATGGGCCCCGGCACGGCGAACACCTCCTTGCCCTGCTCCAGCGCGTAGCCCACGGTGTGCTGCGCGCCGCTCCTGGCCGCCATCTCCACCACCAGCACGCCCTCGCTGAGCGCGGAGATCAGGCGGTTGCGGCGGGGGAAGTTGCCGGCGAGCGGCTCCGCGCCGGGCGGCAGCTCGGTGACGAGCAGGCCGCGCTCGCGCATGGCCGCGAAGAGCCGCGCGTTGTCGCGCGGGTACGTCAGGTCGATGCCGTGCCCCAGCACCCCCACGGTCTCGCCGCCGGCGCCCAGCGCCCCGGCGTGCGCGGCCGCGTCGATCCCCTTCGCCATGCCGCTGACCACCGCGTACCCGGCGCGCGCCAGGTCGCCGGCCAGCTGCATGGCGGTCTGCCGCCCGTAGTCGGTGGGCTCGCGCGTCCCCACGATGCCCACCGCGGGGCTCCCCAGCAGTTCCAGCCGCCCGGTGGCGAAGAGCAGAAAGGGCGCGTCCGCGAGCACCCGGAACGCGTCCGGGAACGCCAGGTCGTCCGGGGTGACCGCCACCGCGCCCAGCTTCGCAAGCCGCTCCATGGCCTTCGCGGTGCGCTCCCGCGCCTCCGCCCCCGCCGCGCTCACGACCCGCCCCGCCAGCTCCCCCCCGAAGCGCGGCAGCGCCGCCACCTCCGCCGCCGTCGCCCCCAGCACGCGCTCCGCCGACCCGAAGTGCCTGAGCAGCTGCGCGACGCGGAGCGGCCCCACGCCGGGGACCATGTACAGGCGGAGGAGCGGCTCGAGCGCGGACGTGGAGAGAGGCATGGTAACGCAGGAGGGGGAAGAAAGTGCGGAGCGGAAGCGAATTTTACGTCGGGCTGCGGAGGGGGTCTGCCGTTCGCAGTTCCCGCAGTACCCATCAAATCTTTTTGCGGAGGGAGACCCGCCGGCAGTTTGGCGGGGCTCCCGGAGCCGGAGCGGAGACAGCGGGGCTGTTTCCGCTGGCTCCGCGACCCGCGCAGGAGACGGACAGTAGTATCGTCCGGCTCCGGAGCGGACCCAAGCAATACGCTAAAGGAAACGCATCAGCGGCTCCCTACGGTCGCCACTCCTCGCGCTCCAGCCCCTCCCCCCGCTCCGCCTCCATCACCTGGGCGGCATGCGTCCACAGCCCTTCCAGCAGCGGATCCAGCCCCCGCTGCGCCACGGAGGACACCAAAAACTGCCCCCACGCCCCCGGCGCCTCCACGCGCGGCGCCGGCCACTCCGGCGGGAGCAGGTCGCCCTTGGTGAACACCACGCAGTGCGGCTTGGCGGCAAGCTCCTCGGAATACGCCCGCAGCTCGGCCATGAGCTTGTCGTACTCCTGCTGCGGCTCCAGCGCGTCGGACGGGATCATCAGCGCCAGCGTCCGCGTCCGCTCGATGTGGCGGAGGAACTGGTGCCCGAGCCCCTTGCCCTCGTGCGCCCCCTCGATGATCCCGGGGATGTCGGCCACGACGAAGGTGCGGCTCCCGGACAGCTGCACCACGCCCAGGTTGGGCGTCAGCGTGGTGAACGGGTAGTCGGCCACCTTGGGCGTGGCGGCGGAGACCGCGGAAAGAAAGGTGGACTTGCCCGCGTTGGGCTCGCCCACCAGCCCCACGTCGGCGATCAGCTTGAGCTCCAGCTCGATCCGCCGCTCCTCGCCCTCCTCGCCGGGCTGCGCGTGGCGCGGCGCCTGGTGGGTGGCCGTGGCGAAGCGGGTGTTGCCGCGGCCGCCGCGCCCGCCGCGGGCGGCGACCACCTCGTCGCCCGGCTCCACCAGCTCGGCCAGCGTTTCGCCGGTGTCCGCGTCGCGCACCACGGTGCCGGGCGGCACGCGCAGCACCAGGTCCTCGCCGCTGCGGCCGGTGCGGTTTCCGCCCTCGCCCTTGTTGCCGCGCTCGGCGGCGTAGTGCTGCCGGTAGCGGTAGTCCATGAGGGTGGAAAGCTGCGTGTCCACCCGCAGGACCACGTCGCCGCCCTTGCCGCCGTCCCCGCCGTCGGGGCCGCCCATGGGCTCGTACGACTCGCGGCGGAAGCTGCTCACGCCCTCGCCGCCGCGCCCCGCCTTGATCTCGATGACCGCATGATCCAGGAACATCTCTGACCGCCTTGATTTGAACTGCTTGGTTTGGGCGTGCCCCTCGCTGCCGCTCGGGTCGGGCGGCGCGCTGAACGCAGCCGAGCCCCGGCAAACCGCCGCCGGGTCTCGGCCCTGCCGGGCGCGCATCCCTCACGCAACTGTCGTGTCGTTCTCCCCCGGGTGAGGGGTCGGCGCCGCGCGCTCGCGGACCTCGCCCCACAGCGACCTCACCCGTCCGGCCGCCTCCGCGTCCAGGAAGCCGCACGCCACTTCCACCGCGGCGTCCACCTCGGCGGCGGAGGCGCCGGCGTTCAGCGCCCCGCGCAGGTGGGAGTGCAGCTGGCGCGGGGTGTTCCACACGGCCAGCAGCGCGGCGATGCACAATTCGCGCGTCGCCAGGTCCAGCCCGGGCCGCCCGATGACGCGGCCGTAGCCGCCCTCCACCATCCAGCGGTCCATCTCCGGCTGCACAGCCGCGACGTTGGCGCGCAGGCGCGGGTAGTTGGCGCCGTACACCCGGGCGCACACCCGCTCGCCGCGGCCGGTCCACCCCTCGCACGCCTCGCCCAGCGGCGCGGGGGCGGGGCGTCCGCCCGCCTCCCGCCAGAGCGCCAGGGCGGTGAGGGCGTCCGGGAAGCCCACGAACAGGTGCGCCTGGAGGAGCACTTCCTCCGCGGCGTCCGGGTCCGCTTCCGCGGCCGCGCGCCGCACCGCCTCCCGCACCGTCGGCTCGTCGCGCGTGGCGAGCGCCGCCGAAAGGGCCACCAGCGCTTCGCGCGCCGCGTCCAGCCTCACCGGCTCAGTTCTCCGGGCCGCGCAGCCGCACGTTGGGCCGCAGCTGGCCGACCACCTCGCCGCGGGTGTTGACCACGTCCGGGTACGCCAGGGCGTACATGGCCCCGAAGTCGTCCTCGGAGATCAGGTCCAGCTCGCGCAGCACCCCCAGGATCGCGGGGGCCACGGCGCGGGTGGCGCCGTCCTCCACCTTGAGCGCCACGCCGATCTCGGCGCCCGGCACGCCCGCGCAGTACACGCCCTCGGCGCCCACCTTGGCGAAGACCCGCCCCTCGGTGCGCCGCATGATCTCGGTGCAGAGCCGGCCCTTGCCGGCCACCATCTCCGGGTGCGAGGTCATCGCCCCCACCACCCGCGCGGGGGCGCGCTCCCCGGCGCGCGCGGCGCGCGCCAGGTTCGCGTACGCCAGCGCCATGTTGCGCAGCGGGAGCGCGAAGCACACCACGCCGCAGCCGTCGTTGCCGCCGCCGATGGCCTCCGCGGGCATCTGCGCCCAGCGGGCCACCTCGCTCAGCATGCGCAGCTGCACGGGGTGCTCGGGGCGGTTGTAGTCCTGCGTGTCCCAGCCGCGGGCGCGCGCCAGCGCCAGCATCCCGGCGTGCTTTCCCGAGCAGTTGTTGTGCAGGCGCACCGGCTCCAGACCGGCCTCCTGGAGCTCGCGGCGGGTGGGCTCGTGGAAGGGGGGGTGCGGCCCGCAGGCCAGCGCCTCCGCGTCCAGCCCCGCCCTGCGCAGCACCGACTCGGCGGCGGCGGTGTGGCGCGGCGAGCCCGCGTGCGAGCCGCACACCAGCGCCAGCTCCGCCTCGGTGATCCCGAAGCGGTCCACCGCGCCGTCCTCCACCACCGCCACCGCCTGGAAGGGCTTTGCCGAGGAGCGCCAGAAGGTGAAGGTCTCCGGGTCGCCGGAGTACGCGCGCAGCTGCCCCTCCGCGTCCACCACCGCCACGTGAAGGCGGTGGCGCGACTCCACCACCCCGCCACGGACCACGTCCACCGTGCAGTCGATCTCGTTCATCTCCTCCCCACTCCGAGCAGGATTCCGCATAGGATCAGGCCCCCGCCGGCGAGCGCGGCCGGGGGCGGAGCTTCGGCGATGGCCGGGAGCAGCCAGGCGATCAGCGTCGCCCCCACCGGCTCCCCCAGCAGCGACAGGTTCACCACGTACGCCGGCAGGTAGCGCAGCGCCCAGTTCTGCCCGGTGTGCCCCACCAGCATGGGCCCCGCGGCCAGCCCGGCGAACACCGCCCACTCCCGCGGCGCGTACCCCGCGAGCGCGACGTCCGCGATCAGCATCACCGGCAGCAGCGCGAGCGCCGCGCACCCGTACACCACGCCCACGAAGGGCCAGAGGTCGATGCGCGCGCGCAGCCTGCGGCCGATGACGTAGTACCCGGCCACCAGCACCGCGCCGGCCAGCGCCAGCAGGTCGCCGCGCAGCGGGTCGGCACCGCCGCGGAAGTCGCCCCAGCCGATCCACGCCGCGCCGGCCACCGCCAGCAGGATCCCCGCCCACTGCCGCCGGCCCGGCTGCTCACGCAGGAAGAGGGCCGACAGCACCGCCACGAAGATGGGCGCGGTGGAAACCAGCACCACCGACGCGGCGACGCTGGTCAGCCCGATGGACGCGATCCAGGTGGCGAAGTGGCCGGCCAGGAACACCCCCGCCAGCGCGGCGGTCGCCAGGTCGCCGCGCGACAGGCGGCGGAGCGCGCCCCACTCGCCGCGCGCCGTCAGCACCCCCGCGATCAGGACGACCGAGAACGCCAGCCGCCAGAAGGAGATGGCGAGCGCCGGCGCGGTGGAGAAGCGCACCAGCGGCGCCGCCCAGCTGATGGCCAGCACCGACACCAGCAGCACCAGCGCATGCGCAGCGCCCGTATCGCCGAGGCCCGCGTGCAGCGTATCGCACACGGCCTTGTCGGCGATGCCCGCCGCCTTGGCGATGGCGTTGACGAGCTTGGGCAGC
>JBEVLE010000449.1:0-7719 GCA_040509335.1 Longimicrobiaceae bacterium | reverse complement strand
GGGACCGTGACGGTCCCGCGGGCCTCCCCGACACCCGAAAGCGGCGTCGCTTACGCGCCGAGCTTCTGGACGAAGGCGGTCAGGCGGGACTTGGCCCGCGCGGCCTTGTTGGGGTGGATCAGGCGCTTGGCAGCGGCCCGGTCCAGAAGGGAGATCGCCTCCTTGAGCGCGCTGCCGGCCGTCTCCGCGTTCTCCGCCTTGCGGACGTTGCGAAGCGCGGTGCGCAGCCGCGAGCGGCGGGCCCTGTTACGCTCGGCGCGGACCTCGCTGGTCCGCATCCGCTTTTCGGCAGACTTGACGTTCGGCAAACTGACCTCCGGAAGATCTATGCTGGGGGTGGTTCCTGGATACCACGAACAGGAAAGCGGAAAAATACCGAAAGGGTCCGGTCGTGTCAAGCGCCCGTCCGCGCGATTTTGACACCGGGGAGCGCCGCCGCTAGCTTGCGCGCATGGAACAACTTCTGATCTCGCTTCCCGTCCTGATCTTTTCGGTGGTGGTGCACGAGGTGGCGCACGCGTACGTGGCGCGCAGCCAGGGCGACAACACCGCGTTCATGCTGGGGCGGATCACGCTCAACCCCCTCCCGCACCTGGACCCCGTAGGGAGCGTGCTCCTCCCCGGGATCATGGCGCTCACCGGCGGCCCCATCCTGGGGTGGGCGAAGCCGGTCCCGGTGAACCCCCGCAACTTCCGCAGCTACAAGCGCGGCGACATCCTGGTGTCGCTGGCAGGGGTGGCCTCCAACCTGGCGCTGGCCGTCGTGTTCACGCTCCTGCTGGCGGCCACGCTGGCCGCGGCGCGGGCGGTCCCGGAGCAGATGCGCGCGTGGGCGGTGCTCGCCGCCATGTTCCAGGCGGGGATCTACATCAACCTGCTCCTGGCGGTCTTCAACCTGATCCCCATCCCGCCGCTGGACGGGTCGCACGTCATGGCGCACCTGCTCCCCGTGCGGCTCGCGGTCAAGTACCGCGAGCTGGGCCGCTACGGGATGCCCCTCCTGTTCGCGCTCCTTTTCGTGGGCGGGCGCTTCCTGTCGGTTCCCGTGGGATACCTGATGGCGGGCGCGCTCGGCGCCGCGCGGGCGCTGGCGGGCGCGGGGTAGCGCCGTGGAGCCGCAGTCCCCGCCCGCGCCGCAGCTGGACCTGTTCCAGGTGGACCTGGAGCGCTTCCAGGGGCCGCTGGACCTGCTGCTGCACCTGATCCGCAACCAGGACATCGACATCTTCGACATCCCCATCTCGCGGATCACCCAGCAGTTCCTGGCCGCGATCCGGAGCGTGGACCGCCTGGAGCTGGAGCGCGCGGGGGAGTTCCTGGAGATGGCCTCCATCCTGGTGCGCATCAAGGCGCAGATGCTGTTCCCGCGGCGCGCCGACGACGGCGAGGAGGAGGACCCCCGCGCGGAGCTGGTGCGGCGGCTGCTGGAGTACGAGCACTTCCGCGAGGCGGCGGGGCTGCTGGTGGAGGCGGAGCGGGAGCGGGCGCGCATGTGGTCGCGCGGCTACGTGGAGGCGCGCCCGAAGCGCGCTTCGCTCGCCGTCCCGCTGGAGGTGGAGTGGAGCGAGGTGTGGGAGGCGGCGCTGCGCCTGGGCGCGCGCGCGGCCGAGCCGGACACCGTGTACCGCTTCCAGGGGCGGCCGGTGAGGATCGAGGAAAAGATGGAGCTGGTGCTGCAGGCGCTGCAGGAGTCGCGGCGGGTGGAGTTCGCGACGCTGGTGTCGCCGTGGGGGACGCGGATGCACGCGGTGGTCTCGCTGCTGGCGTGCCTGGAGCTGGCGAAGCGCAGCCGGGTGCTGGTGCGGCAGGCGGCGCCCTTCGCGCCGCTGTGGGTGTACCGCCGCCGCCGCGAGGAGGAGGAGGCCGCGTGAGCCCGGCGCGCCCCAGCCGCGTCGTGGAGGCCGTCCTGTTCGCCAGCCAGACGCCCCTTTCCGCGGCGGAGCTGGCGCGCGGCGGCGAGGACATGGACGAGGAAACGGTGGAGGCGGCGCTCGCCGAATTGCGCGCGGAGTACGAGCGCGAGGGGCGCGCCTTCGGGGTGTTCGAGGTGGGGGGAGGGTGGCAGCTGCTCACCCAGCCGGAGTACGCGCCGGTGCTGGAGCGCTTCGACAGCGTCCCCGCCAACGCGCGCCTTTCCGCGCCCGCGCTGGAAACGCTCGCCATCATCGCCTACCGGCAGCCGGTGGGGCGCGCGGAGATCGAGGAGATCCGCGGCGTGGGGGCCGGCGGGGTGCTCAAGACGCTGCAGGACCGCGAGCTGGTGGAGGTGACCGGGCGCGGCGAGGGGCTGGGGCGGCCGCTGCTGTACGGGACGACCCGGCGGTTCCTGGAGCACTTCGGGTTCCGCTCCATGGACGACCTTCCCCGCCCGGAAGAATTGCCCGTGGTGCTTTCGAAGATCAACGACGAGGGGAGACCGGATGGCGCGCAGGCAGGGTAGGCCGACGGCGGAGGGGGAGCCCGTCCGCCTCCAGGTGTTCATCGCCCGGTCGGGGATCGCGTCGCGGCGCGGGGCCGAGGAGCTGATCGCCGAGGGTCGCGTGTGGGTCAACGGCGAGACCGTGACCTCCCCGGGAACCAAGGTGACGCCGGGGGTGGACCGCGTGGAGGTGGACGGCGAGGCGATCGCCTCGGCGGTGGAAACCATGTGGGTGGCGCTTCACAAGCCCAAGGGCTACGTCACCACCCGCCACGACCCGTACGGCCGCAAGACCATCTACGAGCTGCTCCCGGCGAAGCTGCACCACCTGTTCCACGTGGGGCGGCTGGACCGCGACAGCGAGGGGATCCTCCTCCTCACCAACGACGGCCCGGGCGCCAACCGCTTCCTGCACCCGCGCTTCGGCGTCACCAAGGAGTACCTGGTGGACGTGGACGGCCGCCCCACCTCCGAAGAGCTGCGCCGCCTGGTGGCGGGGGTAGAGCTGGAGGACGGCGTCGCGCGCGCCGAGTCCGCGGAGCGCATGCACCAGGTGGACATGGACGTGTGGCGCATCCGCGTGGTGCTGCGCGAGGGGAAGAAGCGCGAGGTGCGCCGCATGCTGAACGCGGTGGAGCACCCGGTGCGGCGCCTGATCCGGCGCCGCTTCGGCCCGGTGGAGCTGGGCGAGCTTCCCTCCGGCAAGTGGCGAGTTCTGGGGCCCACTGAGCTGCGGGGCCTGATGAAGGGGCCGGGATGAACTACCGATTTGGGCGTGCCCCCGGCTGGCGCCGGGGTCGGGCTTCGGCTCCGTAAGCGAGCAAACTACGCTCGCTAACGGAGTCGAGCCCGCGCAAACAGCCGCGCGGTCTCGCCCCTTCGGGCCGAAATCCCTCACGCGGGCTCCGGTGCATTCCGCGGCTGCCGAAACTCTGAACCATTTACCTACGATCGCTTCGCACATGGAAATCCGGGGCTCTCGCATTCTCCTGCTGGGCGGGTCCGGGCTCGTCGGGACGGCGCTGGCGCGCCAGCTGCTCCCGCTGAAGCCGGCGCTGGTGGTCATCTCGGGGCTGACGCGGGACGAGGCGGAGGGCGGCGTCGCGGAGCTTCGCCGCGAGCCCGACGCGGAGGGGGTGGAGATCGTCCCCGAGTGGGGGGACATCTTCCTCCCCGCGGAGCTCAAGGACATCCGCCGCCGCGACATCGTGGAGGACCCGGCGGCGCGCGCGCAGATCCTGGACGACCTGCTGGGACCGCTCTCCGAGGACGTGATCGAGCGCTCGGCGCTGGGGCGGATCATCGCCCGGCACCGGCCGGAGGTGATCGTGGACACCATCAACACGGCCACCGCCTTCGCCTACCAGAACGCCTTCGACAGCGCCGCCGAGCTGCGCGAAAAGGCGCGGCGCGGCGAGGCGGACCTGGACGCGGTGGAAACGCACCTGGCGACCATGTACCTGCCGCAGCTCATCCGCCACGTGCAGCTGGCGCTGGAGGTGATGAAGCGCGCCCGGACGCAGGTGTACGTCAAGGTGGGGACCGCCGGCACCGGGGGGATGGGGCTCAACATCCCCTTCACCCACTCGGAGGAGCGCCCCTCGCGCGTGCTGCTGGCCAAGTCGTCCATCGCCGGGGCGCACACGCTGCTCCTGTACCTGATGGCGCGCACCCCGGGCGCCCCCACGGTCAAGGAGATCAAGCCCACGGCGGCGATCTCCTGGAAGAGCATCGGCTTCGGCGACGTGAAGCGGGGCGGGCGCCCCATCCGCCGGGTGGACGCGGTGGCGCCGGTGCCCGTGGCCGAGCTGTCCGGCGCGGCGGAGGGGAGCTGGCGCGACACCGGCGAGGCGCTCACCGGGGTGTACGTGGACTCGGGGGAGAACGGGCTCTTTTCGCCGCCGGAGTTCGAGACGCTGACGGCCCTGGGGCTGATGGAGTTCATCACCCCGGAGGAGATCGCGCAGGACGTGGTGCGCGAGATCCGCGGCCAGCCCACCGGGCACGACGTGGTCGCGGCGCTGGACGCGTCCACCTCGGGCCCCACCTACCGCGCCGGGGTGCTGCGCCAGTCGGCGATGGCGCGCATGGAGGAGCTGGAGCGGGAGCACGGCCAGGAGAGCGTCGCCTACGAGATGCTGGGGCCGCCGCGCCTTTCCAAGCTGCTCTTCGAGGCGGCGATCCTGGGGCGGCTCACCGGCGGCGCGCTGGACGCCGCGGCGATGCTGGACCCGGAGGCGGCCGCGGAGCGCGCCGAGGCGCTGGTGCTGGAGGACGCCCAGCTGCGCACGGCGATCCTGTCCATCGGGCTCCCGGTGCTGCTGCGCGACGGCGAGCGCGCGCTCCGCGGCGCGGACGTCAAGGTGGCCCCGGAGCCCGGCGAGCCGTGGGAGCGCACGGTGGAGAACGGCTGGGTGGACCTGCGCCCCGCCAACTGGGCCCACTGGCGCACCCGGGTGGACGCCATCTGCCGGCGGCTGGACGCGTGCGGCGACGCGGCGGTGGGCTCGCGCTGGGACGTGGAGCCGTGGGAGCGCGCCCGCCGCATCCGCCCCGGGGCGCTGGCGGCGTGGGTGTTCCGCCACGAGGACCGCGGCGAGCGCATCAAGCGCTGACATCGCCATGGCGCACCCCTCCCTCCCCCCCTCGCTGATCCGCGACCTCGCCAAGGCGTACTCGCTGGGCGAGTTCTACCCGGTGACGCACCCCACGCTGGAGCAGGTGCTGGAAAAGCTGGACCGCGACCTGCTCGCGCTGGGCGGCGAGCTGCGGGTGGAGGTGGAGCCCACCTCGCTGCGGGTGGGGCGGGAGTGGGCGGCGTGGCGCTCCACGCACGTGACGCGCTTCGCCACGCGGCTGGCCGGCCACGGGGTGCACTCGTTCACCCTGCGGGCCGAGGAGGCGCGCGCCGACGACCTGGGCCGCTTCCTGTCCGCGGCGGCGCTCCCGGTGCGGGTGGTGCGCGCGGCCGGCGGCTTCGTGGCGGCGCTTTCCGCGGCGGGGCTGCGCGGCGTGCTGGTAAACGGCGTCGCGCCCGACCCGCCGAAGCCCGCCGCGCCCGCGCCGGCCGCGCCGCAGGGCGGCGTCAACTTCGACGTGTCGCTCTGGTCGGCGCACCAGATGTACGAGCTGGTGAAGCAGACTGCGGTGCGCGTGGAGCAGGAGGACCTGGAGGCGCTGCGGCGCGAGCTGGTGGAATCGCCGGACGCGGAGCGGGTGCAGCTGGTGGAGCGCATGCGCCAGACGGCGCAGTGGACGGCGGGGCAGGGGCGCCTGGACGAGGTGGTGGCGCTGGTGCTGCGCATGCGCGCGGACGCCGAGGAGCTGGGGAGGACCGCCCCCGCCCGCCGCGCGCACGTCATGCTGGCGCTGGCGAAGGTGTCCTCGCCCGCGGTGGTGGGCGAGCTGGTGGCGCGGCTGGGGAAGGCGCGCAGCGAGGAGGAGCGCGCCGAGGCGCAGGTGGCGCTGCTGCACGTGGGCGCCGAGGTGGTGCCCCCGCTGGTGCGGGCGCTTTCCGACGCGCAGGACATGTCGGCGCGGCGGGCGTACCGCGACGCGCTGGTGGCGCTGGACCGGGTGGGGATCCCGCTGCTGGAGGACATGGCGGGCGACGAGCGCTGGTTCGTGGTCCGCAACATGGTGAGCATCCTGGGCGAGATCCGCAGCGCCGAGGCGGTGGAGCACTTCGCCCGCACGGTGCAGCACGCGGACGCGCGGGTGCGCCGCGAAACCGTGCAGGCGCTCACCAAGCTGGGCGGCGAGGAATCGGTGCCGCTGCTGGTGCGCGCCCTGTCCGACGCGGACCCCGGGATCCGCGGCGCCGCCGCGCTGGGGCTGGGGCTCGCCCGCGTCGGCGCCGCCGTGTCCCCGCTGCTCCTGCGCCTGGGCCAGGAAACGGACGCCGAGGCCGAGGCCGAGATCGTGCGCGCCCTGGGCCGCCTGGGCGACCCCCGCGCCGTGCAGCCGCTGGCGGAGCGCGCCGCGGCCGGCGGGTGGCTGTCGCGCCGTTCCGCCGCCGGGCGGGTGGAGGCCATCCGCGCGCTGGGCGCCATCGGCGGGGACGCGGCGCGCGGCGTGCTCCAGGGGCTCGCCGGCGACAAAGCGCCCGAGGTGCGCGACGCCGTGCAGCGGGCGCTGCGCGGCGAGCCCGTGACCTGAACCCACCGACGATGGCATCCGACGCACCGCGCCTCCCGGAGAGCGCCCCCGCCCCCGGCTTCGCCTCGCGCATCGTCGCGGAGGTGCACCGCCGCGTGGTGGGGCAGGAGTACATGATCGAGCGCCTGCTCATCGGGCTGCTCACCGGCGGGCACGTGCTCTTCGAGGGGCTCCCCGGGCTCGCCAAGACGCTCACGGTGCGCACCCTGGCGGACGCGGTGGACGCCACCTTCCAGCGCATCCAGTTCACCCCCGACCTGCTCCCCGCCGACGTGGTGGGGACCACCATCTACGACGTCCGCACGGGCGAGTTCACGCCGCACCGGGGCCCGGTCTTCGCCAACATCGTCCTCGCCGACGAGATCAACCGCGCCCCCGCCAAGGTGCAGGCGGCGCTGCTGGAGGCCATGCAGGAGCGGCAGGTGACCATCGGCGGCACCACCTTTCCGCTCCCGCAGCCCTTTTTGGTGCTGGCGACGCAGAACCCCATCGAGCAGGTGGGCACCTACCCGCTCCCCGAGGCGCAGGTAGACCGCTTCATGCTCAAGGTGCGGGTGGGCTACCCCACGCGCGACGAGGAGCGGGAGATCCTGCGCCGCATGTCCGGCGGCGAGCCCATCGCGGTTCGCCCGGTGGTGGGCGCGGAGGAGATCCTGGCGGCGCGCCGCAGCATCGCCGGGCTGTACCTGGACGACACCGTGGGCGACTACATCCTGGACGTGGTCGCGGCCACGCGCGAGCCGCGGCGCTTCGGGCTGGGGGAGCTGGAGCCGCTGATCGAGTTCGGGGCGTCGCCGCGGGCCACCATCGCGCTGGCGACCTGCTCGCGGGCGCACGCCTACCTGCGCGGCAGGAGCTACGTGACCCCGGACGACGTCAAGGCGATCGGCGCGGACGTGCTGCGCCACCGGGTGATCACCACGTACGAGGCGGAGGCGGAGGAGGTCACCCCGGACGAGATCGTGCGCCGGGTGTTCGAAGCCGTGCGGGTTCCGTAGGTTTTTTCCGCTTCGACGAGGTTCGGGGGGCCGCTACGGAGCCGGACGATACTGCCGTCCGTCTCCTCCGCGGGCTCCGGGAGCCCCGGGAAACTGCCCCCGGGTCTCCCTTCGCCGGGGGGAGCCTCGCCAAACTGCCGGCGA
>JBEVLE010000448.1:0-4409 GCA_040509335.1 Longimicrobiaceae bacterium | reverse complement strand
CCTCCTCCCGGCCGTGTCCTTCCAGATCCACGCGCACCCGCCGCTCCCCGGTCCAGCGCCCCAGGGCGAGCGCCAGCGCGCACAGCAGCACCTCGTCGATGTGCGTGCGGTACGCCGCCGGCACGTCCCGCAGAAGCGCTTCGGTCTCCTCCGCATCGAGATGCACGACGGCGCTCCTCGCCCGCCCGACGGTGTCCTCCCCAGCGGGGTCGTCCAGCGGCAGCGGCGCCACAACTGAATGCGCCTGGGCGCTCCAGTACGGGAGCTCCGCCGCGGTCGCGGGCGCGTATGCCTGCTCGACGAGCCGCTCGGCCCACGCCTTCCACGAGGTCGTCTTCGGCGGCAGGCGCACGGGCTCGCCGCGCTCCAGCTGCACGTAGGCGCTCTCCAGGTCCTCCAGGAGGATGCGCCAGCTGACCCCGTCCACCACCAGGTGGTGGAGCACCAGCAGCAGCCTCCCCGGCCCGCCGCCGCCCAGGTGGAAGTGGACCGCCCGGGCGATGGGCCCGCGCTCCAGCTCCAGGCTGGCGTGCACCCGGTCCACCGCGGCGGCGAGCGCCGCCGTGCGCGCCGCCTCGTCCAGGCGCGACAGGTCGATGGCGGCCAGCGGCACGCGCACCCCGGCCGGCGCGTGCAGCTGCGTCCAGCCGCCCCCGCCGCGGAGGAAGCGCAGGCGGAGCGCGTCGTGGTGCGCCACCAGCGCCGCGAGCGCCCGGTCCAGGAGCCGCGGGTCCAGGGCGCGCGACGGCACCAGCAGCATCCCGTGGTTGAAGTGGTGCCGGGCCACGTCGTCCCGCGCGAAGAAGGCGCGCTGGATCGGCGTCAGCGGCACCGGGCCGGTCACCGCCGCCTCCCCGGAGGTGACCGGGGCGGCCACGGCGGCGCCGGTCCCGACCACGCGCGCCAGCTCGGCGATGGTGGCGTGCTCGAAGAGCTGCCGCGGGAGCAGCTTCAGCCCCGCCCTGCGCGCCCCCGTGGCGACGCGGATGGCGAGGATGGAATCGCCCCCCAGCTCGAAGAAGCGGTCGTGGATCCCCACCCGCTCCACCCCCAGCACCGCGCTCCAGACCTCCGCGAGCACCTGCTCGGCGGGGGTCCGCGGGGCCGCGTGCTCCCGCCCGTCGGCGCGCGCCGCTTCGGGGACCGGGAGGGCGGCGCGGTCCACCTTGCCGTTGGGGGTGAGCGGAACGCTGTCCAGCGCCACGAAGGCGCTGGGCACCATGTACTCCGGCAGCGACTCGCGGAGCCGCGTCCGCAGCGCCTCGGGATCGGGGAGGCCGGCACCGGCCAGGTAGGCCACGAGCCGCCGCTCGCCCGCGGCGTCGGCGCGCACCACGACCACGCACTCCCGCACCCCGGGGTCGCGCAGCAGCACGCTCTCGATCTCGCCGGGCTCGATGCGGAAGCCGCGCAGCTTGACCTGGTGGTCCACCCGGCCCAGGAAGTCCAGCTCGCCGGAGGCCAGCCAGCGCACCCGGTCGCCGGTGGCGTACATGCGCCCGCCGGGCTCGCCGAACGGGCACGGGACGAAGCGCTCGGCCGACAGCTCGGGACGCCCCAGGTAGCCGCGCGCCAGCCCCTCGCCGGCCAGGTACAGCGCGCCCGGGACCCCGGAGGGAGCCGGGTTCAGCTCCCCGTCCAGCACGTACGCCCGCGTCCCCGCCACCGGCCGCCCGATGGACACCGCCGCCGCGCCCGCGGGAATGCGGGCGCAGGTGGAGTACACCGTGTCCTCGGTGGGGCCGTACAGGTTGCGCAGCCGCACGCCGCCCCGCGCGTGGACCTCCGCCGCCAGCCGCGGCGGGAGGGCTTCCCCGGCCAGGTTCACCGCGCGCACCCCGGGCGGGAGCTCGCCCGCCCGCACCAGCTCCGCCATCGCCGTGGGGACGGTGTTGACCAGCGTGACCTCGTCCGCGGCCGCCTCCGCCAGCTCCAGCGCGCTCCCGGCGAGCACCGTCGTCCCGCCCAGGCACAGGGGGACGAAGATCTCGAACACGGACAGGTCGAAGCACACCGAGGTGGACGCGAGCACCCCGGACAGCTCGCGCGGCGTGAACTCTTCCTCCGCCCAGCGCACCAGCGCGAGCACGCTCCCGTGCGTGACCGCGACCCCCTTGGGGCGGCCGGTGGTGCCGGAGGTGTAGATGACGTACGCGAGGTTCTCGGGAAAAGAAGTACGAAGTACGGAGTACTCCTCACTGTCGTTCTCCTCACTGCCGTCCACCCGCAGGACCACGGCCGACGTGGGCGGGAGACGGCCGGCCAGCGAGTCCTGCGTGACCACCGCGACCGCGCCCGAGTCCTCCAGCATCAGCGCCAGACGGCCCTGCGGGTACGCCGGGTCCAGCGGCACGTACGCCGCGCCCGCCTCCAGCACGCCCAGGAGCACCGCCACCAGCTCCGGCGTGCGCTCCAGCAGCACGCCCACCCGCGACTCCGGCCCCACGCCCGCGGCGCGGAGCATCGCGGCCACCCGGCCCGCCCGCGCCTGCAGGGCGGCGTACGTGACCCGCTCCGTCCCCAGCACCACCGCCGCCGCGTCCGGGGTGCGCGCGGCCTGCGCCGCGAAGGCGGCGGGCAGGCTGCGCCGCTCCGGGGGGAGCGCCGCGGGGCTCGACCACTCCTCCAGGAGCTGCCGGCGCTCCCCCTCCACCAGCAGGGGGATCTCCGCGAGCGGCGTTTCCGGGGCGGCGGTGACGGCGTCCAGGAGCATGCGGAAGTGCTCCAGGAAGCGGTCCACGGTCGCGGGGTCGAACAGGTCGCTGTTGTACTCCGCCACGGCGGTGGGTGACTCGCCCTCGTCCACCAGGATCGACAGGTCGAACTTGGAGGTGCCGCTGTCGCCCGTGGGCACCACGCCGTCGCCCAGCCGGTGAAGCGTGAGCCCCGAGTGGTCCTCCGGCGGGGGGCCGTGGTCGCCGGGGGCCTGGATCCCCAGCATCACCTGGATCAGCGGGTTGCGGCTGGGATCGCGCTCCGGCCGGACCTCGTCCAGGATCATCTGCAGCGGCACCTCCGCGTGGCCGTACGACGCCGCCATCCAGCTCCTGGCCTGCTCCAGCAGCTCGTCGAAGCGCAGGCGGGCGGAGGGGCGGGCGCGGATGGGGATGGTGTTGATGAAGAAGCCGATGATCCCCAGCGTCTCGGCGCGGCGGTTGGCCGCCAGCGACCCCACGGCGAAGTCCTCCTGGCCGGTGTAGCGGAAGCAGAGCGCCTGGAAGGCGGCCGCCATGACCACGTGCAGGGTGGTGCGACGGTCCTGCGCCAGGGCGCGGATGCGGTCCATCCGCTCGTCGTCCAGCTCGATGCCGCGCAGCCCGCCGCGGTAGCTCTGCACCGGGGGGTACGGGCGGTCGGTGGGCAGCTCCAGGGTCGGCGGCACCCCGCGCAGGCTTTCGCGCCAGAAGGCCAGGTGCCGCTCCAGGCGCTCGCCCGAGAGCTGCTCCCGCTGCCACACGGCGTAGTCCGCGTACCCGATGGGGAGCTCCGGGAGCGGCGAGGGCTTGCCGGCCACGAACGCCTCGTACAGCACGCCCCACTCGTAAAAGAAGATCCCGCCGGACCACCCGTCCATGATGATGTGGTGCGTGGTCGACAGCAGGACGTGCAGCTCGTCCTCGAAGCGGAGGAGCCGCGCCCGCATCAGGGGGCCGGTGTCCAGGTCGAACGGCCGCCGCGACTCCTCGGTGAGCAGGCGGCTGGCGGTGGCCAGGCGCTCGGCTTCCGGGACCGCGGCCAGGTCGTCCACCGGGAGGGGGACGTCGATCCGCGGGAGGACGACCTGCGCGGGGCCGGCGTCGGTTTCCACGTACATGGTCCGGTAGACCTCGTGCCTGCGGACGATCTCGGCGAGCGCCCGCTGCGCGGCGTCCACGTCCAGCGGCCCGCGCGCCCAGCTCCCCACCGGCACGTTGTACAGGGGGCTGCCGGGCTCGATCCGGTCCAGCGCCCACAGGCGCTCCTGGTGGAAGGACAGGGGGAGCGGCCCGTCCCGGGGGACGCGGGGGATGGTGGGCGGGGGCTCCACCTCCGCGCCGCCCCGCAGGGCGGCCACCTTGTCCGCCATCCCGGCCACGGTGGGGTCGTCGAACACCGCGTCCAGCGACACCTCGACCCCGAACTCGGCCCGCACGCGCGCGATCAGCTGGGTGGCCATGAGCGAGTGCCCGCCGAGAGAGAAGAAGTCGTCGTGCACGCCGATGGGCCCGAAGCCCATCATCTCCTGCCACAGCTCGGCCATGCGCCGCTGCGTGGGGACCTCCGCGGCGACGTACCGGGTCCCGGTCTCCGGCCGCGGCTGCAGACGCCGCGGCTCCCCGGCCGCGGCGGGCCGCGCGGGCGCGGGCTCGGCGAGCTCCCGCGGTGCGGCGCCCTCGCCGGCCGGGGCGAGGCCGGCGGCGCTCCCGGCG
>JBEVLE010000447.1:0-5658 GCA_040509335.1 Longimicrobiaceae bacterium | reverse complement strand
GGATTTCGGCCCGAAGGGGCGAGACCGCGCGGCTGTTTGCGCGGGCTCGACTCCGTTGGGCTGCGTTGTTTGCAGCCCTACGGAGCCGAAGCCCGACCCCGGCGCCAGCCGGGGGCACGCCCGAACCCGCCGTCCAAAGCCGTTCAAAAAGCAGTCAACAGCCGAACGCCTCCCGCACCCGCTCCCGGTAGCCGCGGCTGGACTGGAGCTTGGTGCCGTCCTTGAGCACCAGCAGGAACTCCCCCAGCCCCCACGACTCGATGCTGCGCACCCGCTCCACGTTGACGATCGTGGACCGGTGGACCCGGACGAAGCGGCGCGGATCGAGCGTGCGCTCCATGGCCGCCAGCGTCTCGCGCATCAGGTGCGACGCCGTGCCCACGTGCAGGCGCACGTAGTTGTCCTCGGCCTGGATCCAGTCCACGTCGGCCACGGCGACCACGACGTAGCGCGTCCCGGTGCGCACCGTGAGCCGCTCCGCGAACGCGGCCGGAGAGTGCAGGCCCCGCAGCAGCGCCAGGACGTTGTCGTCCAGCCTGGGCCCGCCCGACGCGATCCGCTCGCGCGCGCGCTCCATGGCGGTGCGCACGCGCTCCTCGTCGAAGGGCTTGAGCAGGTAGTCGAGCGCGCCCACCTCGAACGCGCGCAGCGCGAAGGCGTCGTACGCCGTCGCGAAGACCACGTACGGCATCCGCTCCGGGCCCACCTCGCGGATCACCTCGAAGCCGCCCGTCCCCGGCATCTGCACGTCCAGGAAGATCAGGTCCGGGGCCGTCGCGCGGATCGCGGCGACCGCCTCGTCCCCGTCCGCGCACTCCCCCTCCACCCGCACGTCGCGCTCGGCCGCCAGCAGCGCCCGCAGCCGCTCCCTGGCGAGCGGCTCGTCATCGACGATCAGCGCCCGGATCTTCTGCATCTCCACTCGATTCGCCTCCGTTCGCGTACCGGAGCGGAAGGGTGACCGCCACGCGCGTCCCCCCGCCCTCCCCGGGCCCGATCTCGAAGCGGTGCGCCGGGCCGTACAGCGCCAGCAGGCGGGCCCGGGTGTTCGCCAGGCCGATCCCGCCCCCGCCCCCCGGCCGCCCTTCCGCGTAGCCCGCCCCGTCGTCCTGGACGACAAGTCGGAGACCGCCGTCACCCGGGGCGGCCTCCACCTCCACCCGTCCCGGTCCGCGCCGGCGGGACGTGCCGTGGCGGATGGCGTTCTCCACCAGGGGCTGCAGGAGGAGGTGGGGAACCAGCGCCCCCCGCGCCGCCGGGTCGACGCGGACCTCCACGCCCAGCCGCCCGCCGAACCTCACCTGCTCGATCCCCGTGTACAGCTCCAGGACGCGCAGCTCCTGCTCCAGCGGCACCTCCTGCTGCGCCTCGCGCTCCAGGGTGGTCGCCAGCAGGCCGCGCAGCAGGCCGAGCACCGTGCGCGCGGCCTCCACGTCGCGGTGCATCAGGGTGGACACGGACTGGAGCGTGTTGAAAAGGAAGTGCGGGTGCAGCTGCATCTTCAGCGCGGCGAGCCGCGCCTCGGCCAGCTGCGCCTCCATGCGCCGCTCCGACAGCTCCCGCTCGCCGTGGCGCCGCGCGAGCTGGAGCGCGTAGCCGAGCCCCAGCAGCCCCAGGTACGCCGTGCCGACGATCGGCACCACCGTGAAGAACTCAGGGAAGGGCGAGCACACCCCCAGCGGGAACCGGCACCAGATCCCCCGCGTCAGCACGAACCAGCCGAGGACCACCCCCACCGCCGACAGGGCGACCACCCCAAGGTTCCGCCACCGCCCCCTGCCCAGGGGGAAGCGCTCGGCCACCACGAGCGCCGCCAGGCAGACCGCCAGCAGGATCCCCGTCTGCCACGCCCCGGTGACGGCGCTCCCCCACACCCTGTACGGCAGGGGAGCGCCCGCCATCCGGTGGTACTTCAACGCCAGCATCATCGCCGCGAACACCGCCCAGAACGCCCAGAACATCCGCCGCGCCAGCGGATCCCCCAGCACCACGGCCACGCCCGGGATCCGCTGGAGCCTGGAGACCCGCCCCGCCACGCGCGCCCTCACCGCGGCCTCCCGGCCAGGCGCAGCGGAAGGCACAGGGTGGCGGCGACCCCGCCGTCGGGGAGGTCCGCCAGCGTCCAGCCCTGCCCTTCCCCGAAGCGCCGCTCCAGCATCGCGTTGACGAGCTGCACGTCCCGCCACGCCGGACGGGCGCGCCGCTCGGCGGCGGAGGCCAGCCCGTGGTCCCGGACCTCCACCCGGAGCGACTCCCCGGTCCGGCGCGCGGCCACCTCCACCTCCGGCGCCCCCTCCGCGGCCCCGCCCGCCTCGCTCCAGGCCTGCTCGATGAGCGGGAAGACCGACATGTGGGGCACCAGCGCGAGGTGCGCGGGGGGATCCAGCGCCGTGCGCAGCCCCACGGGGCCGGGACCGCGGCACGCCCGCTCGATCTCCAGGTACAGCCGGGCGAAGCCCATCTCCTCCCCCAGCGCCACCTCGTCCGTGGCCATGCCGCCGAAGGTGGCCCGCAGCACCTCGCTCAGGCGGACGAGCAGGCGGTCCGCCTCCCGGACGTCGCGGTCCATCAGCCCGGAGATCGCGTCGAGGGCGGCGAAAAGGAACCGCGGCTGCAGGCGGCCCTTGGCACTGCGGAAGCGCGCCTCGGCGAGCTCCGCTTCGCGCCGGGAGAGCGCCAGGGCGGCCTCCCGCTCGCGCAGGGCGCCGCGGATGCCGTACCCCGTGCCCACCAGCGCCGCCACGATCAGCACGTGGAGCGGGATCCCGCTCGCCAGCTCGAGCCAGGTGAAGCGGGCCGGCGTCCACTCGGCCCGGTAGAACACCTCCATGGTCCCGGCGCGGCGGAGCGTCGCCACCAGCAGCGACACGCCCAGGATCGCCGCCACCCCTCCGCGCCAGCGCCGCCGGTCCAGGGGAAGCATCCACGCCACCGCCAGCGTCGTGGGACCCATGGTGCCCCAGCTCGCCGCGTCCACGGCGCCCATGAGGAGCCCCCACGTCAGCCAGTTCGGCACCCCGAGCTCCCGGAGCCCCAGGGTGTACGTCATGCAGTCGAAGGGAAAGGCGAGGAGGAAGAGCCCCAGGAAGGCGGCCCAGGGAAGCGGGCTGCGGAAAAGCTCCCGCACCGTGCCGGGCGAGGAGCCGCTGCTCGCGGGCGCCCGCGGGGCGTGCTCGTGGAAGGGAGGAGGATGGGTCACGTGCGGGAGTATCGGCCGGGGGACGGGCGAAGTGGAGACCGTGCCCGGGTTACACCCGGGAGGCGCGGTCCCGTTCCCCGGCGGCCTCCGGCTCTCCGGGCCGACGCGGCGGCGGGTTTTTCGAACAAGCGCGTCGAACGCGTGTACGAGCCGTCGCCGGAACCCTGGCCCGGATCCCCGCGGGAGCGTATCTTCCCGTGATTTCAGGGTCGGACCGTACCGGTGCCCCGCGGCCGCGCGCCGCCCCGAACCGCTCTCCATCGCGACACCATGGCCACCAAGACCAGGCAGAAGCCACAGCCCGCCGCCGCTCCCCGGGCGGAGCTGGACCGCGACACCCTCCTCGGGTTCTACCGCACCATGCTCCTGGCGAGGCGGCTGGACGACAAGGAGATCCAGCTCAAGGGGCAGAACAAGATCTTCTTCCAGATCTCCGGCGCGGGGCACGAGGCGGTGCAGGTGGCCGCCGCCGCGCACGCCCGCCCCGGCTACGACTGGTTCTACTTCTACTACCGCGACCGCGCCTTCACGCTGGCGCTGGGGATGACGGCGCTGGACCACCTCCTGTCGGCGGTGGGCGCCGCGGCGGACCCCAACTCCGGCGGCCGGCAGATGCCGTCGCACTGGGGCCACAAGGACCTCAACATCGTTTCCACCTCGTCGCCCACGGGGACGCAGTTCCTGCAGGCGGTGGGCACCGCCGAGGCGGCCATGCGCGCCCGCGCGGTGGGCGAGCCGCTGGTGGAGACCGCCGGCGCAAAGCCGGACGAGGTGGTGTTCGTCACCACCGGCGACGGGACCACCTCCGAGGGCGAGTTCTGGGAAAGCCTGAACTCGGCGTGCAACCTCAAGGTTCCGGTGGTCTACATCGTGGAGGACAACGAGTTCGCCATCTCGGTGCCGGTGGAGGTGAACACCGCGGGCGGGAGCATCTCCAGGCTGGTGACCGGCTTCCCCAACCTGCTGGTGGAGGAGTGCGACGGCACGGACGTGTGGGCGAGCTACGCGACCATGGGCCGGGCGGTGGAGCACGCGCGCTCCGGCCGCGGCCCCGCCCTGGTGCACGCCCACGTCATCCGCCCGTACTCGCACTCCCTGTCGGACGACGAGCGGTTCTACAAGACCGAGGTGATGCGGAGCGAGGAGGCCAAGCGCGACCCCATCGGCAAGCTGGCGCGCGCGCTGGTGGACGGCGGCATGGCCACGCAGGACGACCTGGAGCGGATCGACGCCGAGGTGAACGCGGAGGTGCAGCGCGCCACCGACGAGGCGCTGGCGTCGCCGCAGCCGGACGTGAGCACGGCGATGGACTTCCTGTTCTCGCCGGACGTGGACCCCACGGCGGAGCAGTTCGACACCGAGGACGACCCGCGCTTCACGGGCAACGACACCACCATGGTGGACCTGATCAACGCGACGCTCCGCGACGAGATGCGGCGCGACCCGCGGATCGTGGTCTTCGGCGAGGACGTGGCGGACTGCTCGCGCGAGGACGTGCTCCCCGACGTCAAGGGCAAGGGCGGGGTGTTCAAGGTGACGGCGGGGCTGCAGCGCGAGTTCGGGGGGACGCGCGTCTTCAACTCGCCGCTGGCGGAGGCCAACATCGTGGGCCGCGCGGTGGGGATGGCGGTGCGCGGGCTCAAGCCGGTGGTGGAGATCCAGTTCTTCGACTACATCTGGCCCGCCATGATGCAGATCCGCGGCGAGCTGGCCACCATGCGCTACCGCTCCAACAACGCGTTCAGCTCGCCGGTGGTGATCCGCACCACCTACGGCGGCTACCTCAAGGGCGGCGCCATCTACCACTCGCAGACGGGCGAGTCGCTGTTCGCGCACTGCCCGGGGCTGCGCGTGGTGCTCCCCTCCAACGCCGTGGACGCGGCGGGGCTGCTGCGCACCGCCATCCGCTGCGAGGACCCGGTGCTCTTCCTGGAGCACAAGCACCTGTACCGCCAGGTGTACAACAAGGGCAAGTATCCGGGCCCCAACTTCATGATCCCCTTCGGCAAGGCCAGGACGGTGCGCGAGGGATCGGACGTGACCATCATCACCTGGGGCGCTCTGGTGCAGCGCTCGCTGGTGGCCGCCAAGCAGGCCCAGGAGCAGCACGGCGTGTCGGTGGAGGTCATCGACATGCGCACGGTGAGCCCGCTGGACATGGAGGCGGTGGCCGCGTCGGTGAAGAAGACCAGCCGGCTGATCGTGGCGCACGAGGACTCGCTGTCCTGGGGGATCGGCGCCGAGGTGGTGGCCCGCGTGGCGGACGAGCTCTTCCCCTGGCTGGACGCGCCGGTGAAGCGCGTGGCCTCCATGGACACCTGGGTGGCGTACGCGCCGCAGGTGGAGCGCGAGATCCTGCCGGAGCCGGAGGACGTGCTCAAGGCGATCGTGGACGTGGCGGGGTACTGAGCGGCAGTACGAAGTACAGAGTATGCGACAGCGCCCCCGCCGGGATCTTC
>JBEVLE010000446.1:0-9960 GCA_040509335.1 Longimicrobiaceae bacterium | reverse complement strand
CGACACGGAGCCGCCCCCGCCCAGCCGCAGCGCCGACCACAGCCCCAGGGTGCGCAGCGGCCCCGGCCGGCCGCGCGCGTCGCCCGCGGTCCCCACCTCGGCGTGCGGCGCGAGCGTCAGCGGGCCCAGCGTCCGGCTGGCGCGGAGCGCAAGCGCGCGCGTTTCCAGCCCGGACACCAGCCCGGCGCCGGCGCGCAGCTCGCGGCGGAACTCGGCGGAAAAGCCCCCACCGTGGCCGGCGCCCACCCGCCACGACTCGCCGGTCGCCGCCCATCCGGCGAGGGCGCCCGGCGCGTACGGGTCGGCGGCGTAGCGGGCGGCCGAGCCCGACAGGTAGAAGCCCCCGCCCGGCTGCAGGCGGACGCTGGCCCGGTCCTGGGCGACGACCCCGTCCGGGGCGGGGAAGCCCGCGTCGGCGCGGGAGCGGTGCAGCGCGTACGCCAGCCAGGGCACGGACCCGGAAAGCCGTACCGAGTACGCCCCGCCTGTGGCCGCGCCGTCCATCCCCCGGCCGTACTCCAGGTCCAGCGCCGCGATCCGGAAGGGGTGGAGCAGCGCGCGCGCGGTGGCGGAAAGCCCTTCGCCGGGAACGGCGAGCGCGTTGAAGGACAGAGTGCCGGGGCCCGCCGCGTACCCCAGCGAGGCCCCGTAGCGGGGAGCCTCGCCGGGGACGCGGCGGTCGCGCTGCCCGAACCCCGCCACGCTCCAGCGCCCGGCGCTCCACCGCCCCCCCGCGCCGAAGCCGGGGCGCCCCGGCTCCGTCAGCGGGGACAGGGTGTAGAGCTGGTCGCCCAGGAACAGGTCCCAGCCCCTGCCGCGCAGCCGGGCGGCGTAGCGGTCCATGACGGTGCCTCCCCCCAGCCCCGCGCCGCCGCCGCGGAAGTCGAAGTCCACCCGCATCCCGCTCCCGCCGGGGATCGCCCCCGAGCCCGCCAGGGAAAGCGGGAGCCCCGGGCCTCCCAGCGCCGCCGCGTGCACCGCCAGCTCCGCGGGGATGCGGCCGGGGCGCGCGGTCCCCGTGGGGACCAGCTCCACGCGCCCGGAAGCCGCCGCGGAAACCGAGTCCGCCGCGTCGCTCGCCACCAGCCGCACCTCGTGCACCAGGCCGTGGTCCACGCCGCGCGCGGAAACCGACACCCGCACCTCGCGGCTCGCGCCGGGGGCCAGGCGCAGCACGGCGGAGTCGGCCCGGGCGGGGAGGCCGTGCGAGCCGCGGGCGGCGAGCCGGACCCGGCTTTCCACGTTGCCGGTGTTGGAAACCAGGAAGCTCGCCGCGTAGGCGCCGCCCGCCGGCGCGAAGCGCGGCGCGGCGACAAGCCGCACCGCCAGGCCGCGGTGCTCCGCCACCTCCACCCGCACCGAGTCGCGGCCGACCGCGTAGCCGGAGCGGGCCGCCAGGTGGACGAAGTACGCGCCCGCGGCGGCGGCGGCCGGCACCGCCACGCTGACCAGCTGCATGCGCCGCTCGCCGGGCCCCACGCGCAACGAGCCGCCGCCCGCGACGGCGCGCCACCCCTCGGGGGCCTCCACCTCGGCGTGGACCGTCGCTCCCGCGGGCGAGGCGGGCGACAGCAGGAACGCGGCGGTCACGCCGCGCCCCGGCGGGGTGGAAACGCGGGCGGCGCCCTGCCGCTGCACGAGCGGGCGGGGCGCCTGGGCCGCCGCGGGGGCGGCGAGGAGGAGCGCGAGCAGGAGCGCCCCGGTGCGGAGCACGACGGGGCTACAGCCGGAGGGTGAACTGCCCGCCGAAGACGCTCTCGCCCCCGGCGTCGGCGACCACCAGCGCCTGGTAGCTCCCCGCGGGGAGCGCGCCCAGGTCGAAGGCCTGGCGGAGCGTGGTCCCCGGGTAGAAGAGCCCGCGCGCGCGGGTGAATGTCCCCGCCGGCGCCCCCGCCTCGTCGAACAGTTCCACCCGGAGCTCGGGGCGGCACGCCAGCTCGCCGCTGTTCACCAGGTCGAACTCCAGACGCTTCGTCCCGCCCGGCGCGCCCAGGGCGCGCACGCGGGCGAACTCCACCTGGCGCGTCCCCGTCCCGCCCACGTGGGTGGCGAGCTGCACGGCGTAGCGCACGACCGGGCGCACCCCCACCTCCACCCGGTTCGCGCCGCGCCTGCCCGCGGCGTCCGGCGCCTCGGGCACGCCCTCCACCATCACCACGCTCCAGTACGTCCCCGAGAGCGGAACCGAGTCCGGCACCCGGACGCTGTACGCCACCGTGGCCTCGCCGCCCGGCGGCACCACCACGCGCGCCGGGGTGGCCGTGGTCCACGCCGCGCTCGACCGCGGCTCCGTGCCCGGGTCGCCGAAGCGGGTGCGGCCCTCCGCGTCGTAGCCGTAGTCGGTCCGGTAGACGCGCGCCTCCTCGGGGCGCGTCCCCACGTTGCGCAGGCGGATGGTGCCGGTGTAGCTCTCGCCCGGGCGCGCCTCGCGCTCCTCCACGGCGCCGCTGGTGACGGTGATCTGCGCGCCCAGGGCGCGGGGGGCGAGGAGGAGCGCGGCCGCGAGGGCGGCCCCGGACAGCCTGTTCATGGGATCGATGGGAGGTGGATCGGGTGGGAAACGAAAGGGGCGGGGCGACGTCGCCCCGCCCCGGACCGCGAACGGCAGGGCTCAGAGCGCGGCGGTCACCGTGTACATCACCTGCACGGTGCCGGCGGGCACGACGCCCGCGGCCACGCCCGCGGCCAGCGTGTAGGTCACGTCCAGCCCGGACTCGTTCACCGTGGACACCCCGGTGACCACGTCCTTGGCGACGGCGTCGGAAAGCGCCACGGTCCCGGCGCTGGTCCCGCCGGAGGGCGCCTCCAGGCTCACCGAAAGGACCACGTGGTCCGGGAGCGCCGCGCCGAGCTGGGCGGTGATCTTCATCCCGCTCTGGTTGGTGGTGAGGGCGTAGCTGGCCCCGGCGCTCGCGGAGGTCAGCCCGGTCCCCGCCGTCGCCTGGCCGATGACGAGCGACGGCGAGCCCGAGAACGAGATCTCGCTCACGGCCTGCACCTCGTAGCCCACGGTCTGTTCCTGGGCGGTGGCGGAGCCTGCGGCCGCGAAGGCGAGGAGGGCGGTTGCGGGGAGGGCGATGCGGACGGTCTTCATTGGATGGTGTCTCCGGGGGGTGTTTCGGCCTGCGGCTCTTCCGCACGGGGGCACGGCATTCGCTCGCCGCGCCACGGCCGCTGTCGGACCCGTACATGGCAGGTGGCGGGCCCATCCCGGAAAAGTCGCGCAAGTAATTGCGCGGCAGGTTGTTGCCTGGATTCGGCGCCGTCCGCGCGGGGCGGGCGGAGTGTAAAAGAATCGTACGGTACCATGCCGTCGGAGGGCCGATTGTGCAGCGGCGGCGCGGGTTCTCGTGCCGGTGTACGGATTCTGGACGGTGTGCGGGGCCGCCGGAGCGCGAAAGCCCGGCGCCCCGCGTGCCGAGACTCGCAGGAACGCCGCACCCGCGGACCCTCCCGTCCCCTTCCGTGTACAGGCTGCCGCGCCAGACCTCGACAACTTCGTGAACTTCCCGCGCCCAGAGATGGCCTTCGAAGCCCCCCCAGCCGCCCCCGCCGCCGACCCGACGCTCGACCGCGCACGCGAGGTCCTGCACCGGGGGTGGGGATACCCGGACTTCCGGCCGGGGCAGGACCAGGCCATCCGCAACGTGCTTTCCGGCCGCGACTCGCTCACGGTGATGCCCACCGGGGGCGGCAAGTCGCTGTGCTACCAGGTCCCCGCCATGATGCTGCCGGGGGTGACCATCGTGGTTTCCCCGCTCATCTCCCTGATGAAGGACCAGGTGGACACGCTGGACGCCCGCGGGCTCCCGGCCACCTTCATCAACTCCACGCTCAGCGGCTCCGAGATGGCCGCGCGGCTGGGCGGCGCCGAGCGGGGGCAGTACAAGCTGCTGTACGTGGCGCCCGAGCGCTTCGACGCCGAAAGCTTCCAGGACCGGCTCGCCCGGCTCGACGTGTCGCTGCTGGCCGTGGACGAGGCGCACTGCGTGTCCGAGTGGGGGCACGACTTCCGCCCGTCGTACCTGCGGCTGGGGCGCGTGCGCGAGGCGCTGGGCAACCCGCCCGTCGCCGCGCTCACCGCCACCGCCACCGAGGAGGTGCGGCGCGATATCGTCCGCCAGCTCGACCTGCGCGACCCCGAGGTGCTGGTCACCGGCTTCGACCGGCGCAACCTGAACTGGCACGTCCTGCGGGCCAAGAACGACTCCGAAAAGGACCGCCTCCTCCTCAAGCTCCTGCGCGGGCGCGAGGGCTCCTCCATCGTGTACGCATCCACCCGCAAGAGCGTGGACGCGCTCACCTCGCTGCTCAACGGCGTGGGCACGCGCACCGTGGGCTACCACGCCGGGCTGGTGGACGGCGAGCGCAAGCGGATCCAGGAATCGTTCATGAAGGGCGAGGTCCCCGTGGTGGTGGCGACCAACGCCTTCGGCATGGGGATCGACAAGTCCGACGTGCGCATCGTGGTGCACTACAACATGCCCGGCAACCTGGAGGCGTACTACCAGGAGGCCGGGCGCGCCGGGCGCGACGGCGAGCCCTCGGAGTGCGTGCTGCTGCACGCCTACCCGGACCGCTTCACGCACGAGTTCTTCATCGACCAGAGCAACCCCCCGCGCAAGGTCGTGGAGGACGTGATGAAGGGGCTGCGCACCGGCATGGACTCGTCCGGGCTGTTCAGCATCCCCGTCCAGGAGTTCGCCGCCACCCTGGGGCTCAAGGGCGACCGGCAGGTGTTCTCGGCGCTGCGCATCCTCCAGGACTACGGGCTGGTGCGGACCAGCCCCGCCGGCGGCGCCTCCGTGCGCGTGCGGCTCATCGCCACGCCGCAGCGCATCACCCGCGAGCTGGCCGAGGCCGGCCGCGACGACGAGGTGGCGCTGCTGCGGCAGCTGTGGAAGGCCGGGCGCGGCGAGGCCGTGTACCGCGGCGCCGACCTGGAGTGGCGCGACCTGGGGCCCCGCAACCGCGTCGCCCCCCTGCTGGACGCGCTGGAGGCCGAGGGCTTCATCGAGTGGAGCGCGTGGAACGGCGAGGGGATCGTGGTGCTGGACCGCTCCACCCCCGTGCAGCGCCTGGCCATCGACTGGCAGGGGCTGGAGGCCAAGAAGAAGCGGGACACCCGCAAGCTCCAGGAGATGCAGCGCTACGCCTACGCCGAGGGGTGCCGGCGCGGCTTCATCCTCCGCTACTTCGGCGACGCCGCCGCGATGGACGAGTGCGGAGCCTGCGACAACTGCGTCAAGGGGCGGGGCGGGGGAGTCCTCGCCGCGGTCGCCGCCGCGGTGGGGATGGCCGAGCCGCGCCGCCGCTCCGCCGCCGCGGACGAGGCGCCCCCTTCCGAGCAGGAGGAGGCGCTGTTCTCCGAGCTGCGCGAGGTGCGCAAGCAGGTGGCGCTCAAGGCCGGGATCCCGCCGTACTTCGTGTTCCCGGACTCGGTGCTCAAGGCGTTCGCCGCCCGCTGCCCCGCCACCCCCGAGGACATGCTCGCCGTCCCCGGCGTGGGGCAGAAGACGCTGGAAAAGTTCGGGCACCCCTTCCTGGAGGTGATGAAGCGCCACGCCCCCGACCACCCGGCCGCCAGCGGGGCGGCCGCGGGCGAGCGCGCGCCGGCCCGGCGCGAGCGGCGCGCGAAGCGCGTGGAGGACCGCCCCGGCCCCGCCGACGCGCGCGAGGCGGAGCTGTACGGGCGGCTGCGGACGCTGCGCACCGAGCTGGCGAAGCAGGCAAAGCTCCCGCCGTACTGCGTCTTCGCCGACCGCACGCTGGTGGAGCTGGCGAAGCACGCCCCGCGCGACGAGGCCGAGATGCTGGACGTGCCGGGGGTGGGGCCCGCAAAGATGCGGCAGTACGGCGAGGCGTTCCTGCAGGCGATCCGCGAAGCGACGGGCGAGCAGGCGGGCGAGGCGCGGGGGTGACCGGCTCCGCGCGGCCCCCGGAGTCACTTTCCGGGCGGGGCGCGCGGGCTTAGATTCCAGCGTTTTTCGCGCGCGAACGCGTCGCCCCACATCGGACGATCATGGAACGCTACTTCGACGAGAACCACCTGATGATCCGCGACATGGTTCGCGATTTCGCCCGGAACGAGATCGCGCCCGTGGCCGGAGAGCTCGACCAGAGCAGCGAGTTCCCCTGGGAGAACGTCAAGAAGATGTCCGAGCTGGGGCTCTTCGGCGTGCCGTGGCCGGAGGAGCTGGGGGGGACGGGGATGGACGGCATCGCCTACATGATCGTCATCCACGAGCTCGCGAAGGTGGATGCCTCGCACGCCATCACGGTGTCCGCGCACACCACGCTCGGCACCTCGCCCATCGTCAACTTCGGCACGCAGGAGCAGAAGGAGCGCTTCGTCCCGCTGCTCGCCTCCGGGCAGGTGCTCGGCGGCTTCGGGCTCACCGAGCCCGGCGCCGGCTCGGACGCCGGCGGCACGCAGACGGTGGCCGTCAGGCAGGACGGCGGCTGGCTCCTCAACGGGAGCAAGATCTTCATCACCCACGCCGGCGTCGGCGAGGTGTTCGTCGCCACCGCCGTCACCGACCGCGAAAAGGGGAGCAAGGGGATCACCTCCTTCATCGTCGCAAAGCCCACCACCGACCTGGAACGGGCGCGCGAGCTGGGGATCGGCCACTCGGACGACCTTCCCTTCGTGGAGGGCGTCCGCGCCGGCAAAAAGGAGGACAAGATGGGGTGGCGGGCCTCCGACACCCGGGAATTGATCCTGGAAAACGCCTTCGTCCCCGACGACCAGGTCCTGGGCGAGGTGGGGATGGGCTTCGTCAACTTCATGAAGACGCTGGACGCGGGGCGCATCGGCATCGCGGCGCTTTCGCTGGGGATCGCCGAGGGCGCCTTCGAGCAGGCGGTGCGCTACGCCACCGAAAGGAAGCAGTTCGGCAAGGCGATCACCGAGTTCCAGGGGATCCAGTTCATGCTGGCCGACATGGCCACCGAGATCGAGGCGGCGAAGCACCTGGTGTACCACGCCGCCTGGCTCAAGGAAAACGGCAAGCCGTACACCAAGGAGGCCGCCATGGCGAAGCTGTTCGCTTCGGAGCTGGCCATGCGCGCGACCACCAAGGCCGTGCAGATCCACGGCGGCTACGGCTACACCAAGGAGTACCCGGTGGAGCGCATGATGCGCGACGCCAAGATCTGCGAGATCGGGGAGGGGACGAGCGAGATCCAGCGCCTGGTGATCGCCCGCCAGCTCCTCAAGGAGCTGTCTCACTGAGAGCCCGACGGGTGCCGCACCGGCCCCGGGGGAACGCCGCTCGCCGGCACGCACGCCACCGCCCGAGGGCGGGGCAGCCAGTGCGCGCCGGGACGCGACGTCCGTCCCGGACCGGGGCACCCTGAGCCGGCAGATCGCCGGCACGGCGGGCCGTGTGCCGCGCCCGCGCCGGCGGGCGCACGGAAGAAGGTGTCGGATGCAGACAAACAAGGTGAGGCGGGCGCCGGTGTGCGCCCGCCCGGGAAGACCGTGCGTGGAGCGGCCGTGCCGCTCCCGCGCCGCGGGGAAGGGGGCGGCGTGAAGCGCGAGATCCTGATGAACACGACCGCCAAGGAAACGCGCGTCGCCATCCTCGAGGACGACGTCCTCGTGGAGCTGATGGTGGACCGTCCCGACGCGGGGCGGATGGTGGGCGACATCTACCTGGGCAAGGTGGACGCGGTCCTCCCCGGGATCCAGGCGGCCTTCGTCGACATCGGCACGGAAAAGGCGGCCTTCCTGCACGTCAGCGACGTTGCGCAGGAGGAGACCAACGGCGGCGCGGCCGGCGGCGCCGCCGAGGAGGAGGACGAGGAGGAGGGGGACCGCAGGCGCTCCCGCCGCTACCCGCCCATCCAGGACGTGGTCAAGAAGGGGCAGGAGCTGGTGGTGCAGGTTTCCAAGGAGCCCATCAGCACCAAGGGGCCGCGGGTCACGGCGAACATCTCGCTCCCCGGCCGCTTCCTGGTGTTCATGCCCCCGCCCTCGGACCACGTGGGCGTGTCGCGCAAGATCGAGGACCGCGAGGAGCGGGCCCGGCTGCGCGCGCTCGCCCGGGGGATCCTGCCGGAGGGCGCCGGCGGCGTCATCGTCCGCACCGTGGGCGAGGAATTGACGCAGGAAACCTTCCAGCGCGAGCTCAACTCGCTGATGGGAACCTGGAAGCAGATCCAGAGGCGGGCCAAGCGGGGCCGCGCCCCCGCGCCGGTGCACCGCGAGGCCAAGCTCACGGCCGGGATCATCCGCGACCTGTTCTCGCAGAAGGTAGACTCGCTGACGGTGGACAGCCGCGACGTGCACGCGGAGGTGGTCAAGTACCTGGAGCTGGTGGACCCCACGCTGGTGGAGCGGGTGCACCTGTACGAGGAGCCGGTGCCGCTCTTCGACGCGCTGGGGATCGAGAAGGCGATCCACGAGGCCTTCCAGCGCAAGGTCAACCTCCCCTCGGGCGGCTACATCATCATCGAGCCCACCGAGGCGCTGGTGTCCATCGACGTCAACACCGGGCGCTACACCGGCAAGAAGGACCCGGAAAAGACGATCCTCAAGACCAACCTGGACGCGGCCAAGGAGATCGCCCGGCAGATCCGGCTCCGCGACACGGGCGGGATCATCGTGTGCGACTTCATCGACATGGAGTCCAAGCAGAACCGGGAGCGGGTCCTCCAGGAGCTGCGCACGCACCTGTCCCGCGACCGCGCCCGCACCAAGGCGTTCCAGGTCTCCGAGCTGGGGCTGATCGAGATGACGCGGCAGCGCGTCCGCCAGTCGCTCTACCAGTCGCAGACCGAGGCGTGCCCCTGCTGCTCCGGCACCGGGCGCATCTTCACCCCCGAGACCATCGTGCGGCGGATCGAGCGGGCGGTTCGCCGCGCCGCCACCGACGGCAAGGAGCGCTCGCTGGTGGCCCGGGTGCACCCGGAGGTGGCGCTGTACGTGCTGGAGGAGGAGCGCGACTTCGCCAAGCGGCTGGACCGCGAGACCAAGGTCAAGGTGACGCTCCGCGACGACCCGCTGCTCCGGCAGGACGACTACAAGATCGTTTCGGGATCCAGCTCGCAGGACCTCACGCAGAAGTACGCCCTGGGATAGGGAACAGGGAATCCACCCCGACTGCCCCGGCCCCGCCCAAGGGAACAGGGAACAGCCAGCCCGACGCCGTTGCAGGCTGTTCCCTGTTCCCTATTCCCTGTTCCCTCCTCCGCTTGACAGACCCGCCACTTACGGCGATATTCAGAGCTTGCATTTGTTTCGGTTTTCGTCCGAATCACGGGAGTCCAACCAACCATGTACGCCATCATCCGCACCGGCGGCAAGCAGTTCCGGGCCGAGCCGGGTAAGACGCTTCGCATTCCGTCCGTCGACATCGAGCCGGGTGAGACCCTTCGCTTCGAGGACATCCTCCTCGGCGCCGAGGGCGACCAGGTCAAGGTCGGCGCCCCCCTGGTTTCCGGTGCGGCGGTGACGGCTGAGGTGCTCCGGCACGGCAAGGGCGAGAAGATCATCATCTTCAAGCACAAGCGGCGCAAGAACTACCGGCGCAAGCAGGGACATCGGCAGAAGTTCACCGAGGTCCGCGTCAACGAGATCAACCTGGGCTAAGGAGACCGGCCATGGCACATAAGAAGGGCGGCGGCTCGACCCGCAACGGCCGCGATTCGAACGCGCAGCGCCTGGGCGTGAAGAAGTTCGGCGGCGAGTTCGTCCGCGCCGGCAACATCATCATGCGCCAGCGCGGCACCAAGCTGCACCCGGGCCAGAACGTCGGCATCGGGAGCGACGACACCCTCTTCGCGCTCGTCGACGGCCACGTGCAGTTCGGCCGCCTGGACAAGGACCGCAAGAAGGTCTCGGTGCTCCCGCTCCAGCTGGTCGAGGCCGGCGAGGCGGAGACCCCGCTCGACGTCGCCGCCGACTGAGGCAGCGCGCGGCACCCGACAGCACGAGGCGCCCCGGCACACGCCGGG
>JBEVLE010000445.1:0-7283 GCA_040509335.1 Longimicrobiaceae bacterium | reverse complement strand
CGGATGGCCGGCCCCTCTCGCGTCTCCCTGGCGTCTCGCCCGGCGACTACGGGTGATGGAGCGAGACGTAGCACTGCCCGCTGGACTCGGTCACGTACATGCACTCGTCGCCGGCGCTGACCTGGATCTGGACGACCGTGCCGTCGTCGCTCGAACGGAGGTCGCAGTAGAAGTTGGTCTTGCACGTCCACTTCCCCGCGTTGTCGCCGCCGACGGCGGTGAACTCGATCCACCAGTAGTCGTGGTGGGCGCCCAGCCCCGTGACGTACTGGATCTGGAAGCGGCCGCTCTGCGCCCCCTTGGCGAGCTGCCCCAGGCTGAGGGTGTCCACGTTGTCGCCGGAGGTGTGCTTCAGGGTGACGCTGCTGATGTCCACGTTCCAGTTGTTGAGCAGGTACGCCTCGCAGCGGTGGTTGGTGGAGGTGACCGCTCCCTCGACGTGGTCCTGCTCCTTGCCGCCCTTGATGCAGGTGGACTCGGTGGCGACAGCGTTCATCGGTTCCTCGCAAGGTGAGTGTGGCTGGGATCCCACGGGGTGGGCCACACTCCAGTATCGGCGGCATCGCTTCCGGCTTTAGCGCCGCGCCCGATGTTCCCGGGCGCCGCGGGCCCCGCCACGTTATCATGGGGGGAGACGGCCGAAGCCCGATCCCGGCGCCGGCCGGGGACACGTCCAAGCCCGCAGTTCGACCTGCCGTAAACGGAGGCTGCGCATGGAGCACGAGCGGCACCACCCGGTGGTCCGCGTGACGCACTGGGTGGCGGTGGCGGCGATCCTGGCGATGGTGGGCTCGGGGCTGCGCATCTTCAACGCGTACCCGCGCTTCGCCCGCCGCGGCGAGAGCTTCTGCTGCTGGCCGTGGGAGAGCACGCCCATCCCGGCCTGGCTCACCTTCGGCGGGTGGCTGGCGGGGGCGCGCAACTGGCACTTCGCCATGATGTGGGTGCTGGTGGCGAACGGGCTGGTGTACCTGGGGTGGATCTGGCTGCACGGCGAGTGGCGCGACCTGGTCCCCCGCCGCGGCGATCCCCGCGATGCGTGGGAGATGGTGAAGTTCTACCTGTTCGTGCGGCGCGACCACCCGCGCCAGGGGAAGCACAACGCCCTCCAGAAGCTGGCCTACTTCGCCATGCCGCTGGTGGCCGCGCTGATCGTGCTGAGCGGACTGGCCATCTGGAAGCCGGTGTCGCTGGGCGGGCTCACCGCGCTCTTCGGCGGCTACGCGTGGGCGCGCTACTGGCACTTCCTGCTCATGCTGGCGCTGGTGGGGCTGGCCGCCGGGCACGTGTTCATGGTGCTTTCCGTGGACCCCTATTCGCTGCGCTCCATGCTCACGGGGGGCTACAGCGAGCGCTTTTCCCCCGAGGCGCGCGACGCCCGCCCGTTCTACCACCTCCTCCCGCGCCGGGCGGCGCCCTCCCTCCTGCCGGAGAACCTCCATGCACCCGATGGATCGACGCGGCTTCCTGCGCCTGGGCGGCACCACGCTGGCGGCGCTGCTGGCGGCGTGCGACTCGCAGGGACCGGAGGCGGCGAAGCCGCTCCTCCGCTGGGCGGAGCGGCGGAACGAGGAGGTGGAGAGGGTGCTCTTCCGCCACGCGGCCATGGACACGCCGGAGAGCCGGGCGCTGGCCGGGAGGGCGCTGCCGAGCTACTTCATCTCCCCCCGGGTGCCGGTGTGGGACGAGGCGGCCCGGGGGCGGTGGGCGCTGGAGGTGGCGGGGCTGGTGCGGCGCCCGCTGCGGCTGACGCTCCCCGAGCTGATGCGGCTTCCGCGGGTGACGCAGCGGGTGAACCACTACTGCGTGGAGGGGTGGACGGCGGTGACGGAGTGGACGGGGGTGCGGGTGGCGACGCTGGCGCGGGCCGCGGGGGCGCTTCCTGAGGCGCGCTACGTGGACTTCCAGTCGTTCGACGCGGGGTACCACGAGAGCTGGGACCTGGAAAGCGCCACCCACCCGCAGACGCTGGTGGCCTACGGCGGCGACGGCCGGGCGCTGGGTCCGGCGCACGGGGCCCCGGCGCGGCTGCACTCGCCGGTGAAGCTGGGCTACAAGAGCGTCAAGTACCTGACCCGCGTGGTGTTCCTAGCGGAGCGCAACGGCGGGTACTGGAGCGACCGGGGGTACGAGTGGTACGCGGGGACGTGAGGCCTGTTTTACGGCTTTGAACGGCGAGTTCGGGCTCATGCCGCGCGGCAGACGCATACCTGCTGACGGCTGCCGGCCGTGAACGCGCCGCCGGCGAGGTCGCCGTGGCGGCTTTCCAGCCGCATCCCCCCGGCGGCCAGGAGCAGCGGCAGCTCCTGGGGAAAGATGCTGCGCAGGTGGAGCGGGGCGACCAGGAAGTCCGGCTCGTCGGCCGTGGAAAAGTGCCACGCGGCGCGGTTGACCTGCGTGGCCGCGTCGTAGTCGCCGGTCGCCTCGATGCGGACCTCGCCGCGGCGGGGGTGCCGCACCCGCATGACCGGGACGCGCTCGCCGGGCGGGCGCGCCAGGATCGCGACGTCCGGGTTGAAGACGTCGAAGACGAAGGCGCCGCCCGGGAGCAGGTGGCGCCGCACGCAGGCGAGGCAGGCCAGGAAGTCGTCGACGGCGTGCACGTGGAGCAGGGAGTTGCGGGCTACGTACACCAGCGCGAACCGCTCCCCCAGGTCGAAGCCGCGCATGTCGCCCTCCACGAGCCGCACGTCGGCGGCGTGTGCCGCGGCGCGGACCCGCGCCGCGGCGAGCATGGGCGCCGACAGGTCCAGGCCGACGGCGCCCGCACCGCTCCGGGCGATGGGAACCAGCAGCTGCCCGGTGCCGCACGCCAGCTCCAGCACCGGGCCGCCCGCCGTGCGCGCCCGGGCGGCGTAGTACGGGCCGTACGCACCCGGCGAGAAGACCAGGTCGTACAGCTCGGGATCGGAGTAGAAGAGGTCGCTCATGGAAAGGCTTTCGGGGGTGAGTGGGCCCGCCCTCGCGGACGCCAGCGCCGACCCCGGCGCCAGCCGGGGGCACGCCCGAACCCGCCGTAAAAAGCCGTTCCGATCAGTCCGGCGGATCCGAGCGGTCCACGGGAAGCGGCCAGGCGGTGTCCAGGATGGTGATCTTCTGCCAGATCTTGCGGGACAGGTCCGCGGTGAGGCTCTCGACGTCGTTGACGGCGCCGAGCACCACCGGGTCCTGCAGGTGCTGGGCGTGCAGCGCGGCGAGCTTGCTGGTGAGGGCGAGCAGCTCGGAGCAGTAGTCCAGGTAGCGGGCCAGCTGCTCGCGGGAAAGGCTGCGCCGGGGCGAGGAGGGCGTGGGCCCCAGGGGCCGGAGCGCGTGGTCGGGATCCTTGGTGAGCTGGTGCATGTCCACCACGTGGGCGATGCTGCGCAGCCGGTGCAGCATGCCCAGCGCGGTGCGCCGCTTGAGGCGGGTTTCCAGCGAGGCCAGGAAGAGCACCACGAGCGACAGGAAGATCATCTCGTTGATGGCGGCGTCGATCCCCTGCACCAGGTCCGCGGCGCCGATGCCGCCCGCGGCCATGCGCACGAACTGCCTACCGGCCCACAGCGACACGGCCAGCACCGCCGCGATCCCCACGCCGGTGAGCGTCCGCAGCCACCAGAGCGGGTGCCGCAGGCGCTCCACCACCGCCTCGTTCTGCGCGGCCAGGCTCGCCAGCTCCCCGGCCAGGCGGCCGAGCCCGGAGCCGGGGAAGCGCTCGTGGATGCGCCGCTCCAGCTGCACGATGGTGGCGCGCACCGGCGCCGACCGCAGCTCGCCGTACGAGAACGCGCCCGCGGGGGGCGCCTCGGGGGCGCCGGGGCTCACCGCCACGCCGGCACCCCGGCGCCCAGGTCGGCGGCGGCGGGCGGGAGCGCGGCGGCCCGGAGCAGCTCGGTGTTGGACGAGACCGCCCGGAGGCTGCCGGAGATGGCGAGGATTCGCACGGGTGCGGGGGGTCGGGCGTGGGCGCGGCGCCGGGCTCGCGGGCGCTCCCCAAAGCTCGGGCGCGCGCCGCCGCTCCGCAACTCCCGCGGTGGCGCCTACCGGCCCGCGGCGGCCAGGACGACGCGGAGGCGCTGCGTCTCGTCCCTGCGGACGCGCACCACCAGCGGGTTGGCCTGGCCGGGGGCGAGGGCGTACCCCGCGGGCGGCGTCAGTGCGACCGTCCACTCGCCGGGCCGCCCGACGGCGCCGGTCTCGCAGAAGGAGGCGTTCGTGACGCGGTAGGGGGTCTCGCCGGGGATGGCGAACTCCATCTGCACGCCCCTGACGCAGGCGCCGGCGCCGTCCACGAACTCCAGCAGCAGGTAGCCGGGGTGCCTGCTGGGGGTGAGGACGATCTCGGTGCCGCACGCGGCGAGCGCCAGGAGCGCGGCGGCGGCCCAGGGCCGGGCCGGGCGGCGGAGGAGGGGCGCGCTCATGTCTCGGGGACGATGGCGATCAGGGAGTACAGGGCCAGGCCGGCGACCAGCCCCGGCCACGACACCAGCTTGGCGCCGGTGCCCAGCTGGCCGCCGTCCCGGCTGCTCTCGCCGTGCGTGAACACCCCCAGCACGTCGCCCAGCGTCACCGCCGTGTGCGCGGTCAGCCGCACCCGCCGGCCGTCGTAGTCGTTCCCCACCACGATGGCGCCGGGCGCGACGTCCAGCGCGATCCCGGAGCCCAGCCAGCGCCGGTAGCGCAGGCTCACCCCCCGGTGCCCGTTCTTGGGCTCGCCGAACACGTAGGTGGCGCCCACCGCCTGCCTCTCGCCCACGTTGACCATCGCCCCCCAGTCCCACTGGAACTTGTCTTCCAGCCCCCGGTAGGGCCCGAACTCGCGCGCGCCGCGCGAGAGCTCGGTGACCAGGAAGGCGCGGCAGCGGTCGCCCGGCCGCGGGCGGAAGCAGAACGCCGCCGGCCGCGCCCCTGCCGGCGCGGGCTCCTGCGCGGCCAGCGCCGCGGGCGCGAGCCAGAGCAGCGCGAGGAGCGTGGGAAGAGATCGGAGCATGGGGCGTGGATCCGTCAATGAGTGTCGCGCAGCGTAGCGCCTGCCGGAGCCGGCTCCGGATGACGACCCCCGTCCGCCACCGGTCACCGGTTCCCGCGGACGCCAGCGCCAGACCCGCGTGAGGGATTTCGGCCCGAAGGGGCGAGACCGCGCGGCTGTTTGCGCGGGCTCGACTCCGTTAAGCAGCGTTGTTTGCTGCTTTACGGAGCCGAAGCCCGACCCCGGCGCCAGCCGGGGGCACGCCCGAACCTTTCTGTCAAACCAAATCTGGATCAGGCCATGGTGAGCCCGGCGTCCACGGCGATCGTCTGCCCCGTGACGGCGTTGCTCCAGTCCGACGCGAAGAACGCGACCGCGCGCGCGAAATCGGCCGGGGTGACCACCTCGCGGAGCGGCGACGAGCCGGCGATCAGCTCGAACACTTCGGGGGTGGTGACGCGGCTGGCGTCGGTGACGCTGAGCAGCCCGCCGGCCACCAGGTTGACGCGGATTCCGTGCGGGCCCAGCTCCGCCGCGAGGTTGCGGGTGAGGCCCAGGAGCGCGGCCTTTGCCGTGGTGTAGTCGTAGTACGTCACCACCGGGTTGAAGATGAGGTTGGTGGCGATGTTGACGATCTTGCCGAAGCGCTGCGCCTTCATGTACGGGAGCGCCGCCCGCGTGGTGTTGAACACCGCCCGCACGGCCCCCTGGAACTGGCGGTCGAAGTCCTCCCACTCCACCGTCTCGATGCGGGTGTACGGGGCGCCGGGATCGAAGCTGTACGCGGGGAGCGCGTTGTTGACCACCACGTCCACCCGGCCGAAGCGCTCGCCCGTGGCCCGCATCATGGCGTCCACCTCTTCGGGGCTGGTCACGTCGGCGCCGTGCGCGAAGGCGTGGCCGCCCGCCGCCTGGATGGCGAACACCAGCTCCTCCGCCAGCTCCCGGCTGCGGAAGTAGTTGACGCAGACCGACGCGCCCTCGCGGGCCAGCTCGGCGGCGATGGCCGCGCCCACGCCCCGGCTGGCGCCGGTGACCACCACGACCCGATTGCCAAGATCCATGTGCCCTGCCCGGTGAGCGGAAGAAGCCGAAAGGAGGTCCGACCCCGCCCGGCAAGGGGCGGGCCGCGGCCCCCGCCGGCGGCCGGACGGCGCGGGCGCGGATGGACGGAAGGGGCTGCGCGCGTTTAATTTGGGCCCGGCACACACGCCGCCCCTCCTCCCGCCGGACGATTCGCATGGCCCCATCCCTCCCGGAGCGCACACCGGAGTCCGCGTCCGGCGCCATCCCCGAAGAGCGCGCCGTGGCCGCGCTGCGCCGCGCCGCCCAGCTCCAGGCGGAGGCCGCGGAGCGGGTGGACGGGCACTCGCGGGCGCTGGCGGCCCGCCGCGGCGCCGAGGCCGACGCGGAAAGCGGCTTCCAGCGCGCCGACATCGAGGCGGCGGCGGAGGAGGCCGGGATCTCGCCGGAGTACGTCCGCCGGGCGCTGCAGGAGCAGGACACGCTCGGCGAGCACGCGGCGGCGCTCGCCCCGTGGGTGGACCGCGCGGGGACGCGCATGCTGCGCACCCGGGAGCGGAGCGTGGAGGTGGCGCGGGAGATCGAGGCGGAGCCGCAGGCGGTGCTGGACGCGATGCAGCGGGTGCTCCCCGCGCACCCGTACACGATGACGCTGGTGGACTCGCTGGGGGGATCGCCCGTGGAGGGCGGCGTCCTGGTGTTCCAGCTCCCGCGCGTGGCGATGGGAAGCACTTCGCACACGCCGTTCGCGGCCGCCATGACGGCGATCGACCTGCTGCAGGTGCACGTGACGCTGCACCCGGTGCCGCGGCCGGACCGGACGGCCACCCTGCTCACCCTGCGCGGCGACCTGCGCACGGGGATCCGCCGCAACGTGTGGGCGGGGCTGGGGGTTTCCGGCACGGCGGGGGTGATGGGGGTGCTGTTCGCCACGGCGATCGGGATCGCGACGGTCGGCGTGGCGCCGCTGGTCGCCGCGGGCGCGGCGCTGGGAGCGCTGGGGATGGGCGGCGCCGGGGCGGCGGGGTACGGCGCCGTGTACCGCTACTACCACGGCAAAGCGATGCGCGAGCTGGAGATGCTGCTCCGCGTGGTGGACGCCAACGCCCGGACCGGCGGCGCCTTCCGCGCTCCCCAGGCGCCGGGCGGGGATCGGGGATCGGCCGCCGCGCTGGACCCTGCGTGAGGGATTTCGGCCCGAAGGGGCGAGACCCGGCGGCAGTTTGCCGGGGCTCGACTCCGTTACGCAGCGTTGTTTGCTGCGTTACGGAGCCGAAGCCCGACCCCGGCGCCAGCCGGGGGCACGCCCAAA
>JBEVLE010000444.1:0-2506 GCA_040509335.1 Longimicrobiaceae bacterium | reverse complement strand
GGGGGGGGGGGGTGGGCGGGGGGTGGGGGGGGTCCTGGGGCCTGCCCGCGGGGCCCCCCCCCGGCGGGGGCGCCCCGGCACGCTTCCGGGGCGGCGTTCGCGGCCCTCCGCGGGATCGCCGTCGCGGGTCGCCGCGCGCCGGCCCTCCTCCCCGCGCGTCCCCGCCCCCGGTTGACTCCCCGTCGCCGGGGGGTGATCTTGCCCCCTCCCGCGATCCTTCGCTCCGCCGCAGTCCCGAGAACCGATGTCCAGGCCCGAGCTGTCCGATCCCGACCGCTGGTCCGCGCTTTCCGACCGGGAGCGGCGCGACCTCCTCGCCGCCGCGCTGCTGGATGCCCTGGAGGGCGCGCCCGGCGTGCGGGGGACGCGCATCGAGGTGGGCCCGGTGCAGCAGCCGTACGACCTGACGGCGGTGGCGGAAACCGACGTGGGCGACCTGCGCACGCCGCTCTGGTCGCACGCGCGCGCCTCGATCTTCGTGGACCCGTCCATCCACCCCGCGAACCGCGGCCAGCTCGCCCCCGCCGGGGCGGTGCGCGAGGCGGCCGAGCGCCTGCGCGCGCGCCTGGCCGTGCCCTTCACGCTGGAGGCGCGCGGCCTCACGGCCACGCTGGCGCCCGAGGCGGGGGTGGAGCGCACCTGGACCGCCGAGCGCAGCCGCTTCCGCAGCCGCACCGCCGTGACGCGCGAGGACGTGGTCGCCGACGCCGCCGAGGTGGACCTGCGCGACCTGCTGGCGCACTTCTACACCGGCCCCTCGCTGCGCATGGCCGCCGCCGACGGCAGCGCGTTCCTCCTCCCCGCCGCGCCGGAGGCCGAGGGCCCGCTGGTGTCGCTGTGCCCCGCCTGCCACCGCTACGCCGAGGGAAGCGTGGCCGCCTGCCCGGAGTGCGGCGGCCCCGCGGAGACCGTGGTCGCCGTGCGCCCGCCGCGGCGCTGAACCCCGGCGCAGCCGGGGGCACGCCCGAACCCGCCGTTCAAAGCCGTTCGCAGTCCTCCCGATCCGAACCCGAGAAACCCAGAATGACCCAGCCTGCCGGCGGCGCCACGCACCTTGAATGCACCCGCTGCGGCGCCCGCTACGAGAGCGAGGAGCTGCAGCGCCTTTCCCCGTGCTGCCAGAAGCCGCTCTACGCCCGCTACGACCTGGACGCCATCGCCCGCACGCTCTCGCGCGACGACCTGGCCGGCCGCTCCGCGGACCTGTGGCGCTACGCCGAGCTGCTCCCGGTGCGCGACCCGGCCAGCGCCGTGCGCCTGGGCGAGGGGTGGACGCCACTGATCGAGACGCCGCGCCTGGCGGACCGCCTCGGCGTGGGCCGGGTGTGGATCAAGGACGAGAGCCGGAACCCCACCGCGTCGTTCAAGGCGCGCGGGCTGTGCATGGCCGTGTCCCGCGCCAGGGAGCTGGGCGCGGCCGAGCTGGCGCTCCCCTCGGCGGGGAACGCGGGGAGCGCCGCGGCCGCCTACGCCGCGGCCGCGGGGATGCCGGTCCACGTGGTGGTGCCGCGCGACACGCCGACGCCCATCGTGGAGGAGATGCGCGCCCTGGGGGCGGACGTGGAGCTGCTGGACGGGCTGATCAACGACTGCGGCGCCCGCGTGGCGGAGGGGGTCCTGGAGCACGGCTGGTTCGACCTGTCCACGCTCAAGGAGCCGTACCGCGTGGAGGGCAAGAAGACCATGGGCTACGAGGTGGCGGAGCAGCTGGGATGGACGCTCCCGGACGCCATCCTCTATCCCACCGGCGGGGGGACCGGGATGCTGGGGATATGGAAGGCGTTCGACGAGATGGAGCGGCTGGGGTGGATCGGGCCGGAGCGCCCCAGGATGGTATCGGTGCAGGCGGCGGGGTGCGCGCCCATCGTGCGCGCGTGGGACGCCGGCGCGGCGGAGGCGGAGCTGTGGGCGGGCGCGCAGACCTACGCCTCCGGGCTGCGCGTGCCCCGCGCGGTGGGCGACTTCCTCATCCTGGACGCGCTGCGCACTTCCGGAGGCGCCGCCGTGGCGATCCCCGACGACGAGATGCGCCGCTGGACGCCGCTCGTGGGCGCCGACACCGGGATCTTCTGCGCGCCGGAGGGCGCCGCCACCGCCGCCGCCGTTCCCGTCCTGCGGCAGATGGGGGTGCTGGGGCCGAACGACAGCGTGGTGCTCTTCAACACCGGGAGCGGACTCAAGTACGCGGGGCGGTGATTTACGGCGGGCCGAACGGCGGGTCTGGGCGTGCCCCCGGCTGGCGCCGGGGTCGGGCTTCGGCTCCGTAACGCACGATAAAACCGTGCGTAACGGAGTCGAGCCCGCGCAAACAGCCGCGCGGTCTCGCCCCTCCGGGCCGAAATCCCTCACGCGGAGTTCGCGCTGGCGTCCGCCGGGCCCCCACCCGGCTCGCTTAGTGCTCCTGCACGCAAGTTCGGTGACGTACTCATGCGCAGAACGCCTGGGGTACAGGGCTGGGAGCTTCGAGCTTCTCCAGGAGCCGGGTCAAGTTCTCGCGCGTGAACTT
>JBEVLE010000443.1:0-4303 GCA_040509335.1 Longimicrobiaceae bacterium | reverse complement strand
TGAGGGATTTCGGCCCGAAGGGGCGAGACCGCGCGGCTGTTTGCGCGGGCTCGACTCCGTTACGCACAGTTTTATCGTGCGTTACGGAGCCGAAGCCCGACCCCGGCGCCAGCCGGGGGCACGCCCGAACCCGCCGTGAAGCAGTTCGACCGAGCCGGCCCCGAACCCAGGGGCCGGCTCGTTTTCCTTGCCTGGTGAACATCCGCCCAGCATCATTGTCCCGACACCACCCGCCGGACCTCCCGAAGTTCGCCCTGACCCCCACCAGGAGCGCAACCGCCCGATGTCCACCCTCCCCGTGCTGATCCACCCGCGCCGCTTCGGCGAGACCTCCCGCCGCGACGCCTGGTGGGTCCAGTCCGCGGTCGTGTTCGCGATCCTCGGCTCCTTCGTCGTCTACGCCACCTGGGCCGCCTTCCAGAACGCGCACTACACCTTCGGCCCGTACCTGTCCCCCTTCTACTCGCCGGAGCTCTTCGGCAGTTCGCCGCACGCTTGGCTGGGCCCCAAACCGGGGTGGTGGCCCGGCTGGCTCCCCTTCTCGCCGGCCCTGGTCATCCTCCCCTTCCCCGGCCTCTTCCGCTTCACCTGCTACTACTACCGCGGCGCGTACTACAAGGCGTTCTGGGCCGACCCGCCCGCCTGCGCCGTGGGCGAGCCGCGCAAAAGCTACATCGGCGAGCGCAGCTTTCCGCTCGTCCTCCAGAACGTCCACCGCTACTTCCTGTACGTCGCCCTGCTCTTCCTGGTGATCCTGGCGTACGACGCCTGGAAAGCGATGTGGTTCGCCGACCCGACCACCGGCCGGAGCGAGTTCGGGATCGGAGTGGGGACGCTGGTGCTCACGCTGAACGTGGTCCTGCTCACCGGCTACACGCTGGGGTGCCACTCGCTGCGCCACCTGGTGGGCGGGCGGCTGGACCAGCCCTCGCGGCACCCGGTGCAGCACGCCTGCTGGCGGGGGTGCAGCCGCCTCAACGGCAGGCACATGCGCTGGGCGTGGGCCAGCCTGTTCAACGTGGCCTTTTCCGACCTGTACGTGCGGATGTGCTCCATGGGCGTGTGGACGGACTGGAGGCTCTTCTGATGGCGGACTTCCAGAGCCACGACCACGACGTGCTGGTGATCGGCGCGGGGGGCGCGGGGCTGCGGGCGGCGATCGCCGCGGCGGCCGAGGGGGTGAGGGTGGGGCTGGTGTGCAAGTCGCTGCTGGGCAAGGCGCACACCGTGATGGCCGAGGGCGGCGCGGCGGCGGCCATGGGCAACGTGGACGACCGCGACAGCTGGCGGGTGCACTTCGCCGACACCATGCGCGGCGGACAGTACTTGAACAACTGGCGCATGGCCGAGCTGCACGCCCGCGAGGCCCCGGAGCGCATCCGCGAGCTGGAAGCGTGGGGCGCGCTCTTCGACCGCACCCCGGACGGCCGCATCCTGCAGCGCAACTTCGGCGGGCACCGCTACCCGCGCCTGGCCCACGTGGGCGACCGCACGGGGCTGGAGATGATCCGCACCCTGCAGGACCACGGGATCCACCGGGGAATCGACGTGCACATGGAGTGCACCGTGCTCACCCTGCTCCAGGACGGCGGGCGGGTGTCCGGGGCGGTGGTCTACGACCGCGAGCGGGGGAAGTTCCGCGTGTTCCGCGCGCGGGCGGTGGTGCTGGCCACCGGGGGGATCGGGCGGGCGTACAAGATCACCAGCAACTCGTGGGAGTACACCGGCGACGGGCACGCCCTGGCCTACCAGGCGGGGGCGGCGCTCCAGGACATGGAGTTCGTGCAGTTCCACCCCACCGGCATGGTGTGGCCGCCGAGCGTGCGCGGGATCCTGGTGACCGAAGGGGTGCGCGGCGAGGGCGGGATCCTGGTGAACTCCGAGGGCCGCCGCTTCATGTTCGACGACATCCCCGACAACTACCGCGCCCAGACCGCCGACTCGCCGGACGAGGGGTGGCGCTACACCCAGGGCGACAAGGACGCCCGCCGCCCCCCGGAGCTGCTCACCCGCGACCACGTGGCCCGCTGCATCGTGCGCGAGGTGCGCGAGGGGCGCGGGAGCCCCCACGGCGGCGTGTACCTGGACATCTCCTGGATCCGGGAGCGCCTCCCCGGGGCCGAGGAGCACATCCGCCGCAAGCTCCCCAGCATGTACCACCAGTTCAAGCAGCTCGCCGACATCGACATCACCCGCGAGGCGATGGAGGTGGGCCCCACCACCCACTACATGATGGGCGGGATCCGGGTGGACGGCGACACGCAGATGTCCACCGTCCCCGGGCTCTTCGCCGCGGGGGAGTGCGCCGCCGGGCTGCACGGCGCCAACCGCCTGGGCGGCAACTCGCTGTCCGACCTGCTGGTGTTCGGCAAGCGCGCCGGCGAGCACGCCGCCCGCTTCGCCCGCGGCCACGGCGAGGCCGGCGTGGACCCCGCGGCGGTGGAGGCGGCCACCCGCCTGGCGCTGGAGCCCTTCGAGCGCGGCGCCGGCGTAGAGGGGCCGTACCAGGTGCAGCACGACCTCCAGGAGACCATGCAGGAGCTGGTGGGGATCGTGCGGCGCGGCGAGGAGATGGAGCGGGCGCTGGAGGCGATCGCCGGGCTGTGGGAGCGCGCGGCGCGGGTGGGGGTGGGGGGGAACCGGGAATACAACCCCGGCTGGCACACCGCGCTGGACCTTCCCAACCTGCTGGTGGTGTCCGAGGCCATCGCGCGCGCCGCGCTGGAGCGGCGGGAAAGCCGCGGGGGGCACTTCCGCGACGACTACCCGGACAAGGACCCCGCCTTCGGCACCTTCAACGTCCTCGTCCGCAGGGGCCCCGGCGGGGAGATGCAGATCACGCGCGAGCCCATCGCCGCGATGCCGGCGGAGCTCAAGCAGGTCATCGAGGAGAACGCATGAGCGCCACCGAACAGGGCGCGGCGTCCGCGACCGCGGCCAGCCAGGAAACGGTGCGCGCGGGCAGGCTCGCGGCGGCGCGGGTCACGGAGTCCGCGCCCGCGCCCGGCCAGCGGGCGACCTTCCGCCTGTGGCGCGGCGACGCCGCGGGAGGCGCGCTCCGGGACTACACCACCCCGGTGTCCGAGGGGATGGTGGTGCTCGACGCCATCCACCAGATCCAGGCCGAGCAGGCCAACGACCTGGCGGTGCGCTGGAACTGCAAGGCCGGCAAGTGCGGCTCCTGCTCGGCGGAGATCAACGGCATGCCCCGGCTGATGTGCATGACCCGCCTCAGCGACCTGGACCTGGCCAGGCCGGTGACGGTGGAGCCCATGCGCGCCTTTCCGCCGCTGCGCGACCTGGTGACGGACGTGTCGTGGAACTTCCGCACCAAGGAGCGCATCAAGCCGTTCAAGCCGCGCGCCCCGGACGCCCCGGACGGCACCTGGCGCATGGACCAGCGCGACGTGGACCGGGTGCAGGAGTTCCGCAAGTGCATCGAGTGCTTCCTCTGCCAGGACGTGTGCCACGTGCTGCGCGACCACGGCAAGCACGGCGAGTTCATCGGCCCGCGCTTCCTGGTGCAGGTCGCCGCGCTGGAGATGCACCCGCTGGACACCGAGGACCGCGTGGACGAGCTCAAGGAAGCGTACGGCGTGGGATTCTGCAACATCACCAAGTGCTGCACCAAGGTGTGCCCGGAGGGCATCACCATCACCGACAACGCCATCATCCCGCTCAAGGAGCGGGTGGTGGACCGGCACTACGACCCCATCCGGAAGCTCGTCCAACTCGTGCGAGGGAGGAAGCCATGATCCGAGTGGTCCACCTGTTCGACGTCAGGCGCGGTGTCAACGAGCAGTCCTTCATCGAGTGGCTGGACGCGAAGCTGGACGTGGCGTCGCGGCAGTTCGGGTGCGTGGACCGCAAGACCTGGGCGCTGCTGGACGGGTTCGCCGGGAGCTACGCGAGCCCCCGCCCGGTCAAGGACCGCCCCAAGTACGTCAACGAGGCGTACTACACCGACATGGACGGCCCCAACCAGTTCCGCGAGTGGCTCACCGGCACGCCCGAGGGCCGGGAGGTGCACGACCGCTGGTTCAACTCCGTCGAGAACCACACCGTTCTGCGCTACGTCGAGGGGTGGTCCAAGGTCGGTTCGGACGAGTAGGGCAACGGCAACGGAAGGATTTTGGCGTGCCCCCGGCTGGCGCCGGGGTCGGGCTGCGCGCGGAGTAACGCACGATACGACCGTGCGTAACTCCGCCGAGCCCCCGCAAACCGCCGCGGGGTCTCGGCCCTGCCGGGCGCGCATCCCCTCACGCAGGTGCCGAAAAACGAGCCGGCCCCGCTGACGCGGGGC
>JBEVLE010000442.1:0-5169 GCA_040509335.1 Longimicrobiaceae bacterium | reverse complement strand
TTTGGGCGTGCCCCCGGCTGTCGCCGGGGTCGGGCTTCGGCTCCGTAACGCAGCAAACAACGCTGCGTAACGGAGTCGAGCCCGCGCAAACAGCCGCGCGGTCTCGCCCCTTCGGGCCGAAATCCCTCACGCGGGGGGCGCGCTGGCGTCCGCTGGGGGCCCCCACCCGGCTCGCCTAGGCTCGCCACCCTCCCCCAATGCTGGGGGAGGGTTTCCTGTCTTTCTGGGATCTGCGCTGGGAGGTCGGGGGAGGCTGCGCAGGCGGTGCGTTTGTTCGAAGCCAGCGTGATCCTGCCTGTACTCGGAGCGTCGGCGAGTTTCGCACCGCCGGAGCAGGCTCCCCCGGCCGACCCCAAACCCGGAGCCTGCCGGAGCGCGCCCGGGCAGATCCTGCCCCGCCACGACTCCTCCGGAGCGGGCCGGGGCGCGGGCCGCGGGATTGGCGACTGGTCGCGTCCGGGCGCGATTTGACAGCCAATCCGCCGCGCGTTATCAGTGCACCGGGGCCACGCGGCCGCCTCCCCTGCGGGCGCGCCCCCATGCTTCCTCCACCCCCACCCGGGAGGCACGCCCCACCCTACGCTCTCCGTACGCACCGTCCGTCTCCAGAGTCGTCACCCCACCCAGGAGGACAGCGATGGGCCACTTCACACGGGCAAGGCTGGCGCTGGCTGCCGCCGCGGTCGCGGCGCTGCTCGGCGGCGGCGCGCCGCCGCTGCACGCACAGGCCACGGGCAGCGTCAGCGGCAGGGTCACCGAGACCGGGAGCCAGCGTCCGCTGGCGGGCGCGCAGGTGAGCGTCCCCGGCACCGGGCGCCGGGCGGTCACCAGCACCAACGGCGAGTACACCCTCGCCTCCGTCCCAGCCGGGCCGCAGGACGTGCGCGTGGAGCTGATCGGCTACGCCGGCGCCGAGCGGCGCGTCACCGTTCCCGAGGGGGGCGCCGCCACCGCCAGCTTCGAGCTGGGGCAGTCCGCCGTGTCGCTGGACGCGCTGGTGGTGACCGGCACCGCGGGCGGCACCCAGCGGCGGGCCGTGGGCACCAGCATCGCCCAGATCCAGGCCTCCACCGTCGTGGAGACCGCGCCCGTCAACAGCGTGCAGGAGCTGATCAACGGCCGCGCCCCCGGCGTGGTCATCATCCCCGGCTCCGGCACCGTGGGGAGCGGCGCGCGCATCCGCGTGCGGGGCATCTCCAGCCTGTCGCTCAGCCAGGAGCCGCTGATCTACGTGGACGGCGTGCGCGTCAACAACGCCCAGGCCACCGGCCCCATCAACCAGGGCTTCAGCTCCAGCACCATCTCCCGGTGGAACGACTTCAACCCCGAGGAGATCGAGAGCATCGAGATCATCAAGGGGCCCGCCGCCGCCACCCTGTACGGCACCGAGGCCGCCAACGGCGTCATCCAGATCATCACCAAGCGCGGCTCCGAGGGGAGGCCGCGCTTCACCGCCTCCGTCAAGCAGGGCGCCAACTGGTTCGCCGACCCCGCTGGGCGGCTCCCGCTCAACTACGGGCGCGTCAACGCCACCGCTCCGGTCACCACCATCGACTACGCCCAGCTCCGCGAGCTCAACGGCGACATCTTCGGCACCGGGCGGCTCCAGGAGTACGACGTCAGCATGAGCGGCGGCGGCTCCGGCGTGCGCTACTTCGTGGGCGGCGGGCTGGAGCGCAACGAGGGCGTGGAGCCCAACAACGTGGCGCGCAAGTACAACGCCCGCGCCAACGTGTCCGTCACCCCCGGCTCCAACATCGACCTCAACGCCAGCGCGGGGTACGTCAGCGGGCGCACCACCCTCCCGCTGGAAGCCGGCGGCGGCGGGCTGTTCTGGACCACCCTGTTCGCCAACCCCGCCAACCTGAACACCCCCCGCAACGGCTTCCACAGCGCCACACCCGAAGCGTACTACTACGCCTACGAGGACTGGCAGGACGTGGACCGCTTCACCGGCGGCATCCAGCTCACCCACCGGCCCTTCGGCTGGTTGACGCACCGGGCCGCCGTGGGCACCGACTTCACCAGCCAGGACGACGTCGAGCTGGTGGAGCGCATCGCGGACCCGGAGATGCAGTTCTTCTTCAGCGCCTCCGAGATCCGCGGCTACAAGGACATGTACCGCCGCAACGTCTACTACAACACCTTCGACTACAGCGCCACCGCCGAGGTCACCCCGCTGGAGGGGATCACCAGCAACACCTCCGTGGGCGCCCAGTACTACCGGCGCTACTCCGAGTACCTGTACGGGCGCGGCGCCGACTTCCCCGCGCGCGGCCTCCGCACCCTCCTCGCCACCACCGGCGAGCGCCGCAACGACGAGGACTACGCCGAGTCCTCCACCGTGGGCGTCTTCATCCAGGAGCAGATCGGGCTGCGCGACGACCGGCTCTTCCTCACCGGCGCCGTCCGCATGGACGACAACAGCGCCTTCGGCGAGGACTTCGACCTGGTCACCTATCCCAAGCTGAGCGCCACCTGGGTGCTCAGCGAGGAAGACTTCTGGCCGCTGCCGTTCGTCAACACGCTCAAGCTCCGCGCCGCGTACGGGCAGTCCGGCCAGCAGCCGGTGAACTTCGCCGCGCTCCGCACCTTCGCCCCCATCACCGGCAGCGGCGACCAGCCGGCCGTGACCCCGCAGTCGCTGGGCAACCCCGACCTGGGCCCCGAGCGCAGCGGCGAGCTGGAGGTGGGCTTCGACGCCGGCTTCCTGGACGACCGCCTGGGGCTGGAGCTCACCTACTACGACCGCACCGTCACCGACGCCATCCTGGAAACCCCGGTGCCGCCCTCCAGCGGCTTTTCCGGCACCCAGTACGTCAACGCCGGCGAGATCCACAGCAGCGGCGTGGAGCTCCTGGCCCGCGCCAACGTGCTCAACGGCCGCCGCGCCCAGCTGGACTTCACCTTCAGCCTGGCCACCAACGCCAACGAGGTCGTCGACCTGGGGCGCGAGGGGCTCACCACCGTGTCCGCGGGAACGCTGGTGCAGCACCGCGAGGGGTACCCGGTGGGCTCCTGGTTCGACAAGGTCATCGTGGGCGCCAGCTTCAACTCCGCCGGCGCCCTCGTCGCCAACTCCGAGATCTGCGACGACGGCGCGGGCGGGCAGATGCCGTGCGCCACGGCGCCCACCCTGTACCTGGGGCGGCCCACCCCCAGCCGGGAAGGGTCGCTCAGCTCCACGCTGACGCTGTTCAACAACCTGCGCATCTACGGGCTGATCGACGTCAAGCAGGGCTTCAGCAAGCTGGACGGCAACCTGCGCGTCCGCTGCGTCCTGTTCTTCCGCTGCCGCGAGAACTTCTATCCCACCGAGTTCCTGGACGACCCCGCGTGGCTGGCCACCGTGCAGCGCGGCGGCGCCTTTTCCGACCGGCTGATCAAGGACGGCAGCTTCGCCCGCTTCCGCGAGCTGTCCGCCACGTACACCCTCCCGGGGAGCTGGGCGAGCCGCCTGGGCGCGAGCCGCGCCTCCATCACCGTGGCCGGGCGCAACCTGTGGACCTGGACCGACTACACCGGGCTGGAGCCCGAGGCCTCCTTCCTGGGCGGCACCCGCGGCACGGGGAGCGCCCAGTGGGAGCAGAACGTCACCCCGCAGCTCCAGCAGTTCGTGACCACGCTGAACGTCAACTTCTAGCCCACGAACCCAGGTGAACGGCATGAATCCCAACCGACCGAACCGGGGGAGGACGCGCCCGCGCGGCGCCCTCCGCGCGGGGCTCTGGGTGGCGGCGGCGCTCGTCCTCGCCGCCTGCGACTCCCTGCTGGACGTGGAAGCCCCCAGCCGCATCCCCGCCGACGCGCTGAACGACCCGTCCAACGCCACGCTGCTGCTGAGCGGCGCCATCGGCGACTTCGAGTGCGCCTTCCAGAGCTACGTGGTGATGGGCGGCATCGTGGGCGAGGAGCTGGTGGACGCCACCCAGACCGCCGACCGCTGGCCGTACGACCGCCGCGCCGTGGACCCCTCCGACCGGCGCTACGGCGAGTTCACCTGCACCACGCTGGGGGTGTACACCCCGCTCTCCACCGCCCGCTGGGCCGCGGAGAACGCCCTGTCCAGGCTCCAGGGGTGGACCGACGAGCAGGTCGCCGGCCGCGCCGTGATGGTCGCCACCGCCGCCGCGTACTCCGGGTACAGCCACCTGCTCCTGGGCGAGGGCTTCTGCTCCGGCGTGCTCCTGGACGAGACCCTCGAGGCCGGCGGCGAGGTTCCGCGCGCCGACGTGCTGCGGCGCGCCGTCGCCCGCTTCGACCAGGCCGTGGCGGGGGCGCAGGCCGCCGGCAACGCCGACATCCTCAACATGGCGCTCGTGGGCCGCGCCCGCGCCAGGCTGGACCTGGGCGACAAAGCGGGAGCCGCCGCCGACGCCCGCCTGGTCACCGCCAACTACGCCAAGACGGTCACCGCCTCCACCATCGCCTCGCGTCGCGAGAACCGCGTGGTGGAGCAGAACAACAACTCCCAGTCCGTCACCATCGGCCCCAGCTACCGCAGCCTGGCGTTCGGCGGGGTGGCCGACCCGCGGGTGCGGGTCACCGACACCGGCCGCAACGCCACCGACGGCAACCGCATCTGGGTGCAGACCAAGTACGCCACCCTCGCCACCGGCGTCCCGCTGGCCACCTGGGACGAGGCGCAGCTCATCATCGCCGAGGTGGAGGGCGGCACGTCCGCGGTGGGCATCATCAACATGTTCCACACGCGGGCGGGGCTCCCGGCCTTCGCCGGCACCGATGCGGCGGCGATCCAGGCGCAGGTGGTCGAGGAGCGGCGGCGCGAGCTGTTCCTGGAGGGGCAGCACCTGGGCGACATCATCCGCTACAACCTGGCGCTCACGCCGGCCACGGGGACCGCGTTCCCCAAGGGCGGCACCTACGGCAGCACCACGTGCCTGCCGCTTCCCAACATCGAGAAGCTGAACAACAGGAACATCACGGGCTGACGTCAACGGCGGGTTCGGGCGTGCCCCCGGCTGGCGCCGGGGTCGGGCTTCGGCTCCGTAACGCACGAAACAACCGTGCGTAACGGAGTCGAGCCCCGGCAAACTGCCGCGCGGTCTCGCCCCTTCGGGCCGAAATCCCTCACGCGGGGCTCGCGCGGGCGTCCGCGGGAGCGGTCCGGCATCAGCACGCGAAATCAGCGGGGGCGGCCATCAGGCC
>JBEVLE010000441.1:0-3182 GCA_040509335.1 Longimicrobiaceae bacterium | reverse complement strand
CCCGCGGATCTGTCCGCGGGCCGGTGTCGTTTGGGGGCTCCCGGCCTTGCCGCTCGCGGAGGGCGCGGCGTATCATTGGGTTATGAATGAGCCCTCACTCACCACGCAGCGCGAGGCCCGCCGCAGGGAGATCCTGGAGTCCGCGGTGCGCGAGTTCGCGGACCACGGCTACTTCGCCGCGCGCATCAGCGACATCGCCGCCGGGGCGGGCGTCGCGGAGGGCACCATCTACCTGTACTTCGGCGGCAAGGACGACCTGCTGCTCACCGCCTTCCGCGAGCGGGTCAACGAGTTCTGCGAATCGGTGCGCGACGTGCTGCGCGCCGAGGCGCCCTTCCACGAGCGACTCGCCTCCTTCATCCGCATGCAGTTCGAGAGCATCGAGGCGCAGCCCGCCCTCGCCACCGTGCTCCTGCTGGAGTCGCGGCAGTCCAGCAAGTTCTATGGCGGCGCCGTGCGCGACGTGCTCCGCTCCTACGCCGCCGCCATCGACGACCTGCTGGAGAGCGGCCGCGCCCAGGGCGCCATCCGCGACGACGTGGACGTCCCCCTCGCCCGCCGCATGCTGATCGGCGCCATCGAGGAGATCGAGCTGGAATGGCTCCTCGGCGACCACTCCCGCCCGCTCGTCCCCACCGCGCCGCAGGTGGCCGCGCACTTCTACCGCGGCCTCGCCCGCGGCTGAGCCACACCTCCGTGGACACCGCGCACACCGGGGCCGACGCGCTCCGGCTGGAGCTGGAGGAGGACGTCGCCTGGCTGGTCTTCGACCGGCCCGGGAGCCGCTCCAACTTCCTGTCGCACGCCAGCCTGGAAGCGCTGGACGGGCTCCTCGCCGAGGCCGGGCGGCTGGCGGGCGAGGGGCGCGTGCGCGCCCTGGTGCTGCGCAGCGCCCGGCCCGGCGTGTTCGTGGCGGGGGTGGACCTGGAGGAGCTGCGCGGCGTCCGCGACGCCGCGGAGGGGGCGGCCCACGCCCGCCGCGGGCAGGCCGTCCTCCGCCGGCTGGAGCAGCTCGCCGTCCCCACCTTCGCCGCGGTGGACGGGGCGTGCCTGGGGGCGGGCGCCGAGCTGGCGCTCGCCTGCTCGTACCGGCTGGCCTCCGCCTCCCCGCGCACCCGCATCGGCCTTCCCGAGGTGCGGCTGGGCCTCGTCCCCGCGCTGGGGGGAACGGTCCGCCTCCCCCGGCTCATCGGCGTGCGCGACGCGCTCGGGCTCATCGTCACGGGGAGCTCCGTGGCGGCCCGCGAGGCGGAGCGGCTGGGGCTGGTGGACGCCGTGCTGCCCGCGGACGACTTCGGCGCGGCCGTGCGGCGCTTCGTGGCCGAGCGGCTCCGCAGCGGGCGGCAGCGCACCGGCGCCCGCCGCGGCGTCGCGCGGCGCCTGGTGGAGGACACCGCGCCGGGGCGCCGGGTGGTCTTCGCCCGCATGCGGCGCGAGCTCGCGCGCGCCGGGGCCGGCAGCCCCGCGGCCCGCCGGGCGGTGGAGGTCGTCGCCGACGGGCTCGCGCTCCCCCTGGACCGCGCCTTCGAGCGCGAGGCCGAGGCGCTCGGCGAGCTGCTGGCGAGCCGCGAGGCGCGCGGGCTGCTGCACGCCTTCGCGCTCCGCCAGGCGGCGCGCGCGGAAGACACGGCGGAGGCCGCCGCCGGGATCCAGCGGGCCGCGGTGCTCGGCGCCGGGCGCACGGGAACGGGCGTCGCCTACCTCCTCGCCGCCGCCGGGATCCCGGTGCGCCTGCGCGAGACCCGCCACGCCGCGCTGCTGGCGGGGCTGGAGCGGCTGCGCGCCCTGTTCCGCGAGGGGGTGAGGCAGGACCGGCTCCCCGCCGCCGAGGCGGAGGAGCGCGCGCCGGCCGTGGTGGGGACGCTGGGGTTCGGCGGGTTCGGGACGGTGGACGTGGTGCTGGAGGCCGTCCCCGACGACGAGGAGCGCAGGCGCGCCGTCCTCCGCGAGGCCGAGGAGCACGTGCGGGGCGCCTGCCTGCTCGTCACCACGGGCGCGGCTGCGCGGGTGTCGCGGGTGCAGGAGGGGTGCGCGCGCCCCGAGCGGGTGGTGGGGATGCACTTCGCCGCGCCGGTGGCGTGGGGCGCCCTGGTGGAGGTGGTCCGCGGCGACGCCACCTCCGACGCCGCCGCGGCCGCCGCCACCGCGCTGGCGCGCCGCCTGGGCAAGACCCCGCTCGCGGTGCGCGACAGGCCCGGGCTCCTGGTGGGCCGCCTGCAGCTCCGCCTGGTGGACGAAGCGCTCCGACTGCTGGAGGAGGGCGCCGCCGTGGCGCGGGTGGACGGCGCGATGACCGCGTTCGGGATGGCGATGGGGCCGCTGCGCCTCGCCGACGAGCTGGGGATCGCGCGCGTCGCCCGGCTGGCCCGCTTCCTCGCCGCGGAGCCGGGGGAGCGGATGCGCCCCACCCCCCTCCTCGCCGCGCTCGCCGGCCGGGAGCGCGGGCGCGGCGCGGATGGGTTCGCCTTCTACCGCTACGACCGCGCGGGAGAGCCGCGCCCGTCCCCGGGGGCGGCGGAGGCGCTGCGCCGCGCGGTGCGGCCGGGCGGCGCGGAATTCGCGCCCGCGGAGATGCGCTCGCGCATGCTCCTCGCCCTGGTGAACGAGGCGGCCCACGCGCTGGAGGATGGGGTGGTCGCCTCGGCGGCGGAGGTGGACCTGGCCACGCTCCTGGGGCTGGGCTTCCCCGCGGCCGAGGGCGGGCTGCTCTTTCACGCCGACCGCCTGGGAATCGCGGCGGTGCGCTCCGGGCTGGAAGAGCTCGCCCGCCGCTTCGGCGGGCGCTTCCGGCCGGCACCGCTCGTGCAGCGGCTCGCCGACGAGGGGCGCGCCTTCCACGACGCCGCGGAGGCCGCTCCCGCCCCGGCGGAGGCCGTCCTGCTGGACATGCCCGCGGACGGCTGATATCATTTGCGTCGGTCCCGCGGCCGGCGGGCGATCCAACCGTGCAGAAGCGACACCCGAGAGCGAACCATGGCCGACATCGACATCCGTCAGGACGCGGACCCGCCGCAGGACGAGTACGCGACCTGGGAGATCATCCTCTGGATCATCGGGATCCTCGCCATTCCCGGCGTCCCGATCATCATGGTCAAGCTGTTCACCCCGTTCAGCGGGATGTGACCGGAGGGGGCCCACGCCCCCCCGCGCGACCTGCGACGAAGCGCCCCCCGGCCTCTCGG
>JBEVLE010000440.1:0-5673 GCA_040509335.1 Longimicrobiaceae bacterium | reverse complement strand
GAGCCTCGCCAAACTGCCGGCGAGTCTCCCCCCGAACAGCTTCTGGGAACTATGGGAACGGCGGAACGGCGTCCCGTCTACAGGATCTCGACTGGAGGTGAGCCATGCCGGTCGTCGAACGGTCGGTGGAGATCCGCGCGCCGCGGGGGGCGCTCTTCGACCTGGCGCAGGACTACTACGTGCGCACCGAGTGGGACCCCTTCCTGCGCGAGATGCGCTTCCTGGACGGCGCCACCGAGGCGGCGCCCGGCGTGCGGGTGAGGGTGCGGGCGAAGAACGGGCTGTCCATGGAGGTGGAGTACGTGACGGTCGCGCGGCCGGAGCGCGTCGCGGTGCGGATCACCCGGGGGCCGTTCTTCCTGGAGAACTTCGCGGGCTCCTGGCTCTTCCAGGACGCGGGCGGCGGCGTGACGCGGGTGGTGTTCCGCTACGGCTTCCGGACGCGCTGGCCGCTGCTGCGCCCCCTCCTGGACCCGGCGATCTCGGCCGTGTTCGGCCGCGACGTCGCCGCGCGCGTCCGCGCCCTGAAGCACGCCGCCGAGGAAACCGACCTCCTGCGGCGCCTCGCGTCCCGCTGAGCGACGGCGACCCCCTGGGAGCACGGCAACGAGCGCACCTGGGGGAGATGGCAAAGAGCCCCGCGAAAGCGATCGTGACCCGAAGGGCGGAGACCCGCGGGGCAGTTTCCGCGGGGCTCCGTTCTCCTGGACACGGTCGTTTCGTGTCCAGGAGAATAGAGCGCGGTCCCCGGCCGGCAGTATCGGCCGGGGATTCGCCCGAACCCGCCCGAATCTTTCAGTCTGGAAACGGGTACGGCTCCTGCCACACAGCCGTCCCGACCCGACCGGCAACTGAAATGATCGAACACAGCGAACGCCACGACCCCGTCAGCCGCGAGGTGCTGCGCCAGGTGCGCCGCATCGAGCTGCGCACGCGCGGCGCGGTGGACTCGCGCTTCAGCGGCGAGTACCAGAGCGTGTTCAAGGGCCAGGGGCTGGAGTTCGTGGAGGTGCGCGAGTACCTGCCCGGCGACGACGTGCGGACCATAGACTGGAACGTGTCGGCGCGCACGGGGGTGCCGCACGTGAAGCGCTACGTGGAGGAGCGCGAGCTGTCGCTGCTGCTGGTGGTGGACTTTTCGGCGTCCATGCGCTTCGGGACGGTGGAGCGCTTCAAGAGCGAGCTGGTGGCGGAGGTGGCGGCGGTGCTGGCGATGTCGGCCATCCGCAACAACGACCGGGTGGGGCTGCTGGTGTTCGCGGACGGCATCGAGCTTTTCCTGCCCCCGCGCAAGGGCCGCCGCCACGTGCTGCGGCTGATCCGCGAGCTGCTGGCCTTCCGCCCGGCGGGGCGGGGGAGCGCGGCGGCGGCCGCGCTGGAGTACGCCATGCGGGTGCTGCGCTCGCGCTCCATCGTGTTCCTGTTCTCGGACTTCCGCTTCGGCGGGGAGTGGGCGGGCTTCGAGCGCGGGCTGCGCACCGCGGCGCGCCGCCACGACGTGGTGGCCGTGCGCCTTGCGGACCACCGCGAGGAGGTGCTCCCGGACATGGGGCTGCTGCGCGTGGCGGACCCGGAAACGGGCGAGACGCTGCTGCTGGACACCGGCCGCCGCGACGTGCGCGAGGCGTACGCGCGCGCCGCGGCGGAGGAGCGCGACCGCGCCCGCCGCCTTTTCCGCCGCATCGCCGTGGACGAGATCGTGCTGCACACCGGCGAGCGCTACGCCCCGGAGCTGCTGGCGTTCTTCCAGCGGCGCGAGACCCGCCTGCGCCGGTGAGCCGCGTGCGGCGCGCCCGGCTCGTCCTCGCGCTCGTCCCCGCCTGCGCCGCGACCCCCGCCGCGGCGCAGCGCGCCCCCGCGGACGCCGGCGCCGCGCCGGCCTACTCGGTGGGCGTGTCGCCGGACACCGTCACCGTGGGCGACCGCTTCCGGGTGCACCTGCGGGCCGTCGCGCCCCCCGGCACGCGCGTGGAATTCCCCGCGCGCCTGGACAGCCTGCCGGTGCTCCACCCCGTGGGCCCGCCGCGCGGCCCCAGCGACCCCGCCACCGGCGACTTCGCCGCCGCCTACCCCATGGTGGCCTGGCGCCCCGGCGCGCTCCCCCCGCTGCTCGCCACGGTGCGCGTGACGGCCGCGGACGGCCGCACCGCCACGGTGCGGGTGCCGCTGCGCCTCCCCTTCGTGCGCTCCGTGCTCCCCGCCGACACCGCGAAGGTGGAGCCGCGCGGCCCGCACGACGTGCTGGGCCCGGACTGGGACCGGCGGCTGATGCTGGTGCTGGTGCTGCTGGCCCTGCTGCTCCTGGCGCCGACGGCGGTGTTCGTGCGCCGCTGGCTGCGGAAGCGCCTGGCGCGCGGGCCCGCGCCGCCCGTGGACCCGCGCGCGCGCGCCCTGGCGTCGCTGGAGCTCGCGCGGCGGATGCGGCTGGTGGAGGCGGGGGATTGGAAGCGGTTCTACACGCTCACCTCGGAGGCGCTGCGCGGCTACCTGGACGCGCTCTCCCCGCGCTGGGGCGCCGACCTGACCACGGAGGAGCTGGCGCGCGCGCTGGACGCCGCGGACGTGGACGCCGACGACGCGCGCGCTGTCGGCGCGCTGCTCGCGGAGGCCGACGCGGTGAAGTTCGCGGGCGCGGCCTCCTCGCCGGCGGCGGCCGAGCGGCACTGGCAGCAGGCGCGCGAGTGGGTGGCGAGCTTCGACCGGCCCGCGCCCACCGCCGAAGGCGATGAGTCGGATGCACACGCCGCGGCGGAGGTGGGGCGGTGAGGGCCCCCCTCCCCCCGGCCCCCTTCCCGCGCAAGCAGGGGATGGGGGAGAACGGCGGCGTGGGCTTCGGGATCGCCTCGCCGAACGGGACCCCCCTCCCCCCGGCCCCCTCCCCCGCAAGGGGGGAGCGGGAGCACGACACGCCGGAGGTCGGGGATCGTCAGCATGGAGATTCCCCTCCCCCGGAACGGGGGAGGGTGGCGAGCCCGTGCGAGCCGGGTGGGGGCCCGCGGACGCCAGCGCCACCCCCGCGTGAGGGATTTCGGCCCGAAGGGGCGAGACCCGGCGGCTGTTTGCCGGGGCTCGACTCCGTTACGCACGGTTGTTTCGTGCGTTACGGAGCCGAAGCCCGACCCCGCGCCAGCGGGGGCACGCCCGACCCGTGCAGTCCAGCAGTGCCGTGCAGTTCAGCTGTAAAGGTCGGACGATGACGGTGGAGCTGGTGCACCCCTGGGCGCTCGCCCTCCTGCTGCCGCTGCTGGCCTTCCTGCTGTGGCTGCGGCGCACGCGTCCGGCCGCGATCCCGCTCCCGGGGGCCTCGGCGCTGGCGAACCCCGGGCGGCGCGCGGCGCGGTGGTGGGCCCGCGTCCCGGAATTGGCGCGCGTGCTCGCCCTGGCGCTGCTCGTGGTGGCGCTGGCCCGGCCGCGCACCGGGGCCTCGGTGACGGAGTCGCGCGCGGAGGGGATCGCCATCGTGGTGGCGATGGACGTGTCCTCGTCCATGCTTGCGGAGGACTTCCGCCCGGCCAACCGGCTGGAGGTGGCGAAGCGGACCACCGCGCGCTTCGTGGCGGGGCGCCGGGCGGACCGCATCGGGCTGGTGGCGTTCGCCGGCGAGGCGCTCACCCAGGTGCCCACCACCACCGACTACTCGCTGCTGATCTCGGCGCTCCAGGCGCTGGAGCCGGGCGCCCTGCGCGACGGCACTGCCATCGGGATGGGGCTGGCGACGGCCACCAACCGGCTGCGGCAGGTGGGGGGCGCCAGCAAGGTGGTGATCCTGCTGAGCGACGGCGAGAACAACCGCGGCGAGATCGACCCGCGCGACGCGGCCCGGGCGGCGGCGGCGCTGGGGGTGCGGGTGTTCACCATCGGCGTGGGGTCGCACGGGATGGCGCGGGTGCCGGTGGCGCGCACCGCCTCCGGGCTTCGCTACGCCTACCTGCCGGTGCGCATCGACGAGGCGCTGCTCACCGAGATCGCCACCAGCACCGGCGGCCGCTACTTCCGCGCGACGGACACGGAAACGCTGCGCCGCATCTACGCGGAGATCGACCGCATGGTGAAGACGCCGGTGAGCGTGCGGCGCTACACGCGGCACACGGAGCTGTACCTGCCGTTTCTGCTCGCGGGGGCGGCGCTGCTGGCGCTGGAGTGGCTGGTGCGGGGGTCGCGGCGGGGGGTGGGACCGTGACGACTTCGAACTGCTTTGGACGGCTTGGGTTCGGGCGTGCCCCCGGCTGCGCCGGGGTCGGGCTTCGGCTCCGTAGGCGAGCACACAACGCTCGCCAACGGAGTCGAGCCCGCGCAAACAGCCGCGCGGTCTCGCCCCTCCGGGCCGAAATCCCTCACGCGGGCGTCGCGCTGGCGTCCGCGGGGAACCGCCGTTGCAGGCTGTTCCCTATTCCCTGTTCCCTGTTCCCTCAGTGACTTTCTTCCGCGTGTGGCTGCTGCCGCTGGCGCTGCTCCTCCCGCTCGCGGTGGGGGCGGGGATCGCGCTCGCGGTGCGGCGGCGGCGGCGGGCGGCGGAGGCGTTCGGCGAGCACCCGCTGGTGCTGCGGCTGTCCGGGGGGCGCGACCCGGGGGCGGCGCCGTGGGCGCGCGCGGCGCTGCTCCTTCCCGCGGCGGCGGCGCTGGGCGTGGCGGCGGCGGACCCGCGCTGGGGGCGCGGCGGGGGCGAGGGCGCCGACGCGGCGGGCGGGGCGGAGGTGGTGCTGGTGATGGACGCCAGCAACTCCATGCTCGTGGAGGACGTGCGACCCGACCGGCTGGAGCGGGAGCGCGCCGCGGCGCGGCAGATCGCGCACGGCCTCCCCGGCGGGCGCCTGGGCGTGGTGGTGTTCTCGGGGCGGGGCTACGTGCTCACCCCGCTCACCGCGGACCCGGGAGCGCTGGAACTGTACCTGGACGCGCTCTCGCCGGAGATCGTGACGCAGGGCGGGTCGTCGCTGGCGAGCGCGGTGCGGCAGGGGACGGACCTGCTCCTGGGCGGCGACTCGGCGAGCGCGGGGCGGGTGATGGTGCTGATGTCCGACGGGGAAGCGCTGGAGGAGCGCACCGAGGTGGGACTGGCGGTGCGGCGGGCGGAGCGCGCGGGCGTCGTCGTCCACACGCTCGGCTTCGGGACGGAGGGCGGGGGACCGGTGCCGGACGTGGACCCCACCACCGGGCGCCGCCTGGGCTTCAAGCGCGACGTGGACGGCCGCACCGCGGTGTCGCGGCTGGACCCGGGGATGCTCCGCGAGATCGCGGACGAGACCGGCGGGCGCTACCGCGACGGATCGGACCCGGGCGCGGTCGCCGCGCTGCTGCGCGACGTCGCGTCGGCGCCCGCGGCGGCCCGGCGCCCGGACGGCGCCGGCGGCCCCCCGCTGCGCTACGGGTGGTTCCTGGGCGCGGCGCTGCTGCTGCTCGCCGCGGACACCGTTCTCGCGGCGCTGGAGCGCCGCCGCGCGCGGGAGCTGCCGGCATGAGGCGGGGGGGGGGGGGGGGGGGGGGCGCCCGCGCCCGGGGCGGGGCGGGGCGCGGGCCGCGGCCGGGGGGGCGGGGGGCGGGGAGCGGGGGCGGGGGGGGGCGGGGGGGGGGGGGGGCGGGCGGGGGGCGCGCGCCGGGGGGGCGGGGGGGGGCGGGCGCGGGGGTGGCGGACGCGGGGCGGAAGGGTCGGGATGTGAGCGCGGTCTCCAGACT
>JBEVLE010000439.1:0-3606 GCA_040509335.1 Longimicrobiaceae bacterium | reverse complement strand
CCGTGAGCTCCGGGCGCTCCAGGTAGCCGCGCGCCACCCCGCCTCCCCCCATCCACAGCTCCCCGGGCATCCCCGCGGCGAGCAGGGCGCCGCCGGCTCCGCACACGTACAGCCCCACGCCCGGGAGCGGCCGCCCCACCTTCTTCCAGCCGCCGGCTCCGCCCGCGTCCGGCCGCACGGCCGCGCCGATGATGGTGGCCTCCGTGGGCCCGTACATCACCCACAGCCGCGCGGCGGGGAAGGCCCTCCGCATCTGCTCCACCAGGTCGGGGGGGACGGCGTCGCCGCCCACGAACACGCTGCGGATGCGCGGCAGCGTCCCGGGCCCGGCCTGCACCCGCGCGACCACCTCGCGCATGAGCACCGGCACGGCGTGCAGCGCGTCCACCCGGGTCAGCTCCTGCACCAGGCGCTCCGCGTCCTGCACGGTCTCGCGGGGGAGCAGGCGCACCTCGCCGCCCGTGAGCAGGGGGGTGAAGACCTCGAAGGCCCAGATGTCGAAGGCGTAGCTGGCCAGCGCCGGCATCACCTCGCCGGCGGCCATCCCGAAGGTGTCGCGCACGGCGTGCAGCGTGCTCGCCAGGCTGGCGTGCTCCACCACCACGCCCTTGGGCCGCCCCGTGGACCCCGAGGTGTAGATGACGTACGCGGCGTTGCGGGGGTCCGCCCCGCTCGCGGGCGCCTCGGCGGGCTCGGCCTCGATCGACGCGGAGTCCGCGTCCAGGCACAGGACCTCGCCCCGGAAGGCGGAGATCGTTTCCGGCAGGCGGCCCTGCGACACCAGCAGCGAGGCCCCGGAGTCGGCCAGCGTGTACGACAGGCGCTCGGCGGGGTAGGCGGGGTCCAGCGGGACGTAGACCCCGCCGGCCTTGAGCACGCCCAGCACCGCGACCACCATCTCCACCCCGCGCTCCAGGCACACGCCCACGCGGACCTCCGGCCCCACGCCCAGCGCGCGCAGCCGGTGCGCGAGCCGGTTGGAGCGGCGCTCCAGCCCGGCGTAGCTCAGCGTCCGGGCGCCGTCGGCGACCGCCACGAGCCCGGGGGTGCGCGCGGCCTGCGCCGAGATCATCTCGTGCACGCACTCCGCCGGGAGATCCAGGGGCTCCGTGCGGGAGTCGGCCAGCAGCTGCGCCCGCTCGCCCGCGCGCAGCTGCGAGGTTTCGGAGAGGTGCCGCCCCGGCTCGGCCGCCATGCTTTCCAGCACGGCCTCCAGGTGCCCCGCCAGCCGCTCGATCGTCGCCGCGTCGAAGAGCGCCGGCCGGTAGACGAGCATGCCGCCCAGGCCGTCCCCGGTGTCCGTGAGGACCAGCTCCAGGTCGAACTTGGCCACGCGCTCGCCCGCCCCGAACGATTCCAGCGCCAGCTCACCCAGCACCAGCCGCTCGTCGCCCCCGGCGGCCTGCACCAGGGTGAAGATCGTCTGGAAGACGGGGGAGTGCGCCAGGCTGCGCTCGGCGGACAGCTCGTCCACCAGGCGCTCGAAGGGCAGCTCCTGGTGGTCGTACGCGTCCAGCGTCGCCGCCCGCACCCGCCCCAGCAGCCCGGTCCAGGTGGGATCGCCGGACAGGTCGGCGCGCAGCGCGAGGGTGTTGACGAAGAAGCCGATCAACCCTTCGATCTCGTGCCGGTTGCGCCCCGAGATGGGGCTGCCCACCACCACGTCCTCCTGCCCGGCGTACCGGCCGAGCAGCGTCTGCCACCCGGCGAGCAGCGTCATGAACAGCGTCGCTCCCTCGCGGCGCGACAGCTCGCGCAGCGACCCCGCCAGCGCGGACGGGAGCATCAGCGGGTGGCTCTCGGCGCGGGGGCTCTGCCCGGGGAGGCGCGCGCGGTCGGTGGGGATCTCCAGCAGCGGGGGAGCGCCCGCCAGCCGCTCCTTCCAGAAGCCGATCTGCGCTTCCAGGACGTCGCCGCGCAGCCACTCGCGCTGCCACACGGCGTAGTCGGCGTACTGCACCGGCAGCTCGGGCAGGCGCGGCTCCTCGCCCCGGCTCAGGGCGCCGTAGAGCGCCGAGACCTCGCGGATGAGCACGCCGCGGCTCCAGCCGTCGCTGACGATGTGGTGCAGGGTGAAGCACAGCACGTGCTCGGCGTCGCCCAGGCGCAGCAGCGTGCAGCGCAGCAGCGGGCCGGCGCCCAGGTCGAAGGGGCGCAGCGCCTCCCCGGCCGCCAGCCGCTCGGCAGCGGCCTCGCGCTCCGCCTCCGGCAGCTCGCGCAGGTCCCTTTCCACCAGCGCCACCGGGGCGGGCGGGTGGACGACCTGCACCGGGGCCCCGCCCTGCTCGGCGAAGACCGTGCGCAGCGTCTCGTGCCTGTTCACCAGCGCGTCCAGGGCGGCCCGCAGCGCGGCCACGTCCAGCGCGCCCCGCAGCCGCAGCGCGTGCGGCATGTTGTAGGCGGCGCTCCCCGGCTCCAGCTGGTCCACCACCCACAGCCGCTGCTGCGCGAACGACAGCGGCAGTGCGCTGCGCGCATCCCGCGGCACCCGCTCCATCGGCGGCGCCGGCGACGTGCCCGCGCTGCGCAGCGCCTCGATCCGCACGGCCAGCTCCCGCACGGTGGGCGCCTCGAAGATCGCCCGCAGCGGGAGCGCCACCCCGAAGAGCCGGCCGACCCGCGAGACCACGCGGGTGGCCAGCAGCGAGTGCCCGCCCAGCTCGAAGAAGCCGTCCTCGGCGCCCACGCGCTCCATCCCCAGCACCTCGCCCCAGATCCCCGCCAGAACCTCCTCCGTGGCGCCGCGCGGCGCCACGTACCCCGCGCCCGCCCCGGCCTCCGGCGCGGGGAGCGCCCGCCGGTCCAGCTTGCCGCTGGGCGTCAGCGGCAGCGCGTCCAGCCGCACCAGCGCGGCAGGCACCATGTACTCCGGCAGCATCGTCCGGAGGTGCGCCCGCAGCGCGGCCGCTTCCGGGGCCTCCTCAGCGGCGCACGTCCAGTAGCCCACCAGCCGCCGCTCCGCGCCCGCGTCCTCCCGCAGCACCACCGCGGCCCCGCGGACCGCCGGGTGCGACGCCAGCGCGCTCTCCACCTCGCCCAGCTCGATGCGGAAGCCGCGCACCTTGACCTGCCGGTCCGCGCGCCCCAGGTACTCCAGCTCTCCGCCCGCCGTCCAGCGCGCCCGGTCTCCCGTGCGGTACATCCGCTCGCCCGGGGCCGGCGCGAACGGGTCCGGGACGAAGCGCTCGGCCGTGGCCGCCGGATTGCCCATGTATCCCCGCGCCAGCCCGTGCCCCGCCACGTACAGCTCGCCCGCCGCGCCCGCGGGAAGCGGCTGCATCGCCGCGTCCGCCACGTAGACCCGCGTGTTCCAGATGGGCCGGCCGATGGCGACGCGCTCCTCCGCGGCCGCGCCGGCGGCGCCGAGCGCGTGGTGGGTGCTGTCCGCCGCCACCTCCGACGAGCCGTACAGGTTCAGCAGCGTCGCGCCCGGGAGCGCCGCCGCGAAGCGGCGCGCCAGCTCGGGGGGAAGCGCCTCGCCGCTGGTCACCACCAGCCGCAGCCGCGGGCAGCGCCCGGCGAGGTCCGGGTGGGCATCCAGGAGCGCGTGGAGGAGGGAGGGCACCAGGACGATGCGCGTCACCCCGTGCCGCGCCAGGTGCTCCA
>JBEVLE010000438.1:0-4159 GCA_040509335.1 Longimicrobiaceae bacterium | reverse complement strand
GGTGACGGCGTCCGTACGGCGGGGCCCCGCGCCCGGTTTCAGCCGGGGCGGGCCCGCAGCCGCCTCATCCCGGGAGGGGGTTCATCCGCCGGAAGACCTCGTCCAGCTCCGCGCGCGAGGCGCGGCTGGTCGTTGCGGAGGTGCCGTAGGGGATCTCCAGCTCGCCGCGCCCCATGCGCTCCATGACCGAGTCCGCGAACTCGTCCAGCGGCGCGCCGAAGGTGTGCAGCCCGGGGCCGCCCAGGTCGGTGTTCACGGCGGGGGGGATCACCTCGACCACCTCCACCGGCGTGCCGGCGAGCTGGTGCCGCAGCGACAGGGTGAAGGAGTGCAGCGCCGCCTTGGTGGCGCAGTAGACCGGCGCCGAGGCCATGGGGACGAACGCCAGCCCCGAGGTGACGTTGACCACCGCGGCGCGCGGCTGCCGGAGCAGCTGGGGGAGGAAGAGCAGCGACAGGTGGACCGGCGCCTCGAAGTTGGTCGCGGTCTCCCGCCGCGTCTCGCTCCACGCCTCCGGCTCGTCGAGGCGGAAGCGGCGCTGGATGCCGGCGTTGTTGACCAGCACGTTGAGGGCGGGGAACTCCCGCGCCGCCCACTCGAAGAGCGCGGCGCGGTCCGCCTCGTCCGCCACGTCGGCGACGCGGGCGTGCAGCGCGGGGTGCCTGTCCCGGGCCTCGCGCAGCCGGTCCTCGCGCCGCCCGCAGACGATCACCTCGCTCCCCGCCCGGAGGAAGCGCTCCGCCATCGCCAGCCCGATCCCGGTCGCGCCGCCGGTCACCAGCACCGTGTTTCCGCTCAGCTCCATGGTTCCACCCCGTTCAGGCTGCGGTCTCCTCCGCCGTGTCCCGGCGGAGCGTGACGACGGTGACCTCCGGGGGCGTCCCGATGCGGAACGGGATCCCCCAGAAGTTGGTCCCCGGGTTGATGTAAAGCACGGACCCGCCGGAGCGGTACGTCCCCATCGCCAGCTCCAGGAAGAGCGAGGCCACGCTCCACCCCAGCCGTGGCGCGGCGAGCTGGCCGTAGTGCGTGTGGCCGCTCAGCGTCAGCGGCACCCCGCGCTCCGCGAGCGCCGGCCAGAGCGCCGGGTTGTGCGCCAGGGCGAGGACGAACTCCCCCGGCGGGACCGGCGCCAGCGTGCGCCCCACGTCCGGCGCGGCCAGGGCCCCGCCACCGCGACCCACCTGCGCCCCGGCCGGGTCGCCGGTGCCCGCCACCCAGAAGCGCGCGCCGCCCCGCTCGCGCGGCACAGCGTCGTTCACCAGCACCGTCCACCCCATGGCCTCCAGCCCGCGGCGCACCGCCGCCCACCCCGCGTACACGTCGTGGTTGCCGGGGATGGCGAACACCCCCAGCGGCGCCGCCAGCCCGCCGAAGGCCGCCGCGAACGGTTCCACGTCGCGTGCGTAGTCGTCCACCTGGTCGCCGGTGACGGCGATCAGCTCCGGCCGGGCGTCGCGCACGGCCGCGGCGACGCGCGCCAGCTGCCGCCGCGAGGTGTGCGGCCCCACGTGCAGGTCGGAAAGCTGCACCACGCGCAACCCCTCCAGCCCGTCCGGGAGCCCCGCGAGCGGCAGCTCCATGCGGCGCACCACGAGCCGGCGCGTCCCCGCGAACCCCCACGCCCCCAGCACGGCCAGCGCCGACGCGGCCGTCGCCATGGCGGCGCGGCCCGCCCGTCCGCCGGCCCCGAAGGGGAGCCCGGCGAGCGCCCCCACGAGCCCCGCCATCGCCAGCAGCGGCACCACGAGCTGCGCGTACCAGAAGGGGCGGAACACCCACAGCCGGGTGCCCGCCGAGGGGTACGCGCCGCCGCCGAAGGCCCGCGCGAGCACCGGCAGCGGGGCCACGGTGAGCGCCGCCGCCGCGAGCACCGCCGCCCAGCCGCCCGGGAGCACCGGCCGGAGCAGCCCGCCGATGACGAGCCAGCAGGCACCCGTCCAGAGCAGCAGGATCGTGACCACGCGCCGCATCGAGGGCACGCGGGCTACCCGTTTTCGCGGAGCGGGGTGGAGCGGGTCATGGGGTCGTCGGTCGGGGGTGCCTGGCCCGGGGCGCGGGCGACGTATCAAGTCCCGGGCCCGGGGGTGCGGTCGTGTCTTGACAGACCCGGGGCAGCAGGGGAGTTTGTTTGTCGTGGTTCCACCCGTGGTGTCAAGCTCGCGAGTCTCATGGGCAAATGTGACAAGCTGCTCCAGCGCGCCCGAACCGCGCCGGCGGGCCTGCGGTTCGAGGAGCTCTGCCAGCTCGCGGAATGCCACGGCTTCACCCTCGCCCGGCAGAAGGGGAGCCATCGCCTTTACAAGCGCAGCGGCGAGCCACGGGTCATGAACTTCCAGGACGATCGTGGAAAGGCCAAGGAGTACCAGGTGAAGCAGCTCCTCGACGTGATCGGAGGGGGTACCGGAAACGAGGAGGCGGCGGATGAATAGATACGGCTTCAGCGTGGCCTGGAGTGGGCCCGACAACGCGTACCTTGCGCTCTGTCCCGAGTTTCCTGGTCTTTCCGCGTTCGGACAGACGCCGGAACAGGCGATCTCCGAGCTGGAGACCGCCCTGGAGCTGGCGATCGAGACCTACGAGGAGGAGGGGTGGGAGCTGCCGCCGCCCCGGGAGCAGCAATCCCACAGCGGCCAGCTGCGCGTGCGGCTGCCCCGCGCCCTGCACGCGCGGCTGTCCGCGCAGGCGGAGCTCGACGGGGTCTCCCTGAACACGCTGATCGTCGCGTACCTGGCCGAGGCACTGGGCCCGCGCGCCGGCGACCGCGCCGCTCCTCCGGACGGGTCGCGCCGGGCGGCATCCGCGTAGGCATTCCCTCACCCGCCACACCGGCTTCATCTGTCCCGGGCGGCGGAAAAGCGAACGGCGCCCCGCCGGGAGATCCCGGTGGGGCGCCGTTGCGTGCTTCGGGCTGCCGGCCTTACGCGCCCGTCTGGCTCCTGATGCGCTCGGCGATCAGGCTTTCCAGGCGGCCGGTGGTGGCGCAGTTCACCGTGGCGCCGCTGACGGCGCGGTTGACGGCAGATGCGTTTACGCGCGTCTCCACCCGGGTGGCGCCGGTCTCCGCCGGGGCGAGGATGGTGAGCAGCGACATGGTCACGCGGTAGCTGTCGGCCAGCGGGGAGCCGGTGGGGCCTTCGCCGCAGTTGACGAAGGTGGAGAGCGGCTGGCCGGCCAGCACGCGGTTCAGCTCCAGCCTGACGTTGCCGATCGTCCTGGCGTCCGGGATGCTGGTGCCCACCGCGATCCCCAGCCCCTGGTACACCGCCGGCATCACCTCCCACACGCGGTCCGGCGCCGCGCTCACCCGGTGCGCCGAGCCGCCCACGTCGCTGTACGATTCGATGGATGCCGTGGCGCTCCCCCCCACCCCGGTGGTGGAGATGCTGGTGGTGTTGCGCACCGTCTGCGTGGAGGGGGGAGCGTTGCCGCTGCACCCCGCGAGCAGGGCGGCGGCGGCGAGCACGGCGAATCGCTTCATGGACGTTCTCCGGGGGCGGGTATGAAGATGGCCGGGAGGGCGCGCCGCCGCTCCCGCGGCGCCGAAACGGGAGGCGCCGGACGCGCTGAACATGACGACCGGGTGTCGTACCGCGCAACGGGCGTGAGGGTCCCGGAGGTGTCCACTTCGGTTTTTGTTTGGTACGGATCGTGCTACAAGTGACTGCGCCCGAGAGGGTTGCACTCGATCCGAAACCAGCGCGGGAAAGCATACCATGACCGACAGGAACACGCAGGACCAGGCGGCGCAGGGGAACACCATCAAGGACCCGGACGACTGGACCACCGGGGACGAGCCCATGACCGGCGCGCAGCGCTCCTACCTGAACACCCTGGCCGGGGAGGCGGGCGAGAAGGTGGGCGACGACCTCACCAAGGCCGAGGCTTCCAAGAAGATCGACGAGCTCCAGGAAAAGACCGGCCGCGGCTCGGACGACTGATCCGCCCTCAAGATCGGAGACAACACACGGGGGCGCCCGGGAAATCCCCGGACGCCCCCGCTGTGCCCCGAGGCCGCGCCGGGCCCCGCGTGAGGGATTTCGGCCCGAAGGGGCGAGACCGCGCGGCTGTTTGCGCGGGCTCGACTCCGTTACGCAGCGTTGTTTGCTGCGTTACGGAGCCGAAGCCCGACCCCGGCGCAGCCGGGGGCACGCCCGAA